>JAGVLX010000004.1 GCA_020054065.1 Parachlamydiales bacterium | reverse complement strand
CGCACCAAAATTTAGCCGATTCATCGATCGAATTGAAAGCCGAAGTGACGTGGCTGGTCTGCTCCGAATCCGCCTGTTTGCCCGGATCAGCCACGGTGACCCTCCGCCTGCCTGTTGCGAACAATGAGCCGGTGAAAACAGCAGCTCATGTCGAACAGTTCCGGCAGGCGCGTGCCAACTTGCCTCAAAAATTGAATGACGTGAAGGTCGAGCACTATAAAGATTTAGTTTTGCTAGAGTTCCATTTGCCCGATGAAGCGAATGTTCCCCCTGATCAGATTGCTGGTTATTTCTGTCCGGAAGAGTCGGGAATTTTGGATGAATCGTTCCCGCTGCAGCTTGAAAAACATCCGACGTTGGCGAATCATTACCTGCTGACCCTAAAATGCCTCCCGGATCGACCCCCCACGCCAGCCTTAAAAGGCGCCTTGGTGGTTCACCATCCCGATTCGCAAGTGAAACAATCGTGGGATTTGGAGTTTCCTTTAAGGGTTCCGCATGGGGCAGACCGGTTGATTGCCGTCGCTGACCGCAAACTTGGACAGCTCTCCATGCCGCCCTACTACTTTACAGAGGAAATGACGGCTGTCGAAAAATCGGATTATGAAGGGGGCTTTGCGGCGGCGTTGTTGTTTGCCTTTTTAGGCGGATTGATTTTGAATTTAATGCCCTGCGTGCTGCCGGTGGTGTCGTTGAAGATGTTAAGTTTTGTCAAGCTATCCGGACAAAGCCGCTCAGTGACGTTGAAGCACGGGCTGCTCTTTTCATTCGGCGTGCTGCTGTCGTTCTGGATTTTAGCCACGATTTTGATTGTTCTCCAGTCGTATGGTCAGATGATGGGATGGGGGTTCCAGTTGCAAGAACCGATCTTCGTGGCAGTATTGGCGGCGATCATTTTGGTGTTCGGCCTGAGCTTATTCGGTGTGTTTGAAATAGGCACTTTCTTCGCTTCGTGGGCCGGACAAGCGGAAAGCGATTTCAAAACCAAGCAGGGCGGATATTGGGGCTCCTTCTTTAGCGGCGTGTTGGCGACGACTGTGGCGACTCCGTGCACGGGACCGTTCATGGGCGCGGCGATTGGATTTGCCATGACGTTGTCTCCGCTTTGGTGTTTGATTTTGTTCACCTCCTTAGGCCTCGGAATGGCTTCTCCCTATCTATTAGTAGCCGCGTTTCCTGAATTAATCCGGTTCTTGCCTAAGCCTGGAGCCTGGATGGAAGGGTTTAAACAGTTCATGGGCTTCTGCATGCTGGCGACGGCGTTGTGGTTGTTGTGGGTGTTTGGCGCGCAAACCGACCAGATGGCGCTCTTCACGTTGCTGTTCGCGTTTTTATTGCTGGCGTTCGGGTGCTGGATCTATGGACGGTGGAGTTCGCCGATGAATCGACCGGCGACACGATACCTCGGTACATTTGCGGCGCTCCTCTTCTTGATGATGGGCGGGGTGGGAGTGTATAAGGCTGCGGTGCCGCCTGCGGAAGGGTATGAGGCGTCGGCGGAAACAAAAGGGAATTGGATTCCTTTCTCAACCGAGGTGCTGCAAGCGATGCGGGAGGAAGGAAAGCCGGTCTTTATTGATTTTACCGCCAAATGGTGTTTGATCTGCCAAACGAACGGCATGGTCTTGAACATGCGGGAAGTAGACGCGAAGATGACCGAATTGGGAATCGTGCGCATGGAAGCGGACTGGACCAAGTACGATTCGGCCATCACGACGATGCTGCGCAAATATGGGCGCAATGGTGTGCCGCTGTATCTATTATTCCCGGCCGACAGCAAGGAACCGGTGATCCTGCCGCAAGTGTTAACGCCAGATATTGTGGTAGATTATTTGAATAAATTGGATTCGGTTTCGATTGCTTTACCGTAGGGGACGAAGGGGACCAAGGTGACACAGGGGGCATAAGTTTATTGACAGGCTTTTATGTCCCCTACGTCCCCTTCGTCCCCTTATAGTTTAATCGATTTTAGATAAGAATCCTGGAGCTTTACGACTTCTTCTGTTGAATACCGCTTCTTGTTGTAATGAAAAGCGCCTTTGATTGTGTCATCGCTGTGCGAGATAATCAACGACAATCCGCCGCGCGGGTATTCGACTAAATTATCATCCAAGCTGACGATGTTTTCTTTCACGCCAAATTTTTCTACTTCTAGCGTGGAATCATAGGCAAATACTTTTTCGTCCTGATATTTATACACATGCTCGAACAGATTTCCATAAGTTTTATCTTCAGCGCCGTAAAGGAGATTAAACGGAAAGCTGCTATGATTTAAAGCGGCCGTCATTTCCTGTTTGATTTGATCGAACTCTCCCTGATGGGACACGATCGGCACAAAGTTCACAAAATAACCAATGGTTTCCCGGAACGCTTTATTGGGACGGTTATTGATCGGCATCATGGTGAGCACACGATCGTATCTAAATAGATGGGCCAGATTTTGATGGAACAAGGCCAAAAAATATTGAGCGAATGTGAGCCGTTTTACAGCACATTCTTGCTTAATGGCACCCGTTTGCGCGCGGTCGATTACAAAATGGGAAATGGCTCCGGAATGGCTATCCAGCGGTTCTTTACGCCCGGCCGGCGGAAGCTGCTTCATTTTATTTTGCCAAAATTCACGCGCCGTCTGCCCTTTGGCTGAATGGATGAACTCCTGCTGCCACTTGACGAACTCTTCATAGGAATCGGCGTTTACATCACCTACGTCCGGTTTTTGCGTCAAATAATCAAAAAACGTTTTAAAGACCAGTCCGCTGGATACAATATCGCCAGCCATGTGGTGCCACTTAAACAAGAGGACGGTTTCGATGTCGTTGAGGCGGAAAAGATGAAACTCACACAGCTGCTCGGATGGATCGAGGCTTTGTTCGGCCTGTTGTTTGATGAAAGCGGTTTGTTGGTCGGCCTTCAGGGTTGTTAGGTCGTGTACTTTAGTGGTAGCGTCCTCTTTTGTTTTGGCGGCCAGCTGGTTCTCCTGCAAGGTAAAGGCATGCTTTAAATAAGGATAGCGATTCAGCGTTTGTTGAAAGGCGGAAATCAATGTGGCAGAATCGTTAAATCGCCGCAGCTTTAACATGAGGATCATGCTGTTGGCGGGCGAGGAGATTCCATAGGTATGTTGATGGTATAGACACTGCTGGTAGGGGCTAAGCGGAAATAATGTCCCCAGCACTTAGGTTCCTTTGCCAATTTTCTGTTTCTCCATAATCAATTTAGCAAGTTGATTAAGGGTGACATCCATAGTGACTTGTTCTTCCATGATGTTCAGTCCATACTTTTCCTCTAACTCAAAGGACAAATTAAAGAAGGTCATAGAGTCCAAACCGTATGAAACGAGCGGCGCATTGGGATCGATCTGAGCAGGCTCGATATTGACAAGCTGGGCGATGGGTGCCTTAAGGCTTTTGACGAGTTCTTCCTGGCTATTGGGATGATTATTCATACTCTAACTCATATGACTTTTTTAAGCAGGGGATCTCTTTTTGTCTCGATTCCAGCCATATTGAATTCGATATCCCCGATCTCATGGCTCCAGCTGTCCATCAGCTGCCCAATTCCGTTTTTGTCCGGAATTTGATTAAAGTCAAGGATTTCGTCTTTGAAGGTTTTCATGCGTTTGGCGAGTTTTTTGTGCGCCCACCGTTGAGCATCACAGGTATAGATCTTCTTAGAAACCGCATTTAAGAGTAAGAATAATCCTAACATTCCTAGATGAGGGAGCAGATAAAATGAGTAATTTTTAGGCGCTTTTAAATCCGCGCAATTAGCTTTGGCACTTTTTAATAGCTGTTTGAACTCTTCTAACTCGGCATCTATCCCGAACGTCCGTTCTAGGTAATCGGTAAAGTCGGTTTTGTATAAAATGTCTTTTCCGGCTAGGTATAGCAGCCCATCGTTAGCGCCTTCTCCATAATAGCTCGCCAAGCTATCGCGCATCAGCCGTCCGAAATCGTTGTTTTCCATATAGCCTCGTCCGCCTGCCATGTGCATGCACTGCTTAATGATTTTTATGCCGAATTCTGAGGCGGCTACCTTCAACAGTTCGCCGAGCAAGCTGCGCAATCCTTGTTCTTTTTCGTCGATCGCGCAGATCATTCCCGCTAGCTTTTCAATCG
>JAGVLX010000010.1 GCA_020054065.1 Parachlamydiales bacterium | reverse complement strand
ACCCTCTATGATATCACCAAAGAAATTGCTTACCTCCCCCTCACCTCTTTAGACCGGCTCAATGGCAAAACAGCGATCGATGGCGTGTTTGCCCGTTTGGGAAAGGGGAGTGGTTCCCTTACTTACCAAGCGTTGCTTGTGTTTGTACCGACGGTTGCTGCTTGTACGCCATACGTTGCCGCCATCTCACTGGCAGCCGGAGGCTTTTTTGTGTGGAGCATTTG
Source organism: Parachlamydiales bacterium (assembly GCA_020054065.1). Taxonomy (GTDB): domain Bacteria; phylum Chlamydiota; class Chlamydiia; order Chlamydiales; family JAEYWL01; genus JAGVLX01. Next base: position 41,446 of record JAGVLX010000010.1, on the reverse strand, counting down.
GGCTGCCTCCAAAAAAATCGAGCCAGCGGTTCTTAGCTCCGAAGTTTTTTAGTAATAGACAGATATAACCACAGAGGCACAGAGATAATGAATCGAATATGGGTTATCTTAATCAATGGTGAATTTTGATTATTTTGATTTTCCTCTGTGATCTCTGTGTCTCTGTGGTAACATCCCTCTTTTTCATCTAAAATTGGCACTCGGGAGCTTTTTCTGCTAAATGCGCCTTGACATTAAACAGTTTTACCTTCTAAACTTGGCCTAGACTTTACATGATTATACCTCAATTTAAGGAGATAGAATATGGCCAAACCTAAAATTAAACCACTTGGAAACTTCGTCCTCATTCAACGCTCCAAAGCCCAAACCACTAAAGGGGGCATTCTTCTGCCCGATACCGCTCAAGAAAAACCGCGCGAAGGAGAAGTGCTCGCTGTCGGTCCCGGAAAATTTGATGAAAATGGACGCCAACTCACGCTGTCTGTCAAAGTCGGCGATCGCGTCCTCTTTAGTTCTTACTCCGGTACCGAAGTCAAAAATCCGTCCCAAGATAATGAGGAAGAGTATCTCCTCATCAAAGAAGATGATATCCTCGGAATTCTCGCCTAACCTCATGCTGATAGGAGCAACAACTTATGTCAAAGCTACTAAAATTTAATGATGAAGCCCTAAAATCGATTGCGAAAGGCGTGAAAACTCTGGCGAAAGCAGTGAAGATCACCCTGGGTCCAAAAGGGCGCAATGTCGTGATCCAAAAAAGTTTCGGATCGCCCCTCTCCACGAAAGACGGCGTCACCGTCGCTAAAGAAGTCGCCCTTAAAGATAAATTCGAAAACATGGGTGCACAGCTCGTCAAAGAAGTCGCTGCCAAAACATCTGACATCGCTGGCGACGGTACCACGACCGCAATCGTGCTGGCAGAAGCGATTTTTACCCTTGGATTGAAAAATGTGTCAGCCGGAGCAAACCCGATGACAATCAAGAAAGGGATCGAAAAAGCTGTTGAGGAGTTAACCAAAGCCCTTAGCCAGCTGGCCACCCCAATCAATTCCTCCGAGGAAGTCAAGCAAATCGCCACCATCTCGGCTAATAACGATGCGGATATCGGGGCAATCATCGCTGAAGCGATGGAGAAAGTCGGCAAGGACGGGATCATCACCGTGGCTGAAGCGAAGGGGATCGATACCACCTTGGATGTCGTAGAAGGGCTCCAGTTTGATAAAGGGTATGTCTCCCCTTACTTCATCACGAACCCCGAGAATATGTCGGTCGAATTCAGCGATCCTTACATCTTGATCACTGACAAAAAAATCTCCACCGCCAAAGAATTAATCCCGATCCTCGAAAAAACGATGGGAAAAAATCCCCGTCCGCTGCTCATCATTGCAGAAGATGTCGACGGAGAAGCCCTGGCGACTTTAGTCGTGAATAAGCTCAAAGCCGGCCTGCCGGTTTGCGCCGTCAAAGCCCCAGGCTTTGGCGACCGCAGAAAAGCGATGCTCCAAGATATCGCGATCTTGACCGGCGCGACGGTCGTGTCTGAAGAAGTGGGCTTGCGTCTTGAAGATGCCGAACCGAATGTACTTGGACGGGCGAAAACGGTTAAAATCTCTAAAGAAGAGACTACCATCATCGATGGCGCTGGCAAACCCGCAGCCATCAAAGAACGGATCGCCCAAATCAAGGCCGAAATCGCTAACACGACTTCTTCTTACGATAAAGAGAAACTGGAAGAACGGCTGGCTAAGCTGGTTGGCGGCGTCGCAATCATCAATGTCGGTGCAGTCACCGAAACCGAAATGAAAGAGAAAAAGGCTCGCGTCGAAGACGCCCTGCACGCAACACGCGCAGCGGTTGCGGAAGGGATCGTTCCTGGCGGCGGTGTTGCTCTGCTTCGGGCGATCAAGAATCTCGACAAGCTGAAGCTCACTGGCGAAGAAGCGGTCGGTGCCCGCATCATCTACGAAGCAGCATTTGCTCCAGCTACCGCAATCGCTAACAACTGCGGCAAGCAAGGCAACCTCATTGCCGAGAAAATCTTCGAAGGCAAAGGAGCGTTCGGCTACAACGGTCTTACCGATGAGTTTACTGACTTAATCAAAGCCGGTGTGATCGATCCGGTGCTCGTGACTAAGAGCGCGTTAGCCAACGCAGCCTCTATCGCTTCCCTGCTGCTGACCACCGCGGCCATGATCACTGACAAGCCTGAACCGAAAGAAGCTGCTCCCGCAATGCCAGGCGGCATGGGCGGAATGGGCGGTATGGGTATGGGTGGAATGGGAGGAATGGATTTCTAACATACCAGATCATGCACGAACGTGGATGGTATTAGCCATCATTTAACCACCACAGAGACACAGAGGCACAGAGATAAAAACAAATAGAGATAAATAGCATCGCTTAAGCGGCAGGATAAAAGTTTATCGTTTGATGCAATGTAATACATCAATTTTTTGCATCTCTGTGCCTCTGTGTCTCTTGGTTAATTCCTGCCTCTGGTTAGTATAGGTACAAGGATGCCAACATACGACTATCACTGTAAAGAATGCGGCCATCAGGCTGAAATCACTCAAAAAATCTCAGAACCTGCGCTAGAAACTTGCCCTAAATGCAATAAAAAAGCATTCAAGCGTGGCCCAGGCGGCGGGATTGGGCTAGCCTTCAAAGGATCCGGATTTTACATCAACGACTACGCCCGTCCGAGCAGCGAACCTTCAGAAAAACCTTCCAGTTGCAACCCTTCCGGTTGCTGTCCGTGTAATAAAAATACAAATTAAATTATTAAACTTGAAATAATTGCGATTTATTATTACAATAATGGCTTTAATTTACTTTTAATGGTTTTTTTTATGATTAAATTACTTACGAATCCAACTGAAACGATGATTAATAAAGGGCATCAGTTGGCTAAAAATCGATCCGTATGGAAGGCGCGTGCGATCTTTCTGATCGGAATGCCGCTAAGTATGGTTGAACTATCCGTTAAACATTGTTTGACTGTTTTCAAAACCACCACCTTCTTTCTCTCCCGCGGTTATTTTGCTCGAGATTATAAAGACACTCAGCTTGATCTCATGTTTCAAGTGATTCAGACGAGCCAGTTATGCAGTTTTGGCATCACCGATCCGGAATTAACCTATGACTTTGTACGAGATACCAATCACAGGGATTTTGGACTCTATGTCGACCGTTTTGATTTCTCCTTAAATGGAACAAGACTCACTTTTGATAAAATGGAAATCAGAAATAAGACGCGAATACAAAAATTATTGGGCTATACGTTCGGGCTACATCAGAGCAAACATTGGGTGGTGAGAGAACTCTCGGCCCGCGCAACTTATTTAGGCCTGGGATTTTTGGGTACGGGAGATGCTGTTCTAAAAACTATTATGGCTATTTTTAAATTAGTGGTTAATATACCGAGAAAAGAAGCAAGAACGGTGGCGCGCTTAGAAACACAGTATCAAGCGGGAAATGCTGCCAGACTGGCTTACCTCGGGTTCTGTGGAGTCTTCTTTAATCCTAAAACGTAACTTTATCGAGTATGCTTCAAGTTGTATGCCATCCCACTCAAGCGTTAGTTGACAAGGGAATTGCGCTCAGCGAATTGCGCGTAACGGATCCCACGCTTAAATTGGAACAAGTTAAAAAGTTAGATCGACAATATAAATGGGTGCGTTATGCAGGTTCGCGTGCCTGCTTTATGGCAGCACTTCCAGTCGCTGTGGTGGAAATTGCGTTTAAAGAACTCACTGTTGCGTTTTCGTCGCTTGGATACCTCTTATCGAAAGGTCAATCGTTTAAAAATTGCCGCGCATGGCAGCGCGACCTGATCCATGTGTTTACGATGACAAATCGGCTGCTCTTTTTCGGATTAACCCACGTGGCTGAAATCAAAGATTTGGTCAATCCCCATTTCGCGGAGTGCAACCTTTTAATTCCCTATCCTTCCGAAAACCATGGTGTTTCGTTCGAGCGGATCAACTTGCGACAAAAAAATTACACGTTGTTGTGCGCCTACTATTTTGATGAACTTGTGCGTGCAAGGAAGTCGTCGGAATTTTCTCTACGCGAGTTAGAAAGCAGAGCGGTTTACCTGCACATTGCCTTGACAGCCGCTGGCGAATCCATCGCGTTGATCGCGGTAACGATCCTCAGCTTTGCTGCGCAATTCATCGTTCCGAAACGATATATGCATGTCTACTATCCCTATGACTTTGGATTAAAACTCAAGACCGCGATGTGCGTGGAAGCGTTATTTTTTGGACTCATGGGCATTGTCTACAATCAGCCTTTTCATCTCCAAAAACCGTAAAAGGAATTAACCACAGAGACACAGAGGCACAGAGATAAAATCAAACAAAGATGACCAGGATAACCAGGATAGGAAAAGATAATACAAGTTATTGTGTAATCTGATTTTTAAAATCAATTTTCTATCTTGCATTTATCCTGGTTATCCTGGTCATCTTTGTTATTTTTTTATATCCTAGTTGTGTCTCTGTGGTTGATTCTGTTGAAAGGGTAGGAAGAGGATGTTTGAAAAGCCGCTGGGGAAGCCGTTCCAGCTGCTACATCAATGTTCCCCCACCTACAAATTTACATCGATCCTCGTATCATTTAAAACTTAGACCAGTTTACACTACGATTTTAAAAGGTTGATAAATCTCGTATTAATGATTTAATAATCTGGAACCCGATGCCGATTACCCAAGAAGAAATCATCCACTATTACGACGACTGCGAAAAACACTACCGCTGGTTTTGGAATCTTGACCGCAGCCTAGCCATGCACGCAGGTTTTTGGGACAGCTCAACCAAAACCCTTGCGGAAGCACTCGAGAAAGAAAATCAAGTGCTGGCCCATATGGCGCGCATTCAAGCCACCGATCATGTACTGGACGCAGGCTGCGGAGTTGGGGGAAGCTCGATCTACTTAGCCAACCGGTTTGGCTGTCATGTGACAGGCATCACCTTGAGCGAAAAACAAGTGCAGTCTGCCCAGAACCATGCCAAAAAACATTGCTCGTCAGAAAAACGCCCGCATTTTTTGGTGAATGATTTTTGCCAGACGACTTTCGATGACCAAACCTTCGATGTGGTATGGGGGATTGAAAGCGTATGCCATGCGCCGTGTAAAAAACAATTTCTACAGGAAGCGCACCGACTTCTGAAACCGGGCGGACGCCTGATCATTGCTGACGCTTTTCTAACTAAGACGCGCTATACACCCAAAGAACAGCAGATGATGGACAAGTGGCTGCGGGGATGGGGAGTGGCTGAAATTGAAAATGACGTGCGTTTTGACGTGTACTTGAAAGAAGTTGGGTTTTCAAAAATTCATTTTACAAATATGACAGCTTCGATTACGCCTTCCTCCCGACGCCTGCATTGGCTCGCTTATCCGGCCCTGGCTTTGGATCGCATGACAAGGTGGCTGGGGTTTAGTACTGCCTGCAACACCGAGAATCTGGTCAGCGCCTACATTCAATACAAAGCTTTAAGCAAGCAGCTTTGGAAATATGGCATTTTCTATGCTGAAAAATAGGAGACGTTAATCATTAAAATTCCTCTGCGTCTCTCCGACTCCCCGTCTCTACGTTTACTTCAATGATTCTATGATTCCAATGGAATTAAAAAAAATTTATACATTAACTTTGTTACTATTTTATTGTTGTGATCTATTCTAATCATCTATATAATAACGAAGATTAAATTATAGATAATTATAAAGATTATATTAAGAATAGGAATAAAATGATTGAAGCGATGTTATTTCCGGGAACCACATTATTTAACAAAGCGTTTACCTATCGTAAACAGCAGATTCCTGCGGCCGATGGCCGCCCAGCCAGGGATGTGATTCATCCTAACACCGTCTCTCGATTTTATTTAGCTGCAGCGTTGCCCGCAACCTGTCTTGATTTGACAGTCATGACGGTTGCTTGTGGATTGTTTTGGACCCTTAATACTCTAACATTGAACCATGCCATTCCTGATCTAAATCGTGATATTGCGAATATCTTCGTGTCTTATGCACGGATGCACATCCGCACCTGGATATTATTCGTGAATCCAAAACACATTAACTACTCTTTGAGATCATTTGAATCGACATGCCCCGATCATCCGGAAAAAACCTCAATTGTCATTGAAAGGGCAAAACTGTACACCCATTACTTTAAGAATAAAGTAGATCAAAATCATGCAGCTTTAAGACCCAACAAGAGTTTAGCTTCACGAATAAAAAATCATTTCGAAGCGCGTATCTGCGCGAGGATTCACTATGTTGGGATGATCTTCACCGCAGCAGGAGAGTCTTTACGGTATAGCGCCAGTTTCGGGTTTAATTTAGTTAAATATGGCCGCTCTAAGAAAGATGACCATGTTCCCTACTATTTATTAGCAAACCAATATCGTCTTATTGTCTCTCTTGAAAAGATTTGGGAAGGACTCTTCGGTGTGGTATTTAACGAAACGTACAAAGAAACGCACGAAATGTTCCCCGCTCCCAAGACTACTTAAGGCTATTAAAAATAAACCAATAATGAATCATTTGTTTAGGATGTTCGAATGTTAAAAGCTCTTCTTATGCCGGGTCAGACACTGTTCAGAAAAGCATTTACGCTTGTAGGAAGACAGGATCCAGCGACTCAACAACCAAGAGTGATCTACGTTCCAAGCAAGGTCTCCCGTTTATATCTTTTGGCAGCCGTCCCTGCTTCCACTGTTGATCTGATTGTCATCTCTGTTGTTTGTGGAATCATTATGGGGATAAATGCCATCTCGTTTAATTCTATAGATCCAAATGCGAATAAAGAAAGTGTAAATTTACTTGTCAATCTAGCGCGCAGACACATTCGCACGTGGGTCCTGTTGGTTAACCCGGAAAACATTTACTACTCGGTTGGCTTTAATTTTAACTGTCCAAATGAAAACGGCCAGGTGATCAGCACATCCATTCCAAATACAAAGCAAGAACTGTATAGCCATTATTTCTGGAAAAAGACTTTTCATAACCATTTGAATTGGTTACATACACCGAGAACGACTCTCTGGTCACGCGTAAAAATCAATTTCGAAGGATGTCTGTGCGCGAGAATCAACAATCTATGCATGACCGTGATTGCTTTTGTGGAATCCATCCGTTACAGCGCCAGTTTAGCTTACAACCTAATCAAATATAAAACTTCAAGTATTCCAGAAACCTACCCCCACTACTTAATCTCAAACCAATTACGATTGATTGTTTCTCTTGAGCGCATCTGGGAAGGGGCGTTTGGAGTCATTTTTAATGAAGAGTATAGCTACATAAATACGGACTTTTTTACAGTCCCAAAAATTTAATTAACTCAAGTTAACCCAGAAGGCAAAAGATGAGGCTACAATCAATTTTATTTCCAGGAACAACGTTATTTAAAAAGGCGTTTACTTATAAAAAGCAGACCACTCCTCCTAGTGGAGGTAGCCCAGAACGAGTGACTGTGCATCCTCACACAGCGTCTCGCTTATATTTGTTGGCAGCCTTGCCAGCAAGCTGCGTGGATCTAACGGTAGCCACTGTTGCTTATGCAGTATTTGGAACCATCAATGCGTTAACACTGAATTATCTATCACCACGATTCAATTATACGATGGCGAACCTACTTATGTCCTATCCACGGATGCACATTCGCACGTGGGTATTATTCATTAACCCAACGTTTATCAACTATTCGTTAAGAGGATTTTTCACAAATTATAAAAAGGATCAGACTGAAACTAAAACCTCTATTGAAATCGCCGGCAAAGAACTTTACAGTGACTACTTTAAGACTAAAATCTCTAATAATTATAGAGAGTTTTTTGCCACGCGCTCCGGCCTATTGTCAAGAGTAAAAGGCAATTTCGAAGGGCGTCTTTGCGCGAGAATTAACTCACTTGGAATGGTCATCATTGCAGCTGTAGAATCCCTACGCCATAGCGCCAGTTTAGCTTACAATTTAATCAAGTATGACCTTTCATCAGACACGGAAACGAATCCCCACTACTTACTATCAAATCAGTACCGTTTAATCGTTTCTCTTGAAAGAATTTGGGAAGGAGTATTCGGTGTGATCTTTAACGAAGAGTATGATGCAACCTCGAACTTAGTTGAAGTGCCTAAAATTTAAGTGTTGCCTGAATAAAAAATAGGAGGGTTGCAGCAAGCTGCGGGCCTCCGCAAAATAAGATGGATCAGATATGAGCTTTACAGAGATGCTAACCCAACCAACCAGATACCTCCTTAATAAAGGAATAACTGTAGACTACATTAGGCAGAGCAATCCGGTAACGGCCACATCGCGCCCTTATTTGTTTGCCGCAGTCCCGGTAGCGGTGATGGAGGGGACGGTCAAGGCTGTTTGGATTGGTTTTAAGGCGTCAGCATACATGCTAAGTTATGGAACGTTATTTAAGGGTTTTGACTCCGAGAAAGAAATAGAAACGCTCTTGAGCTATGTCAAAATAGGCTGCAGAACCGCGGTCTTAATCACAAACCCTGAATTTAATTATTATTGTTGTGTGGGAAGCAAAACAACCTGGAGTTTTAGGGGCGGCAACAAAATTGAACTCTCATCCGCCATTGCAGTCCAACAGCTGTTTTGCAATTATTTTATCAATAAAGCTTGGGCCAATCATCTGGTGCATCCCGCATCGGCTTCTTTGGGCGATCGAATCAAAGCCCAATTTGAGTCCAAAATTTGTGCGCGGATCAATTACCTGCTCTTGGCCTTGACTGCATCCATCGAAACCCCTGTGCGAGCCTTAGACGTCTTTGTGCGCTATATTGCATTCAAGAGCTGCAATGAGCATCAGTATGGATATGGGTACAGTCGACTCGGAGCCCAATATAAGTTAGCCATCGCGGCCGAAAAGGTCTGTGAAGGGTTTATGGGGGTCATTTTTAATCATCACTGTCTAAACATTGCCATTTCGGGAGTATAGCCATGGATTCATCATTTCATCATTTTGTAAGTAAAGCGATTCCGTTAGTCACAACAAACGTTAATGGAGTGGATGTGACTCAGCCAAATGGAAATATTTCCAGAAGATATTTGGCACTCACTATTTCGGTTGGCATCATCAATTTAACGGTAAAACAAATCTGGTTTGGATTTTTGACCGCCGGATATGTGGTGAGTTTAGGACGCTTGGGAAAAAATCATCCTGCTACTCCCCACGCTTTCGTTACCTCATTCGGATGTGTAGCCAAAATGACAACGCTATTTTGGGATACGCCCGAAACCATTTATCATTTTTGCAAACACGACGTAGTGGTCTATAAATTTTCCTATACCGCCAACGACAATGGAAATCCTAGACAATTTGATAGCATCATCAATAAACACCAGAGTTATCAAGAACTTTATTGTTACCATCTCTTGGATCATATTGGTATGGCACAAAACGTTAAAGCAACAGACCCTAATTCGCTACGTGAACGCCTTTCTGTATTTAAAGATCATCACCTAAAGACCCGTGTCCTGCATGTCGTCCTTGGCGTCGTTGCTTCCATAGAACTTTTTGTAAGAACTCTGGATGTTTTAGTGCGCTTTACCCTTCATAAAACAACAGATCATCCTTACGGACGTCTCTTTAATTTGCGTTTAGCGCAATTGAAGTTGGCGTTGACGGCCCAGATGATCTATACAGCGTGGGTGGGAGCGATGGTTAATCCCGAAATCGATCCCTACCTTAAACAATAAAAAAATTAAGCTTATTTAATAATTAAACCATAAGACAAAAAAATGATTAAATCAATTTTATCTCCCGGGTATACCTTATTTGAAAAAGCGTTTACCTATCAAGTGGAGACGATCCCTGCGACACCATTCCGTGAAGCAACTCAAGTTGTACATCCCAAAACGGTGTCTCGAGTGTTCTTATTGACGGCTATGCCGCTAAGTGGCGTCGATCTTATTGTAAAAACGGTTGCATTTAGTGTGTATGGGATTTTAAATACTCTAACGTTAAATTATTTAGATGCCAATTTTAATCGTTATTTTGTGAATACCTATATGAGTTATGTACGAGCACACGTTCGTACGGTTGTCTTACTCGTAAATCCGAAACAAATCGACTACTCTTTGAGAGATTTTGATGCTATTTATAATGGAGGTTTGGGCGCGGTTGAAATTAGAACATCAATCAATATCGAGAAGGTCAAACTTTATAGTCATTACTTTCAGGAAAAAGTTAATCGTAATCATGATCAATATAGAGCCGCCAAAACCGGCTTGTGGTCAAGAGTGAAAAGCAATTTTGAAGTTCGAGTTTGTGCTAGAATTAACTACCTGGGTATGACACTCATCGCAGCAGGAGAATCCCTACGGCATGGAGCGAGTTTGTCCTACAATTTATATAAAGAGGTCCGCTCATTGAAAAGTGACCCTGTTCCCTATAATTTACTTTCAAACCAGTACCGTTTAATCGTTTCGCTCGAAAGAATTTGGGAAGGACTGTTCGGTTTTGTGTTTAACGCTACGTAAAAACGAACTGCAAAAATGTTTCCAGATCTCGTTATTTAGAACGGTGCACTGTTTCCTCTGTGATCTCTGTGTCTCCTAAATAACAAATTGCTATTTCGTTGATTTTTAGGTTTATATAAATATCCAAGTTTCATTGCCTCTTCTGTCTTAAATTCAATTCAACACAAAGGCACAAAGGCACGAAGGACTAAGAAATCTCTTCGTGCCTCTGTGCCTTTGTGTTGAATTTTTCTTCTAGTTATTTGCCGTTAGGGGACCCCGAAGGGTCTGTTACGCTCTGTGGTAAAAAATGATCTGAGGTCCAATAAAAGTCTTGGCTAGTGCACAACTTTTTCCACCAAGTAGGTGCGTTCACGCTGACTTTACCGATCTTATAACCGAGCCAACAGACGAAAATCCGCAACGCCCCGAAAGGGAGAAGATGCGGTTGTTCTTTCCAGAGCTGTTTTCCTAGCTCTTTGACATAGGTGCGTCCGCGTTTTTCATCTTTTCCATATTTTTCAATTAACGCTTTATGCTGTTCGCGGGCAATTCCCGTGTCGAAGTTGCGCTTGAACTCTTGCACTAGGCTGTAGCTATGCGAATGTTTAATCTGTGCGTTGGCGGTGTAAGCGATTTTGTGTCCTTTCTCTAAGAGTTTGGCTACCGTGAAAGTGTCTTCTCCGAGCAATACGGTGGGGAATCCACCCACTTCATCTAAGGCGCGATTGAGATAGGCGGCGCAGGAGTTGGAACAAAAGATGGAGTACACACCAAATCGAGGCACATCGTGGAAGCTGCGGATATGGCTCTCCCGAGGATAATTGAAACGGCGTGCAAACGCTTCAAAAAAGGTGGCGCCGTCATGCGGCAGCTGGCGTGCGTACGACACCGATGCTTCTCCCTGCGCGAGCGGATGGACGAGTTTTTCTACTAAGGAGGCGTCCACTGCATAAGCATCGGGGGTGATCATCACCACGATATCGGTTCCCAGGTGCTTACGAGCTAGTTCGCGGGTGGCTCCATGATTGAAGGTTTTGCGGGGGATGACTAGCGTTTCGGCGCCCAGTTCTTGAGCCAGTTCCACCGTGCCGTCGTGGGAGGATGAGTTGACGACCAACACGCGCGGCTTTAAGGGCGATTTAAGGAGCGGCGGCAAACATTTGGGTAAGTGGTGTTTGGCTCGATGGGTAATGATCGCGATTCCGATCGATGGTTGCTTCATTTTACCGCCGCGGATTGATAGGTGGATTGATAATAGTCAGCGAGGTCATCCCACGCCTTGGTTTCATTCCATCCTAAAGCACGCACGTCGACTGGATCGGTGTTGATCCGTTTTTGCGGCTCGGGAAAATCGGTTTGCGGATGCAAAATAAATTCACACGGCAGGTTTAAGCGCTTGCGCATCTCGTTAGCAAAGCGGGTGGTGAACAACCCTTGGCTTTCGACGTAGGCACTTGGATTGATTTTGGTAAAGGGGGTTGTAAAATGCCTTTCCACATAGTCACGGTAAGATTTTGCTAGCAAGGTGGCATGAATATTATCGCGGATGTAAGCTGGTCCACGTACGTCTGCAGGAGTATTCTTCACCCATTTTTCGATCAGATAAGTCGTAAAACGGGGTTCTTCAAACGGGCCGAACGGATTGGCAATCACAAATTTGGCCAAAGGAACATGTGCAGCCTGGCATAAGAATTTAAACACATCGGAAGTCAACCCTTTAGATAGCCCGTAGGCCGATACGGCGCGTAAATCGTCTGAGCCTGCACCTTCATTCTGTTCAAATACCGTTCCGGTTAACACGACAACTGTTTTTTTAAGATGGTTTAAGATTTCTTTCAAGTTGCACGTATTGCTTGCCAGCGCTTTTAGATAATCAAATGCAGCGCTTTTATAATCGGTCACATCGGACCCATGATGGCACAGACGGTCCCAAGGTTCCGATTTGACGAGATCAAGGAACTGGGGATCGCCAAAAGAGCAGCAGAACACCGGTTTGACGAGCGGTACGAGTTGGTTAATGCGCTGCCGGCGTAATCCTGTGTACGATTCTAACGGCTGCCGAAAAATGGCAGTGATCTCATGGCCACTCGCGACGAGTTCTTTGACGAACCACATGCCGGTCAGGGAGCTGGCTCCGGTAAATAAGATCTTCATGAACCCCTTTGCAAAGTAAATTCGTTTAAGTGGTGGGCAGGATCAAAGTCGGGATGCGCTTGGTCCCGGTCGGACACTACACTTGGCGCAAACGGCCATTTAATCTGAAAGCGGGAATCGTTCCACCGGATGCCCCGTTCTTGTTCTTTGGAATAAGTTTCGGAAACGAGATAAAACACTTCAGCATCATTTTCTAAAGTCAAAAATCCGTGTGCGCACCCTTTGGGCACATACATCATCAGCCGGTTGTCAGCGGATAGCGTCGCTCCATACGATTTTCCGAAGGTGAGGGAGTTTGGCCGTAGGTCAAGCACGACATCGTAAATGGACCCGCGGATGCAGCGCACCAGTTTGGTTTCTGCCTTAGGGGGCAGCTGATAGTGCATGCCGCGCAAGGTTCCTTTATGAACACTAGCGGAGTTGTTGGCTTGAAGGAATTGCGTATCCAATCCTTGGTGGGCAAACTCCTCTCTGCAATACATACGCGCAAAAAACCCCCGTTCATCGCTCCGTTTTTCTAGATCGATTAGGTAAACCCCTTTGATCGGCGTCTCATTATAGCGCATGGCTCCTCACACGTGGGCAAATGATTGAATGGGATGTTGGGAATAAGCTTGAATCTGTTCGAGGCAAACGGTTTGTAAATGAACCTCGGAAGGCGCAACGGTATACCGTTGATACGCTTTAAACCACTCCACCGTTTCTTGTATGGCCTCTTTCCAGGTCAAGCGGGGATGCCACTTCAATAGATTGGCGGCCTTGTCCCAATTCAATCGGAGCATGCCCATTTCGTGATGCGGCTCGCCGCTGGTTTTAGGCTGAATCCATTTGCCTTTGCCCCACAGGGTGATCGCTTCTTCAATCAATGCCTGGGTAGTGATTCCTTCAATTTCTTGTGGGCCAAAATTCCACGCTTCGGCAAACCGGTCGTCGCCGTCGAGAAGCTTGGCTCCTAATTGCAGATACCCTTGCAGCACCTCTAAAATATTCAACCAGGGGCGCACGCTACGGGGATTGCGCAGCACAATCGGCTCATCTCTCAACAACGCTTTCATGCAATCCGGCACGAGACGATATTCAGAGAAATCTCCACCTCCGATCACATTTCCTGCCCGTGCAGATGCTACCAACACTTTACGCGCTTTCTCTTTAGAAAAAAACGAGGCCCGGTACGAAGCGACGGTCATTTCCGCCATCGCTTTGCTCGCACTATAAGGATCGGCACCCCCTAAGCGATCGTTTTCCCGATATCCCCAAATCCATTCGTTGTTGTGGTAGCATTTGTCGGTTGTGATGCACAAAACCGCTTTGATCGACGGCACATGCCGTGCGATTTCTAATACGTTGACCGTCCCGCCGACATTGGTGTCAAAGGTGTGTTTGGGATCGTCATAGGCATGCAGGACAATCGGCTGAGCGGCTAAATGGAAGATCATCTCCGGCTGATGATTGATGCATACATTTTTAAAGAGATTGAAATCGGTGATGTCACCGATCACATGCGTGATCTGCTTTTCCAAGTTAGTGAGGGCAAACAAACTCGGTTGTGTCGGCGGCGGCAAACTGTAGCCAATCACTTGTGCCCCTAACGCTTTCAGCCAAGTCGTCAGCCAAGCTCCTTTAAATCCCGTATGGCCGGTGACTAAGATCCGTTTCCCGGCATAATGCTTGGCAAAGTCGCTCATGCTTGAACTCCTTGAGTTTTTGCGGCCTCAACAAATTCAAAATTCGGCGCCCATGGGGCTTTACCCGATTGCCACAGCTGATTCAAATAATCGCGGTCGCGCTGAGTATCCATGCAGGCCCAGAAGCCAGGGTGGCGGAACATATTGAGCTCCCCGTCGGCGGCCAATTGAACCAGAGGTGTGCGCTCGAGCACACAGCTTTCTTCTTTCGTGACATATTTGGAGAAGAAGCTGTTTTGGAAAAAGAAGTAACCGCCATTGATCCAGTTCTCTTTGAATTCCGGCTTTTCATCAAACTCCACTACATTATCGCCGTCCAGCAAGATTTCGCCAAAACGGGAAGGAGGGTTGGCGCCTAAAACGGTCCCGATTTTCCCATGCTGGAGATGAAATTCAAACTCCTTGCGCAGGTTCGCATTGGTCAAGCCATCTCCATAGGTCACAGCGGCATGCGGAGAGTCCCCAAGATATTTTTCAGCGGCGCGTGCAAGGCGTGCGCCGGTCATGGTTTGCTCACCTGTGTAGGCAAGGGTCACTTCCCAATCTTGATCGTGATCGATCGAATGTACTTTTAAATGGTTGCTCTTTAGATCGACGGTAAAGTCGCTATTTAGCGAGGAGTAGTTCAAGAAGTACGATTTGATCACTTCCGATTTAAACCCCAGGCATAAGATAAACTTGCGAAAACCATGTCTGCGGTACGAATGCATAATGTGCCACAGGATCGGATAGTTGCCAATCGGCACCATCGGCTTAGGACGAAATTCAGTTTCTTCTTTCAGGCGCGTTCCCATTCCCCCGCACAGAATAAATACGGGAGTTTGTGTAATCAAATCATTCATTTACGACCTCTAAATAGTGCGATAAAAAGAAATTCTAAAGGGAACGATCCAATCCCTCAAGCAAATTTATTTTTTCGCTTTAACAAATTTTAATAACATAAAAATTTAAACTTTAAATACGAATTATAAAATTATATATGTTATGCTTGTTGTCTTAACAAGCTAATAATTATAGAGGTTGTTATGAATTTTGATTATAAAATTGGTTACGATGGAACGATCCCTAACCAAATCGCAAGTCCCATTTCACAAAAAATCTTAGAGGTACCCCAGACGTTGCAAACAGGACCATCGGTAGAAACGAGCACCCAAGATTATCTCCAAGCGTTAGCGACGACTTCAAACACACTTCAACGTAACATTTTAGCGATGGTGCCGTCGGCCCCGGCAAGAGATGCGTACAAGGCGGCTCTTCGGGCCGATTTTGAAGACCGAGCCAAACCGGAAAATCAGAGTAATCAACTCAAAAGCCAATGGTTTGCCGACCGCTATCGTTTGAGCGGAGGATGGAATTGGGGACCTAGCGCGCGCGAATATCCGGCTCCACGCATTCCTGAAGGAGTCAACGCGCAGCAGTGGAAGCGGGATCGTGCGATCGAAGCGGCTGTGTATTGGATGGAGAAAGGAGTTCCTTATTGCAAAAGCAACGACGAGTTTCGCCTACGTGGGCACTTCCCGGCGCGAAATTGCGGCCTCGATTGTTCCAACTTTGCCTCGTGGGTGTATAACTTTGGGTTAGGCATTCAGTTTACATCGGATGTGGATGCCCAAATTAATTTTAAACGGGATGCTGCTGGAGCAGGGCAATATATTCCTAAAGGGGAGCCCTTGAAAAAAGGGGACTTAGTCTATTTTAAAGGCTCTGTCAATCATGTTGGAATCTATCTGGATGAGAATCATATCATTGAATCGAGCAGCCGGTCCGGCAGCCGTTTTGCCCAGGGAGGTGTTAGGATTACCGATACGCGTATAGATCGTACGTTTCGGACCACTCGGGATAATCCGCGCTACCTGTTTGCCCGCCGTCCGATTTCATAATTTCACCACAGCGACACAGAGATCACAGAGATTTCTCAACCGAACTATCAAATAAGCAAAATTAGGAAATAACAAAGATGACCAGGATAACCAGGATATTGAAAAAGATAAATGTTGGGAATACATGAATCTATTTACAATAAGGTATATTTTATTTTTCGTCTATCCTGGTTATCCTGGTCATCTTTGTTATATTTATATCTCTCTGTGATCTCTGTGCCTCTGTGGTTAACTGGTTTTTGTGGGATTGATTTTTAACTGCGTCTGGCCTTAAACTCCTTACAAGCTTATGAAAACCAAAGAAAAATTTGATACAAGCGGCAGTTTGTTAAGCGGGATCTTGCTTATCGCCGGCACCAGCATTGGTGCGGGCATGCTAGCCCTTCCTGTTGTAACGGGGGTATCTGGATTTTATCCAGCCCTTTTTGTCAGCACATTATGCTGGCTCTTTATGCTGGCAACCGGTCTATTATTTCTGGAAGCAACCTTGTGGATGCCAGCGGGATCGAACTTACTGTCCATGGCCGGCCGGTTTTTAGGTCCCTGGGGGAAGTGGATCAGTGGTGCCGCCTTTTTATTTCTCTACTACTGCTTGATGGTTTCGTACCTGGCGGGGGGAGTTCCCATCTTCATTGACGCGTTTACTATTAGTGGAATTCCCATTGCAAATCCTTATGCGTTTTGGATTTTTACGTTGTTGTTCGCTAGTTTGACTTTCATCGGACACAAAGTGGTGGACCGGATCAACTGGATCTTGATGGCTGGGTTGATCATCTCTTACGTGTTATTGATTTCAATCGGTTCCACCGAAATCAAGCCGCAATTGCTAGAACATCGCACCTGGGGGATTGCCTGGTTTGCCGCGCCGACTTTATTTTCGGCCTATGGCTATCACAATATTATTCCGACCCTAACGACCTATCTCAACCGTGATGTTAAAAAATTGCGCTGGGCCATTATCATCGGCACCTCAATCCCATTCATTGTTTACTCCTTATGGCAATGGTTGATCATCGGAACGATTCCGTTGGATCAATTGCAATTGGCACAAGCCCAAGGAACTCCGATTACAGAAACGTTGCAAGAGATTGTGCATCACTCGTGGATTGGAACCTTAGGGCTGTTCTTTGGATTGTTTGCGTTGATCACGTCGCTCTTGGGTGTGGCGCTTTCGATGGTGGACTTTTTAGGAGACGGAACGAATTTGCCACGCACGGGTAGATCCCGAGCCATTTTAACGGCTGTGGTGTTTTTACCTCCGGCAGCCTTTGCGCTAAATTATCCCCAAATTTTCTTAACGGCAATCAGCCTAGCAGGCGGTTTTGGAGAAGCGATTTTAAATGGTTTAATTCCAATTGCCTTTGTCTACATCGGACATCATTTGCTGAAGTTTCCTACGACGCCTTACTCACCCACCAATAAATTCTTTTTGGTGATCCTTCTCCTATTCACCAATTTGATCATCGCTCTTGAAATCATCCAACTGTTGTATCATTAATTCTCCTAGCATAAATCCCATCCATCACTTAAGGTGAAATTTGAAAGAAAGATCAAACCAGGAGTGATTTTATGGCTAAGTACGGAAAAAAATCTCAAGACACTGTTGAAGAAGCGATGCACAAAATGAAAAGAGGGAAGCTTAAATCGGGCAAATCGAATAAAACGGTGAAAAGCAGAAAGCAGGCAATTGCAATTGGTCTTTCAGAAGCACGCAAAAAAGGCGCTAAGGTGCCAAAAAAAGCTTCCTCAACCCGCAAAAAATCCACCTCTACAAGATCGAAATCCAAAAAATAGGATTGTTTTTGATTGAGCATCCCAGTCCTGCACTCGCTTCGCTCGTTTGAACTGGGCTATAAAACTGCCGGACCTTCGGTCCTCATGAATAGCGAGTTTCTTGCAGATTCCAGAGTACCGCAGGCGGTCATTTGCTCTGACTGGTACTCTTTCACTCGTGCCAACTCCGAAGGTCCGAAGGACCGACAATTTTAAAGCCTAGTCCGCAGTGAGCATAGCGAACGGAGGGCTAGGTAAAAGATAAAATAGGATTGAGCCCTGTAAGGGCGGCACAAAGACAAACCCTCACTGAATTAGCTTGATGCGAATGGCAGAGCACCGCCCTTTAGTCCTACTTTAAGGCATTACAGGACGTACACGCTTCAGCTTCCAACCCAGACGCTCCAAGATGCTTGGAATCCCTTGAAACAATAAACCACTCCGCTCGAAATCTTGCGTGTGGATCAATCCGACTGTGAAAAAATGCAGAAGAGCAGGTTTGGCGTGTGGATCTTGCTTCTGTTTTTCAACTAAATTTAACTCCACTTCCCGCAACAATTGATCAATCCTTTTTGCCATATAGCGATTTCTTGTATAGGTAACATAACAATCACCTTTATCAAAGAAATAATGTTCAGGAATCTTCTCGCCGGTCCGCAAGTAGTTGCTATACTGACTATAAGCTTTGACGTTTTCGCGTGCCTTTTCTATGTCTGATTTCGGAACTTCTTTTTCGCCTTGCGCTGCGTAAAAAGCGGCCGCTGCTTTCTGTAGATATTGCATCAATCCTTCCGCCACAGCGACTTCTTCATCCGTTTCAAGTCCATAAGTGATCGCTGGAAGCCTTTCCGTGCGTATACGTTCGATCAATGTGATATCAAATCCCAGGGTCAGTTTTCTGGTCGCTTGGATGATTTCCTCATCACCTGTTACAATCGCTAATTGTTTGCGTTGAGCTAACTTTGCAACCCATGAGTTATTTTCTTCCCGGATATCGGTTTCAAAGCCGATGGCATGCGATTTATCAAGGGATTTAGCTATTTTTGGATGGATTCGGGCATCCTCTTCGCTGGCTAGGTGGCAAGAAGCGTTGATACATGCCAATGTTTGCCCCCTTTGATTCTTGATCTTGAAAAAATGACCCTGAAACTGCGGGTCGATGTTGAAAGAGGAGGATAAATGATGGCTTCCTCTTAAATGCGTTTCACCTGTCAGTTTAACTTTAGAGGCAATCGGAGACCCTTCATTAATTTGAATGCATGCGTTCGGATTGATGTCTTTTACTTGATCTAATAAGCTGAGTTCTTCAGCTAATCTTGGAGTGGATAAAGTTCTTGAAGCAGGTTCCATAGAGACTCTTAAAAATGAAAAAGCGGTTTCTTGCGGAACCGCTTTTCAAGAGGTTTTTAAATTTAAACGATCTTTTTATTGAAAAGATAAACGGGATTAAGGAAAACGCTCGTTGTTACGAACGACTTAAATTTCTTAGCCGAGTTCGCATCGTTAGCGTTAGCAGCAAGCTTGTTGATCCACATGAAACGTTCTGCGGTGATGATTTTTTTCGGAATCAATTGGATCACAGGGAATAATACTAAGCCCGCTACCTCAGTAATCAAGGCAGCTACCGGTGCGATTTTGAGATTCTTGATGCATTGACCGGCCACCATTGCCATATCAAAACCAGTTAATACCGGAGTCGCCACTAATGAAACCGCTGCAGCCACAAATACACGATACCACGCTTTGTTTTTCCACTCGGAAAGACGAAAGTTAAAATAGGTTGCGGTCGCTAGAATTTTGACTTTTTCTAATTTTAGTTCGGTAATAATCGGACCACTTCTATGTTCTTTGGTGCGAAAGGCTAAGTCAAGGTTATTAATTACTGGAATAACTGGCGGTTCCGTTTGAAGATTAGCAACGACGTTCCTTAATCTGGCGAATCGTTCTGATCTTAAATGTGCATCAAACCGGGTCAAGTTGGCTGAATTAACTTGATAATCTTGTAATCTTACTGCTGGAGCTGCCATATAATTTTCCTTTAAATTGTTTTTATTATGCATTATAAATAATTAAATAAATAAAAACAATTAATTACTGTTAAATTAATTTTTATATCAAAAACATTACAATTCAAATTAATGGATCTTATTCTCTGTGTCTCTGTGTCTCTGTGGTTGAATCAAGAATAAAGACGGTGGTCAGCGTGTCAAGGTTTGCGGCGGTAGGGATGGCTTCAAGGGAGTAAGAAAAATCGCCCTCCTGCAAGGGATGGATTTTGGTGATTTTAGCCACAGGAAGATTGGGCGGGAAAACCCCATCCAGCCCGCTCGTAACAAGAATGTCGCCGACTTTTAGGAGGGGAACGGCTGTGGAATGGGGTGATGTTTTGCCCGTGCGTAAATCTCGCGCAGGGGAATACTCATCCCCAAAATCGTAGTTGAAACCGATCCCCGTCAGCGTTTTTGCATTGGAACGCCAAAGGGGAGAGCCGGAACCATGGAGCTCCCCTTTGGCGAGATATAAGGGGTCTTTTGGCCCGGAGCGCAACGCTCTGACCGAAGGCGTAAGAGCAGAATCAGTGATCAGGCGAACACGGGACTGATGGGGTGATACATAGTCGATGACGCCGATCACGTTATTGCCCGAGAGCACCGGGCTATTTTTGGCGACGATGGTTTTTTTAAGCGCGTCGTTCGTGGCTGTGCCGGCGTTGACCCACAAGGAGCTATTCCAGGTGGCGGGTGTACGGAGGATCACCTGCGCGGTGATGAAATCGGAAGAAGGAATGTGAGCAGAAGGGATGTTTTGGGTCAGTTCTTGCAGCGATTGGACGGTGTTTTGGAGCAGTGTGATTTTGAGGTTCAGTTTGTCGATTTCATCCTGTTGGGTTAAGGCGGGCGTAGGGGAGAAGAGTGAGAAGAACGAAGTGGTCAGGGAACGGAGTTTATCGGTGGTGTGAGTCGATAGGCTAAGGAAGAAAAGGATCACGATGCCAATGACCGCGAGCGTTTTGAGCGAGGGAATTTTTTTCATGACTGCAATACGGTTAAGATCGCTTCGATCACATATTCAAGGTTATGGTGGTTGAGCCCTGCGACATTAATGCGTCCATCGGTGGGCAGGTAAATGGCATGATCTTGGCGCAATTTCAGGGATTGGTCTTTCGTGAGTCCGCTATACGAAAAAATGCCTTTCTGGTTGGCCATGAAGCTGAAATCGACCGGGCTATGCTCGGCGAGCAGTCCGGCGATGAGCGCTTTGCGCATCTCTTGAACCCGTTCGCGCATCGCATTCACTTCCCGTTCCCATTCTTTGGTCAATGTTTCACTTCCAAGGATTTCAGCAACGATGCGTGCGCCGTGAGCCGGCGGATTCGAGTAGATGCCACGAATGATGGTTTTGAAGTGGCTATTGATTTTTTTGGCGCCCTCTTTGTTGCGGATGACAGCGGAGAGCAGCCCAATCCGTTCGGCATACAACCCAAAATTTTTCGCATACGAGGAAGCAGTAAAAAACTCCACTCCCTGCTGCGCAAAGTAGCGAATCACTTTCGCATCCTCTTGCAGCGAATCTCCAAAGCCCTGATAGGCGAAATCGAACAATGGAATCAGTTGGCGCGATTGGATCAGCCGGCAGATCTCCACCCACTGTTCCCAAGTCGGATCGATGCCGGTTGGATTGTGGCAGCATGCATGCAGCACAATGACGCTGAGCGGCGGCATCGCTTCGATGGCGCCCTTCATTCCGTCGAAATCCAGCCCATGCGTCGTTGGATGATAGTAGGGATAATGTTCAACAGTGAGTCCCGACTTTTTAAAAATCGCTTTATGATTAGGCCACGATGGATTGGGGATAAAAATTTTTTTATTGCTGACTTCATTGGCCAAAAATTCGGCGACGACTTTCAATGCCCCCGTCCCTCCGACGGTTTGGGCGCCGACCGTTCCCTCACGTTCATGTCCCTGACCATAAACGAGTTGTAGTGCCAAACGATTAAACTCGGGATCGCCGTCAATTGGCAGATACTCCTTGTTCAACCCCTTTTCCCATAAAAATTGTTCAGCTTTGCGCACCGACGGCAACACAAGCGGCTTCCCTTCGGAAGTGCGGTAAGCTCCGACACTTAGGTTAACTTTATAGGGTCGAGTATCGGCAGCAAAAACCAGTGGAAGGCTGAGAATGGGATCATCGGGCAAAAGTTCTAAAGATTCAAAAAATGTCATAGAAACCGTGGGGGATTTATGGCTGGAAGGGTACCCGAGAATAGGGGAATTGACAAGCGAAATTGCAATCTTGACAAAGACATCCCTTTATGGAAGAATAGGTTGCAATCCAAACCCGACTTGTTCCCTATTTCGTATCCAGGGCAACACGTTTGTGTTCTAACAAAGGTCGCATGAGCAAATCCACACAAAAGAATGTTTTTACGCCGCAACATCAGCAAAAAATTGATGAGCTTGTCGGTATCGCTAAAGAACAAGGTTTCATTACATACGAAGAGATCAACGAAATCCTCCCGATGAATTTCGACACACCCGATCTGATCGACCAGGTGTTGATTTTCTTATCAGGGATGGACATTCAAATCCTCAACCAATCCGAGGTTGAACGGCAGCGTGAACGGAAAAAAGAAGCGAAGGAATTGGAAGGGATGCCCAAGCGGTCCGAGGGAACCCCCGATGACCCTGTCCGTATGTACCTCAAAGAAATGGGTTCTGTCCCGCTGCTTAGCCGTGAAGAGGAAGTGGAGATTTCCAAACGGATCGAAAAAGCGCAAATCCAAATCGAACGCATCATCATGCGCTTCCGCTACTCGACCAGCGAAGCGATTTCGATCGCCACCTATTTGATCCATGGCAAAGAACGTTTTGACAAGTCAATCTCTGAAAAAGAGGTCGCTAACAAAACCGAATTCCTCGCAATCCTCCCTAAACTGTGCGAGCTGCTCAAGAAAGAAGATGCTGTCCTCAGTGCGTTGATCATGCAGCTCGAGGATCCCAAAATTAAAAAGAACGACAAAATCCGGCTGCAAGATGACATCGAAAAATGTCGCATCCGCACCCAAGCTTACTTGCGCCGGATGCACTGCCGCCACAACATCATCGAAGACTTCGGCGAAGTGATTCTGCGGGCTTACGATCGCTTCCTTCAACTCGAAAAAGAGATTCAAGAGCTTTCTCCACGCGCCGAACACAACAAGTTCGCTGGGGCCAAATTGTCCGCTGCTAAACGCAAGCTGCGCAAGCGCGAACTTGCCGCCGGCCGCAACCTGGATGACTTTAAAAAAGATGTCCGGATGCTCCAACGGTGGATGGACAAGAGCCAGGAAGCGAAACGGGAGATGGTGGAGTCCAACCTCCGCTTAGTGATCTCGATCGCTAAAAAATACACCAACCGCGGCCTATCCTTCCTGGACTTGATCCAAGAAGGGAACATGGGCTTGATGAAAGCGGTTGAAAAATTTGAATACCGCCGTGGATATAAGTTCTCGACCTATGCGACCTGGTGGATCCGCCAAGCTGTCACCCGTGCGATTGCCGACCAAGCGCGCACAATCCGTATCCCTGTGCACATGATCGAAACGATCAATAAAGTGCTGCGCGGCGCGAAAAAATTGATGATGGAAACTGGACGGGAACCCACGCCAGAAGAGCTCGCCAATGAACTCGGTATCACCGCTGAACGGGTGCGGGAAATCTACAAAATCGCGCAACACCCGATCTCGCTGCAAGCTGAGGTAGGGGATGGAGGCGAAAGCCAGTTCGGAGACTTTTTGGAAGATACCGGAGCCGACTCTCCCGCCGAAGCGACCGGCTATTCGATCTTGAAAGACAAGATGAACGAGGTGCTGGCGACGTTGACCGAACGGGAGCGCAAAGTGTTGATCCAACGTTTTGGCTTGCTGGACGGCAAACCCAAAACCCTCGAAGAGGTGGGTGTGGAGTTTAATGTCACCCGCGAGCGTATCCGTCAGATTGAAGCGAAGGCGTTGCGCAAAATGCGCCACCCCACCCGTTCTAAGAAGTTGAAAGCCTTCTTGGATCTGCTCGAAGCTGAATAATCCCCATTTTATCGTCAAAGCAGGATGATGCTGTGCTGAACACGTCTCAGATCGTCAAATTTCTCCTGCCTGACGGGCCTTTAAGCTCCATTCTAAAGGGATATGAGCCGCGTATCCAGCAGCAGCAGATGCTGGAAAATGTGTGCGCGGCTTATAACACCAACTCCATTGCTTTGATTGAAGCCGGCACCGGCACGGGCAAAAGCATGGCGTATCTCATCCCGGCGATTCTGTGGGCTGCCCAAACGCGGGAACGCACGGTGATCTCCACCAACACCATCAATCTGCAAGAACAGCTCATCCATAAAGACATTCCTCTCGTTTCCCAACTGCTAAACGCTGAAGTGAAAGCGGTATTAGTGAAAGGCATGAACAACTATGTGTGCCTGCGTAAGTTGGAAGATGCCAAAACCGAATGCAATTTAATCCCGTCGGAGGATACGCCAGTGATCCAGCGGATTGCCGCTTGGGCTGGTGCGACCAAAGATGGTTCCCGTTCCGATTTAGGATTTTCGCCAGAATCGACGGTCTGGGAAAAAGTGAATGCCGAGTCGGATGTGTGCACTGGCAAACAGTGCCCGTTTTACAATCAGTGCTTTTTTATTAAAGCGCGCGAAGCGGCTGAAGATGCGCAAATCTTGATTGTCAACCACCATCTACTGTTCGCAGATTTGGCCTTGAAAATGACGGGCGAAGAAGATGCAGGAATTTTGCCCCCCTTCGACCGTGTGATTATTGATGAAGCGCACAACATTGAAGATGTCGCGACCGATTTCTTTGCCGACCGGGTTTCCAATTTGCAGGTGATGCATGTGCTGGGGCGGCTCGCGGCGGAAAAGCAAGGGAAGGCGATCGGAAAACTCCAATTTCTTAAAACGATTCTTTTCAACGCCTATGGCAAAGAAATGAAGGATGATGCGATCTCCCGCATCATCGGACGCTTATCGATCGATATACCGGGATTGCGCCGAGACGTGATGCAGCACCTTGTCGATAGCTTTCAAGCCATGACCGACTACATGCACAGTAAACAGCAGCGAGTGGCTGATTTGGACGAGCATAAACTGCGCCTGCGCAAAGATCATTACCAAGACAAAGAATGGCAAATGTTTGTCATTCCGAGTGTCCAGCGATTTATCGATGCGTGCACACGCTATTCGCTCGAAATTGCTGCCATTGATAAGGAACTACACGATCTGAAGAATGAAAAGCTTGATGAGTTGACGCGCAGCGTCCGCAAGGAAATTTTAGCGTTGAGTGCCCGTTTGAGCGGCTTCTGCCAAGTGCTAAGCCGGCTCCTGACCGGTTACGAATCGCCTAATCTGGTCCGCTGGCTCGAGTCGCAAAAACGGACCAAAGGGCAAAACACCGAGTTGATCGATGCCAGCCTGGATGTTTCAGAACATTTGGTGGAGGCGTTATTCAATCCGTTCAAAACGGTGATTCTATGCAGCGCGACATTGGCTGCCGATGGACGTTTTGACTTTATTCGCACCCGGTTAGGTCTAGACCATCCTAATTTGCGCGCACGTTCCATGACCGAACATATTTACGAATCCCCCTTTAACTTTCAAAAGCAGGCGTTGCTGCTTGTGCCGACCGATATTCCCAAACCCACGCATCTTGATTTTAACCAATCTGCGGCATATCAAATTTGGAACGCTTTGCAAGCCAGCCGCGGGAATGCCTTTGTTTTGTTCACTTCTTATTCGATGCTGCAAGCGTGTTACACTGAGCTCATCGAAAAACTCCAACAGTCGCGTTACCACGTTCTCAAACAAGGGAGCGAACAACGGCAAATTTTACTTAATAAATTCAAAACCACCGACCGGTCTGTTTTATTCGGTACCGACTCGTTCTGGGAAGGGGTCGATGTCGTCGGAGATGCCTTGCGCTGTGTGATCATCGCCAAGCTCCCGTTTAAATCACCCGGAGAACCCATCATCCAGGCGCGTTCTGAAGCGATTGCCGCACGGGGCGGCGATCCATTTTGGGAATACTCCCTGCCGCAAGCAATTGTCAAATTCAAACAAGGGTTCGGGCGGCTAATCCGCAATAAAAGCGACCGCGGCTGCGTCGTGTGCTTAGATTCCCGTTTGATTTCCCAACCCTATGGCCGTCAATTCCTTAACAGTCTGCCACCCTGCCCGCAGATTTTTTCGCATGGAGCTCAGATTCAACAGCAAATGACTGAATTTTATCGTAGAACCTACCCACTTGTAGCCAGGAAGATTGATTAAAACTCAGGAGTTACCCTAATGTAAGATTTACAACCGGAGGCATGTTTATGATCGATGACAGTAGATTGGCGATTCTTAAAACGACGTTTCAACGCATTTTGGCCATGCCGATTTCACGTGCCACCTTTCGCGACTTGCAAAATGCCATCCTGGCAGGAACCTCTTCCAACAGCGAGTCAGCCACCCAGTTTTTAAATGCGCTCTTGCTTGGAGACTTAAAAGCAACCGGCAATAAGCCTAGCCCCGCCATTAAAGAGTTCTTTGAAGAGTTCAGCGTGAAAACACGGGTCGCCAAAGATGTTTCTGAACGTGGCGAATATTTGAGCGCCATCACCTCCGATACGATGTACCATCCGGTGACCCCAGTGTTCCTCTCCCGCATGCGCCGCATTGATGGGAATGATTTTCAATTCTTGGCCGATCCGCAAGGCGTTCTTAGTCTGATCACCCACTTCCTAGGGCGGCTGAACGATCTGGAGCAAAATGACTCCACTTACGATATTGCGAATAAATTTAAGAACGAGATCAAAGAAGTTAAAACTTCTTTAGATAAGCTGCTTAAAAAGTAATTCCCTATGCCTACCGTAACGGCTAATGGCATTAACATCCATTATGAAAAATCGGGGAGCGGTGAGCCGTTAATTCTGATTAGCGGATATTGCTGCGATCATACGCTATGGAATGATGTCGCTCCACATCTTGCGAACCACTTTGAAGTGATCGCCTTTGATAATCGCGGCGCGGGCTATACCGAAAGTCCTGATGTTTCCAATTCGGTCGAACTGATGGCGCAAGATACCGCTGCTTTTATCGACGCGCTTAAACTCCCACAAGCTTATCTAGTGGGCCACTCTATGGGTGGCGCCATCGCCCTGCGCACAGCGTTCGATATTCCCCAAAAGCTGAAGAAAATTGTCGCTGCCAATACCTCCGTCAAATTTAGCCCCATCACCCTAATGAATTTTGAGTTCTTTCTAGGATTGCGCTTGGATGGGGTAAAACTCGAACGCATGGCGCAAGGGATCCTTCCCTGGCTCTATTCGAACACTTTTCTTTCGAATAAACAAAATGTCATCGATTGCATTAAAGAAACCATGGAGAATCCTAAGCCCCAGACATACGAAGGGCAAAAAGAGCAAGCTAACGCCCTCATCAAACACGATGCAACCCATTGGTATAAACAAATTAAAGTGCCCACTTTGATTATCGGCGGCGATGAAGATCTCATCGCACCCCTTTCAAACAGTCATGAACTGCAGGAAGGAATTCCGGGCAGTAAACTTCATGTCTTCGAAAGGATAGGGCATATGCCAAATGTAGAAAAGCCCCGCGAATTCGCTCAAGTGGTGATCGACTTTTTGCGTTAAACCTGCGGGATGTTTGCGAGTTCCGCCTCTAATCGACGTATGATTTCTTCACCCTTATCGAGTAAACCCTTTACCTTAGCATTCCAGGTGTCGAGAATCATTTGGAATTCAAGGCGATCCGGGTGATCGCTGTTTAGAGTAGCTAGTTTTTGTTTAAGATGAGTTTCCCACAAGTATTTGGTGGTATCCAATGTACTATTCAATGCATCTGCGGCAAATTGCTTAAAATGCGCGTTGTTATATTTCTTCAAACGGTTTAATGCTTCTTCGGGTAGCTTATTCTCTGCAGCTAAAGCTTCTAATCGTTTTTGATAAACAACTTTCCGCATTTTGGTTAAATTTTCTTCATATTTTTGCTGTCGTTCATAAGAATTTATGACAAGCTGGTTGCCTCTTATTCTAGCGTCGAATCGATGATTACAGAAAAAATGCGCTTTACATATATCCCAAATCACTTCCATCTTTTCGTTTGCAGGAACCTTTCTTCCGTCTGTGAGTGAAAGCATATACTCTGGATGATCGATATGGTGTTTAAAAGTGCGCTGCAAAGTTCTGTAGTAATCTTCTCTCTCGGTAAATTCTTGTATATGCTTTGCAATTTGTGCTTTTTCTTTGGCACGATCTTGCAGCCAGACGATCACGTTGCCAATAACTGGGATTAACAAAATTGCACAACGTCCAATGCTTTTGTTCTGAATGTGGGTGATGTAACGTTCGAAAGAAGTTGGTGTAAGGGGACTGTAAAGCAATTTTAAAACAAGATCCGCGCAATTTGAAATCGTGCTAATCACGGGATAACGGTCACAATTTTTATCCGCACGCACAATATCGCTAGAAAGATGTTGAATAATATCCCGATAAATCCACACCGTAAGATTACCCACCACAGGCACGCACAGAAGCAGACAATGCATGGCACTTCGGCTTTGAATATGCTGGTAATAGCGATTCGCCTGGATGGTTTGCTTGTTGCAGACTGCCAGAACACATTTTTCAAACAATACCACCGCACTTGCCACAGAACTGATCACCAACAGATTTTCACACCGTTTGTCGGTGTTGATTAATCCATCTTGTGTGGTAAAAGCCTGTTTAATATCACCAAATGAAGGAAGTTTAAATAATGGCATTGGTTTTAATCCTTTTAAATTTTAATTAAATATAACGTTACTTTAATTAAAAATCAATTAAACGAATTTCTATCACAACAAAACAGGACATCCACAACAAACAGGACATCCACGACAAAAATCCTTGATATTAACCACAGAACCTCAAAAAATTGTCCTGTAAACCACCTCTACACCGCTCTGCAAACACATTTTTTTTGACAATAAATAATTCAATCCACTATAATTAAGTCACCATCACAAACCAAATGGTGAAACTATGAAGACAAAATATCTTAAAAAATGCCCCTCAAATAGCCCACAAGCTAATTTTGCATTCATTTCTTCTGTTCATCATTTCCATCATCATCATTCCTAATTTTTAGGCGATCTTTCGCCACCTTTTTACTACACACATTTGAAAAAACCTGAAAAACCATCACAGGTTCGTTCTGGTTGTTGCTAAACCCAACTTTCGTTGTGTGTCTGCGTACTATTGTCATTCACAATTTAAATTTAGGAATCGTTATGAATATTTATACGTTTATCTTTTTACTATTTGGTCTGCAGATATTTTATTGGATCATTGGAAAACGCTCCTCCAAGTCTGTCAACACCAACAATGATTATTTTTTAGCGGGAAAAAACGTTACGTTTTTTCCCTTGATGATGACGTTTTTGGCCACGCAAGTCGGAGGAGGCCTTGTTCTCGGCGCCGCCGACGAAGCGTACCGCTACGGGTGGACGGTTTTCCTGTATCCTTTGGGAGCAGCCCTAGGCTTGATGTTGTTGGGAATGGGAGTCGGCCGCAAACTAGCCGAATTTGATGTCTCCACCGTGGCTCAGATTTTTGAAGTAGCCTACGGCTCCAAACGTTTGAAGCAAGCAGCTTCTTTGCTATCGGTGATCTCCCTATTTATGGTGCTGGTTGCGCAAATCATTGCTTCCAGTAAGTTTTTGACGAGTATCGGAATGACGAGCATGCCGCTATTCATCTTATTTTGGGCGATTGTCATTTTATATACCGTCCAGGGCGGATTAAAAGCCGTTATTTCGACCGACTTAGTTCAGGCAGCGTTCTTTGGAGGCGTATTCCTCTTCTGTTTTGCCTTTATGCAATATGAAGGATACCCCTTTTTTCCAGCCGTGGGAGCGTTAGGAGAGTTATCTTTCCCTTACGATAAGCTGTATGGATGGCTGCTTATGCCCTTGCTCTTTATGGTGATCGAGCAAGATATGGGGCAGCGCTGTTTTGCCGGCAATTCACCTCGTGTTGTTTCCAAGGCCTCTTTTTGGTCAGGAATCGGCACGGCTGTCATCGGTTTTGTTCCGATTTTTATCGGAATCGTAGCAAAGAGTTCAGAAATAGTGATTCCAAAAGGCTCAAGCGTGTTAATGGTTGCTATTGAGCAGTTGACAAACCCGACTCTGTCGGCTTTTGTCGGATGTGCTGTATTGGCTGCCATCGTATCCACAGCGACATCGTTGATCAACGCCATTAGCTCGAATCTATCCAATGACTTTACTTTGCTTTCGAAGAAAAATGTAAAAGGCGTTCAAGCGCTGACGGCGGCCATTTCCATTGCGGCCATCTTTTTCGCCTTCTTCTTCGACAACATTGTCGATCTGCTGATTCAAAGCTTTGATCTTTCCGTTAGCTGCATGTTCATTCCCGTCGCGTTTGCTCTCTACAAAAGAGAGGGAAATAAGCTTTCGGCCGGATTGTCGATGGCCTTGGGAGCGTGTGGTTTTTTCCTCTTTAGGATTTATCCAATTGGCTTTCCTAAAGAAGTTGCAACCATTTTACTTTCGTTGATGGGATACTTAACGGCCGAAGTTTATCTCAGAACGCAAAAACAAGAGCAGGCATATAGCTAAGCTCACCATTTTAACATGAATAAATAAGGAGAATTAACATGAATGAATCAATACAAAAACCGATGTTGCAGCAGGTACCGCTGCAGCAGGTCTGCTATACTCAATCGCCTAAAAACGATAAATTAGGGAAAATCGCACGATTGTATGCAAATGCATTTGCAGATCTTCCCTGGAATGAATACAAAGTTTGTCAACAGGGGCACTATTTTGGGCGGCAGCAGGCGGAGCTAACAAATTGCACAACCTGCAGTCAACCCCTAAAAATAGCTTACCCAGAAGAAGAAACTGTGGATTATATTGCCAAAGAAATCACAAAACCAGAAGGCACCCTCGTAACATTTGAAGATGAAAGTGGAGAAGTCTTAGCAGCGGGATGGGGGTATGCGTGTACCACTGAAGAATTGCAAGCTAAATACAACTCTTCAGAAATGAAGGGAAAAGTTGTTGATAGAATAAAAAAGACAGCCGAAAAGACCCAAAGGGTATTTTATCTATCTGAAATCATGGTGGATGCAGCCGTGCGAAACCGAGGCATCGCAACAAAAATTACAAAATGTCTTTTTGAAAGAGCGCAAGCTTTGGACTTGAATTTGGTGATGCGTACTCGCTACGACTCTCCAATGGCCCAGATTGCAAAAAACATGCAAATGTCTCAAGTGATAGGCTGGGGTGAGGACACAGATAACACAAATAGGGTATTATACATAAAAATATAAAATACAACCTCCCTTTGTCGGGAGGTCTTTTAAGGAAGTACAATGAATACGATGGACAAAGAAGCATGGCTTACTCAGCTTATCGCTTTTGATACAACCTCTAGCAATTCCAATTTGCCTCTCATCGACTGTGTGGGAAATTGGCTTGATCATCTCCACATTCCCTTTACCCTTACCTATGATCCCACAAACACAAAAGCCAATCTATTTGCCTCACTCCCGGCATCCAATGGTTCCACAAATGGGGGTTTAATCCTTTCAGGACATACCGACGTGGTTCCGGTTTCGGGCCAGGTGTGGGAGAGTCATCCATTTTGCGCGATAAAGAAAGAGAATCGCATCTACGGCAGAGGCGCTTGCGATATGAAGGGTTTTCTGGCTGTCGTCCTGGCTTTACTTCCCGAATTTCAAGCCAAACCACGGAAACACCCTGTGCATGTAGCCTTCTCCTATGATGAAGAAGTAGGGTGCTTAGGGGTGCCTTTACTGATTGCAGATTTTCAACAAAAAGGCATTCAACCCACAACCTGTATTGTAGGTGAGCCAACCGAAATGGTGCCGGTGGTCGCGCATAAAGGAATCAACAGTTTTAGATGTTGCATCAATGGGCATGCCGCCCACTCCTCTCTTACCCCTAAAGGCTGCAACGCCATAGAAC
Source organism: Parachlamydiales bacterium (assembly GCA_020054065.1). Classification (GTDB taxonomy): domain Bacteria; phylum Chlamydiota; class Chlamydiia; order Chlamydiales; family JAEYWL01; genus JAGVLX01. Next base: position 9,432 of record JAGVLX010000010.1, on the reverse strand, counting down.
ATGGGGCGAAATTAATTTGTTGGTTGAGAGGTTTAGCGGAACAATTTAAAGAGAAAGGATTTCAGGATCATCTCTATGATGTGCCCTATACAACCTTGACGAGCACAATGGTTTCAGGCGGCATTGCCATGAATACGATCCCCGCTTCGCTTGAGTTTCTGTTTGAATTTCGCAATTTGCCGCATGACAATCCGGATCAAATCTCTAAAGCTATAAAGGATTATGTCAATACGTATCTGATTCCAGAAATGCAAAAAGAATCGGTAGAGGCTTCAATTGAGATAGAGCCGATGAATTCTATTCCTGCTTTTCAAACTTCAGAAGAGATAGAATGGGGGGAAATACTCGGGAAGGAGGATAAAATAAAGAAGGTCTCTTATGCAACGGAAGCCGGCTTTTTTCAAAAAGCAGCCATTCCGACAATTGTGTGCGGTCCAGGAAGCATTACGGAGGCCCATAAAGCCAACGAATTTGTATCGCTTGAGCAGCTGGATAAATGTGAAACATTTCTCCGCACGGTTGTGAGAACTATTTAAACCCCGGCGGTCTTTTGCCTTTATATTTTTTGGCAATTTCCAGCTGCATTTCTTCTAGAGCGGTTAAATTGACGGCGGGTGTGGGCGGGGTGATTTGTTTGCGTTTGACCGTTTTTTGTGGCGTTTTTGAGAGCGTTAGTCCTAATGACTCAAACAAACGTTGCGATCGCTCTTCATAGTCCTTTCGTTTAAGTTTAGCTAACTTGGCGCGATCGGTGATGGGAGCAGGAGCTTTAAATACAAAATTATCGTTGGGGGGAATATTCATTTTATTATATCTCCTTTATGATGCATTCATGCGACACAAGCTTACTCTATCATATTGATGATTTTTTCAAAAAACGTTGAACCTAAAGGAATTGTATGCCAGAACTCCTAAAACCCACTCTTTCGCCAACCCCTTACCTGATCAAACGTCCGCGCCGCAACCGCAAGACCGTCGCCATTCGCGATCTGGTTCAGGAAACCTTCCTACGTCCCAGCCAGCTGGTGGCTCCGCTATTCATTGTGGAGGGCACTAATCAACAAATCCCCATTTCAAGCATGCCGGATGTGTTTCGTTATTCGCTCGATTTGCTGCTTAAGGAAGTGATACAACTCTATGCATTGGGCATTCGCGCAATCGATCTGTTTCCCGTGATAGCGGCCGAGAAGAAAGACGCCAAAGGATCGGAATCCCTAAATCCGAATGCCTTGCTATATAAGACCATCAAGGCTATTAAGCAAGAAGTGCCGGATATGTGCGTCATGGTGGATGTTGCCTTAGATCCCTTTACCGATCATGGCCATGACGGATTGGTGGACGCTTCAGGCAGGATTACCAATGATAATACGCTCGATGTGTTAGCTCAAATGTCAGTGCTGGCTGCAGAATTCGGCGCCGATGTGATTGCCCCCAGCGACATGATGGACGGACGGGTGGCCCACATCCGCCACGCTTTAGATGCCAATGGATTCAGCGAGGTCAACATCTTGTCTTATGCGGCAAAATATGCTTCATCGTTGTATGGGCCGTTCCGGGACGCCCTCTCTTCTGCACCCAAATTTGGCGATAAAAAAACATATCAAATGAATCCTGCCAATAGCCGGGAGGCATTGTTGGAATGCAACCTGGATGAAGAGGAAGGAGCCGACATGCTTTTGATCAAACCAGCCATGTTGTATTTAGACATCATTGCCAAGGTACGTGCGCAAACCCACCTGCCGATCGGCGGCTATCAAGTGAGCGGAGAATACGCCATGTTAAAAGCAGCGGCGGAGCGGGGATGGATCGATGAAAACCGCGCTTTTTTGGAGAGTTTATTATCTATCCGGCGCGCGGGTGCAGACTTTATCTTTACCTACGCCGCTGCCAAAGTCGCCAAACTACTCACCTTAAGTTAACGAGACGGGACAAACAGGACATTCAGGAGAAACGCGACCACGAATCTGGTCGTGAACGTCCTGAATGTCCTGTCTTAGCTATCCAATTCTTTATAGGCGCCGTAATAATGAATCAGCTGATCCGCTTTTTGATAATGCGCCTTTTTCAACCCTTCGTAGACGGCCAACCCCTTAGCATTCAGCCCTTGTTCGAAGTACAGCACACCCAATTTATAGAACGTATCTTTGTCATCAGGCCGCAACTGCATAATCGTTTCATATTCCTTGATCTCTTCTTGCGGCATCTGTAAATCGCGGTAACTATAGGCTAACTGGGAATGTACCCACGGATCTTGCGGAGCATACTCGTTTAATATTTTAAACTCCTCGATAGCCCGCTCGGCTGCTTTTCGGAATCGGTTGCGCATTAACTCAATAAATCCCGATGAGGGCGTATACGGACGGTTTTCGCTCTCCAACTTCGCTGCGGAAAGATAAAGCGCTGACAACATCACATACGCGTTGGCTAAAGCGGCGTGCAGCTCTAAGCTAGTCGGAGAACATCGCACCAGCTTGATATGCTCTTCGACGGATGCCATTAGCAACAGTTCTTTCAGCTTATGAAAATCGTGCCAGTGCCACCAAGCGCTGAATTTTTCAATCCAGCGGTTCATAAACTGAAACAACGCCGGCGGCTTATAGTAGGTAGCCTCTTTCCCTTGCAAGGCTGAGGCCAGTTTGCCGCATGCGCTGGCTAACGCTGTATGATGTTCCGCGATCCCTTCTTGAAACCGCAAATTCTTTTTGCACTCAGCCAGGTACTCTTCCCGCAATTCCAAAAACTGCTCCGGTTTTTGCGCCTGAAAATACACTCGCAGCATAAAGTAAGAGAAAAGAGTCAAAAAGAATAGTGCCACCGTGCCAGCTAGCCAGGCGGAGTGGAGCAAAAACGTGGAGAACAGAATAATGGCTAACAGTTCAAGCCCTAAAATCGTCCAGGCCGCCAAATGAAAGCGTACGTAACTTTGGATGATCTCTTCAAACTGTTGCACGAAGCGGTCAATGATCGTTCCCAATGTGTTATAGCTGGTGCAGCGGTCTGAGTAAAACTGAGTGGAAGGTTCTGCAGAAACGACGGCCATAAGTCCATTACGGTAAAAGATCCTTGGCCATTGTTATACAAGAGTAATGGGTTTAGCGCAAGATGCTCAAACTTCTTTGCTTTGTAATCCAGGAAGTTCGGGATTTGGCTGCTCTAGCGGCTCTGGCGGACCTGGCTGCGCACGGTAGCCCTGTTTGAGCTCCTCCTGATGGAATAAGACTAATCCAAGGAATACGATCACGGCAGATTCGTAGAAGGCTAAGCCAACAGTTTCCCCTAAGAACAACCAGCCAAATAAAGCGGTAAACAAAGGGGTTGTGAACCCGGCAAACGACATAAAGGTAGCCGTATACTTCTTCAGCAACATTCCATAGAGGTTATAGGCCATCAAGTTAGAGACGATCATCAACAAGAGCGTATACTTGATAAACGGAAGAAACTCCGTGACCGGAATGGGATCCCACGTCTCCACCAATCCAGAATGGAACATCGCCATCCCCCCGCCTAGTAGCATACTTAGGCCATTGGCCATAAATGGGGAGTAACCATCGTCTTTCACTAACTGACGGAGCAAAATCCAGCCATAGACACTGCAGATCGCCGCCATAATGACGGAGATCTCTGCCCAGGATAGGAAGAGAAGGCTGCCGGTTTGTTCCTCTTTGGCAGACTCATTTAACATGATGGGAATAAATCCGATAAATCCAACCAGCATCCCTAGCCACTTTTTCCAGGTCATATTCTCGGAAAAAATCCAGTAGGAGAACAAAGCTGATAGGAAGGGGGATAAGCTATAGATAAAGCAGGTTTTGAACGATGTTAAGTACTTCAATCCCCAGAACTCAAACGCATTGGTGAGGTAGATGTTAAACGCGGCTAAACGCAATAAGCGCCAAATTGAGTGTTTAGGGATGACAAAATTCTCGCGATGGAAGATCCACTGATAGCCCAGCATCAACACCCCTGCTGCCATCATCCGTGACCCCACGAGAAATAGGGGAGAGGTGTACGTCAGAGCGGCCTTGGCTAACGTAAAGACACTTGCAAATAACGCGTAAAGAACAAATACCCAAATCATATGTCTCAAAATTAAATAAATGGTTTGATTATACGCCCAAACCGATTTTTACTCGATAAAAATCGATACAAAAATGAAATAAATCCTTGCATCCAAGCATTTTTTTGAGTAAAACTGCGCCCTTTTACTTGAGACGGAGGGGTGACTTATGATCTTACGGGTGCTTCTTGCCTTTGTTTTATTTTTTTCCAGCGTCATTGCCAACGAATCCAATCAAAGTGTTCCGCTTGCAGACACAAATGGTGAACCTTCGGGCATCGTGAATGGATCGGTCAGTGTGATTACAGGATCATACCTCGATCACGAAGTCGACCTGGTTGTCCCTGGTTCCGAGCCTCTCACCTTCAGCCGCAGCTACTGCAGCAACGGTGGCACCATGCATGACAACTGGCGTCACAATCATGCTGGATATATCAACTTTTGGGATGAGCCACATAAAAAGACCGAAAAAGATTTTTATGCTTTCATCATGTTAAATACTGATCAATTTCAATCTTCGCACCATTTGCATCAGCGATTCGAGAGCAACCAACAGTTTCATTACAATTTTGAAACGATGCGATCCACTAATGTTGGATACACGAATACGGGCGGTGAATTGAATTGCGGAACGAGTAATCTGCGCAACATGCATATCTATCACCCTGCAAGTCTTGGAGTCGCAGACGAACCTATCGTTACATGTGGTTCAGGCGAAATGATGAAATTTTCAAATCTCTATGGACCTCATCTTTTAGCGAACCGCTACAAACCGAATGGAACAGAGGTCCATCACACCTATTTTGAGGATAAAGAATTTGATGGACGAATCCGGCCAGAGCGCGTCTTTATGCTTGATAAAGCAGGCGTATTGAAAGACGAGATACGCCATGAATATCTCTCTAGAAAGTTATTTGAGCAAAACCCGAGCCGTAAAATTCATGGAATCAATGGACAGACTGTCTTTGTCAAGTTTCAAGGATTTGACTATGGAGGTAAGACTGAGTATTTAATCAGCCATGTCGTACGTCCTGAACTTCCCGATGTGAGTTATGAATATGAACTATTCCGTAACGATTTCCTGCCGCGCATCATCAAAAAAAGTTATCCCAAACAACGTTATCTCATGACCCAATACTATAAAGAAGGGGTGAACGATGTTGACGGCACCATCGTTAGCCTGTGCAAAGACCATGGTTCCACTCACCGTGTAATGTTACAGAAGGCTCCAGTAGGTTGGGATGACCGTCCGATCGTTACGCATAAATACTTTTATCACTACTTTGAAAAACCTAAAGATGGCATTGCCGGTTCGACCGATGCGATCGATGCGTATGGGCATAAAATCACGTATGCTTACGATAAAGAACATCGTCTCGTTTCGATTACCCGTTACAGCGGCAATCATGAAAAAAACTACGCCGTGTACTCCATCGAAAAACTCGTGTGGGGGAAGGATGACCAATCTCACAACCTACTCTGCCGGACCTTATCGGATGATAAAGGGGTATGTTTGTATGGAAAAGTGAATCAATATGATCGACCAGGCAATGTGATTGAAACCCGTCTTTATGGCAATTTGAGTGGGACGAGCAAGCCCATCGCACTCGATAAGGATGGAATTCCCATCTCAAATGGTGCTGACTGTCGAATTGTTCGGAACAACTTTTGCAGTTCGGGAAAAATTCCAAACTTAGTGGCAACGCAACAAGAAGGAAACCGCAAAATAGCTTGGATCTATCTGCCTGACACGAATTTGCCGACAGCAAAATACACGTACGAAGATTCGATGATTAAACATCGAGAACATTACACCTACAATGCCAACGGTCTTTTGATTGAAACCATCAGCGACGATGGATCAACCGGCGATCGCTATAATAGCACGGGGATCACATGCGGCTTTATCACGCGAATTACGCCAAAACTCGATGCTCCTGCACATGGATTACCGCTGATCGTTGAAAAATTCGGATTCAAAGCAGGTGAAGCGGAACAACTCATCGAAAAACACGTCTACCATTATTCGAAAGAAGGGCGTTTGATTCGGCAAGACCATTACGACGCGGATAACCAATTGCGTTATTCTCTGACGTGGGAATACGATTTAAAAGGCAATGTGATTGCCGAAACCAATGCGTTTGGCGAAGTAATCACCCGCCAATACGATGAAAACAAAAATCTCCTCTTAGAAACCAGCCCACGTGGAGATCACTGGATTGAAAATACGTACGATTTCAGCAACCGCCTGGTGCAAGCGGCGCGTAAGGATCAGCACGGCAATCATCAAATCATTCAGAATAAATACAATTATCTAAACCAAAAAACTTCCGAGATAGATTCCTATGGAAACGAAACCAGGTATGATTACGATGAATTTGGCAGAATCACGCGCATCACATTGCCAGAAATCGCTGATGCGGCCGGCAAACTGGCTGCGGGAACAATCGTAAAAAAATACAACCCTCTTGATCAATGCACCTCCGAAACCGATCCTTTAGGGCACGAAGTGAAGAGATCGTACAACTTGTTTGGCAAACCCACCTCCATTCTCTATCCCGATGGAACGCTCGAACAATTTGAGTATAATTTAAATGGAACACTCAAAAAATCTACGGCCAAAAATGGGAGTGTCATCCGATACGAATATGACTATCAGGATCGGATCATCAAGCAAGAAACGTATTCTCCACAAGGGGAGCTGTTGCTTTCGGCGCGCAAGACCTACAACGCCTTTCATCTGCTATCGGAAGTGGATCACACCGGTTTGATGACCACCTATACCTATAATGCGCGAGGCCGGCTAGCATCCGTCACACAGGGAACGAGCCATAAAGAGTATGCCTACGATGCGCTAGGCAGGCAGATCGTGGTAAAGGAATGGTATGGGGAACTTCCTGAAGAGGTCGCCTGTCAATGCGTGGAGTACGATTTATTGAATAGGGTGATTGAAGAGCGCACGGAGGACTCTTCCGGCAAAGTTTTGAAGAAAGTGCAATACGCCTATGACGCGGATGGCAACCGGACCCAGGTGACGCAATACCCCAGCAACATGCCCTCGACCAGTTACACCGAGTACGATTTTTGCAAGCGGGTCATTAAAACGACCGATCCGCTAGGCAATACCACCTATGCGGTGTTTGATCAAGAGTTTCGCAATGCTTATGGTCAGCGGGTGCTTCGGACTGAGCTAGTTGATCCGTCAGGGATTAAGACCTGCAGCGAATACAATGCCCGTGGAGCATTGGTGCGTCTATATAAGCAAAATAGCCTAGGAGAAATCTTGAGTGAGCGGAGGCTATCGTACGATCAGGCCGGTAATAAAACGCAAACTGAAGAAGATGTGTATGCCGGGTTGGAGAAGCAACGTACCATCGTCACACAATGGGAATACAACACCATCAATCAAGTGATTGCGTTGCATGAAGCGGTCGGAACCCCCCATCAAAAAACGACGCGAACCCGTTACAATTTGTTTGGCGAGAAGGAAGCAATTATCAAATCCGACGGAGTGGAGATTCGGCATCAATATGATGCGTTGGGGCGTTTGGAGCGGTTTTATGCCTCGAACCGGTCGTTTTATTATGTGTATCGGTACGATCAGAAAAGTGATCTTGTTGAGATAGAAGACCATATTCACAATCACTCGACGCTCCGTTTTTATGATGAGCAGCATCATATCTTGCGTGAGATGCTGGCCAATGGGCTGGATGTGCACTATCGCTACGACCGGATGGGCAGGCCTATCAAGGTGATTTTGCCCGATGATTCGGAGGTCAAATATAGTTACGATGCGTTGAATATGCGTGAGATTGAGCGAGTGCATCCGCGTTTTAAGCATAAGACCCAGTATGTGGAGTTTGATTTGGCTGGGCGGGTGTTGTTTACGGATATGGCTGGAGAGTGCGGAATCATTCGGGTAGCGTACGATGGATTGGGCAGACATCGAAGTGTGGAAGCGTTTGATTATGCGCAGCGCAATATCACCTACGATGCGGTAGGAAATTTAATCGGATATGACCTTGAGGACCATCTTGGCAAGATCACTCACCAGTATGGATATGATCTGTTGAATCAGCTCCATTCAGAAAAAGGGGGCTTCACGCATGCCTATCAAAACGATTCATTAAATAACCGGATTAAAAAGGATGACGAGGCTTATGTCATTAATGAATTGAATCAGGTCGTCCGGGATGGGTTGAATCGGTTTGATTATGATGTGAATGGGAATTTGAAAGCGGAGTATGCGGTTGGGAAGCGGCTTTTGTATGATTACGATGCTTTGGACCGGCTGATCAAAGTGGAGGATGGAGTGCATCGTATCAGTTACGAGTATGATGCGTTTAATCGGCGCCTTTCAAAACGAGTGTATGAGAAGAATCGTCAAGGGGAGTGGGTAGAAACGGGATATGACCGTTATGTGTATCAAGGGCAGAATGAGAGTGGGTGTTATCGGGAGGGGAAAGCTGTCGAATATCGTGTATTAGGCATAGCAGCCGGAGCGGAGATTGGTGGAGCGGTCGTTGTTGAGCTTGGCAATGAATCGTATGTGCCTATTCATGATCATAATGGGAATGTGAGGGTGTTGAAGGATACGTATAACGGAGACATCATAGAGGTGTGCCGTTATACGGCGTTTGGTGAGGAGAAAATTTATGATTGGTATGGGATTGAGCAAGAAACATCGCTCAACCCCTATCGTTTCGCGAGTAAGCGTTTTGATCCAGAAACCGGCCTTATATACTTCGGCCGCCGTTACTATCGTCCAGAGCAAGGCCGATGGCTCACTAAGGATCCGCTTGGCTACGACGCCGGCCCCAACCTCTACGCCTATGTCCTCAATAGTCCTCTCACGCACATCGACCTTTATGGGCTGAAAGAATTTTCAATGATCAATAATCCAGTCACGAAGACTGCGGCCAAGATCGTGTCATACGTGGCGGGTTCGGTCGGATTTGTCAATCATCACCTAAATATTGTACCTGGCCTCAGACAAGGTATTGGCTTTACCTGCACCAAGCTTGGTGGCTGCGAATACGAAAACTACAAACCTCACCTCATTCAAATTGGGGAGTTTATAAGCACGCGTCCCTTTGTAACATATAGCAATGGAATGTTATGTTCACGTGATGAAGCAATAAAACAAGCATATAAAATTTATCAATTAGAGCAGACAGGTGTGCTGTTAGCATATAATCCAACGCATGGCCTTTTAAACGATCTTTTAGAAGTGGGAGCTATGAAGTTAGGTATTAAAACCGATGTCGTTCAAAAAACTATTGAAGCCCGTGATGAAGGTCTTCAAATGACTATGAGTGGAAAGTCTGATTATGTTAAAATGATCGGCTTCAGCAAAGGCGGAGAGATTGTTAATT
>JAGVLX010000024.1 GCA_020054065.1 Parachlamydiales bacterium | reverse complement strand
TGTTTGTCCTGGATGTCTTGGTCCTGTTTAAATAATTTCCTAATACCATCCTTTCAAAAATCTCTTTGCTTTGGTAGATTTCAACCTCAGATTCATTGATTCTTAAGGAGGTAACCGTGGCCGATGAAGAGCTGGCCCATGTCTATCAGCAGCTCTATGACGTAGTGATCCCTGATCTCGATTACTATTTGCGTCAGATCGACTGCCGGGATGGCTGTCCGGTTAAAACCGATGGCCGCGGCTATATGTTGGCTTTGCATGCCGGTAACCTCCTAGAAGGGTACCGTATTGCCCGCGGACCTAATCCCTTTGCTTCGATCTGCGGCATGATTTGCGGTGCGCCTTGTGAAATTTCATGCCGGCGGGACCGTGTGGATAAAACCCTGACCATTCGCGCTCAAAAAAGGTATTTGGATGAATGGTTCGGGCTTAGCAAAGAAGCGCACATTAAATCGTTAGAGATGAGTTATGCCCGCGGTTCCACCAAGCCCAAACCGAACGGTTTGAAAGTCGCCTGCATTGGAGCGGGCGTCGCATCGTTGACCGTCGCCCACGATTTATTGCGCCTCGGCTATGCCGTGGATGTGTACGAGATGATGCAGCTGCCGGGCGGAATGTTGGTGTACGGCGTTCCTACTTATCGTCTCAAGAATGAGGTAGCGATCAACGAGTGTTATGCGATTGAATATTTGGGCGCACGGATGATCTACAATACCAAAGTGGGCCGGGACATCACCCTAACCGAACTGCAAGCGCAGTACGATGCTGTATTTATTGGCGTTGGGCTTTGGAAATCGCGCGAGCTCCCGATCCCAGGAGCGGAGGCACCCGATATCATCCGCGGCGTCGAGTACCTCCGGGTTCGGTGTGTGGAAGAGCAGTGGAAAATTGGTGAGAACCTCGTGGTTGTAGGCGGTGGAAACGTTGCGTTTGACGTCGCGCGGACGTCTGTGCGCAATGGCGCCAAAAAAGTGACCATGGTGTGTTTGGAAGCGCGCGACGAGCAAACTGCCGACGAGTTCGAGATTGAGGATGGAATGGATGAAGGGATTACCATTATCAATCGTGTGGGTCCTAAATCGGTCGAGCGGGACAGCAACGGCAAAGTGACGGGTTTAAAAGTACAGAAAATCTCTTCCTTGTTCGATCATACCGGCAAGTTCAGTCCGCAATTCATTCCAGATAGCGAGTACGTCATCCCCTGCGATACCATCGCGTTGGCCATTGGCCAAGCGCTAGATATGGCATTGTTTAATGGATGGGATAAAAAAGATCAGTTGGTGCTGGACCGCGGGATAATCAAATGCGAGCGGGAAACCGGGCGTACATCAGTGAAAGGGATTTATTCTGGCGGCGATGTAGCGTTCGGGCCGTCGCTATTTATCACGGCTATTCGGCACGGGCAGGAAGCCGCACGGGCGATCGACGAGGATTTACGTGAGACACGGCCGTATCAAGAGTTTGCCGGCGAGTTTACCGAACTGTCGCCGATGCGCGATAAAGAGTATCTCAGGACCCGCTATGCGCTGCCCACCTCGCAGCCAGCGGATGTGCGGATTCATAATCAAAACATGGTAGAGAATAATTACACCGGGCTGGAAGCGTACTATCAAGCCAATCGCTGTTTACAATGCCATGTGAACCCGGTTTTTGATGGCACTCTATGCATCAAATGCAATGGGTGCGTCGATGTATGCCCATGCAATTGTTTAAAACAGGTTCCGATCAGCCAATTGAATTTAGAAGTGGGCGACGGCAGCATCCGGACCGCAGTGGATAATTTTTACGGGGTCGAATCGGTGACCATGACTGAAGAAGAGTTAGCCAACATGGGCACTGCGATGTTAAAAGATGAAGATCTATGCATTCGGTGCGGATTGTGCGCGGAGAAATGCCCGACGCAAGCGGTAACGATGGATTTGATGGATTATTCATTCCGGTGGGTAGGATAGGATGGTATTTTGGACGATCATCGGTTCGTTGGCAGGCGGCTTGGCCGGGATGGCGGTCTATCTCTATTACATGAAACAAGGGCAATTTGAAGATATGGAAGAAGTTAAATATCAGCTGTTCCGGGAAGAGGAATAACCATGCCGAAGTATCGCAACTCATTGAATGTCGATCCGGACGATCAAGACCCGATCATTTCCCGACGTTCGTTTCTAGCATTGATTGGAACCGGCGTATGCGTCTTAGGGGCTTGCCAGTTTACCGGAGCCTCTATGTTAGGTTTTTTATATCCGAACGCCATGAAAACGCCCCCCAGCGTGTTCACTTTGGGACGTCCGGAAGAAATTTTAGCCCGTGAAGGAAAGGTGTTTGATCCGAAACAGAAAATTTTTGTCGAAACGTCGAACGGTCGTGTAAGGGTTCAGACAGCTGTGTGCACACATTTAGGATGCACAGTGAATATGGTGGACACCGGTTACGCCTGTCCCTGCCACGGCTCGACCTACGATCGGGTGGGAAGGAATACAGGTGGTCCGGCGCCACTGCCGCTGGTGTTTTTTTTAGTGTATAAAGGCGCATCGGGTGAATTGATGGTTGATAAATCTAAAACAACGTTGGATTACGATGCTGCTTGGTATTCGCCGACCGTTTAACCATAGAGATAGAAGATAACCACAGAGACACAGAGGCACAGAGATAAAAAACAAACAATGATAAAAATGAAATGATCGAATTCAACAAAATGTACATCTATCCTGATTTCCCATCCAGGTCATCTATGGTATTTTTTTGCATCTCTCTGTGCCTCTGTGGTGATATTTGTTTTATAATGAGGGTATTTTAAATGGCAGTTTTTGAAGGAAAGCAGCGCGAAACGTGGGCAGAATATATCGCCAATCTGCCGGCTTTATTTGTACGTTCGATTTTTAGACATAACTATCCGAATAACGATGTAGATCGTTCGGAAATCGTGTTTAAAAACTTTTTCCTCCATTTCCATCCGGTCAAATGCCACAAGCATAGTTTGGATCCGTTCTACACTCTAGGATTAGGGACGATCACCACCAGCCTATTTTTACTGCTGACGATCACCGGGGTGATCTTGATGTTCTACTACATCCCTGCTGAAGACCGCGCGTACGACATCATGAAAGATTGGCAAGATACAACTCCTTTTGCCATGATGTACCGCAATATGCATCGCTGGAGCGCCCACATGATGGTGCTGTTCGTGTTCTTGCATATGTCTCGGGTCTTTTATACAGCCGGATACAAAGGCACACGCCGTTTCAATTGGGTCATTGGCGTAATTCTGATGGTGCTAACCTTGATCCTTTCCTTTACGGGCTATCTTCTTCCCTGGGACCAGCTGGCCTTCTGGGCGATCACCGTCGGAACCAATATTGCAGGGTATGTACCGAATCTTCCTGGGTTCGAATATAACGTCAACCGCGTGATGCTGCTGGCTTCCACGACGGTCGGGCAAGATGCCTTGATCCGCTTTTATGTCCTGCACGTGGCGGTGCTGCCGCTTCTTGCCGGCACGTTGATCGGAGTGCACTTTTGGCGCATCCGTAAAGACGGCGGTCTTTCCCGTCCACCCGACCGAATTCGACCCGATCCCTACCGGGTCATTCAACGCTCCGACACCAAAGAATCGTTTGCTCCTGGTGTCAAACGTACTTATGGATTAATGGAGCTTGTGCGCGGAACGTGCCCCACAGTAGATAAGGGGCCTTATAACTTTGTGTTCACGTGGCCGCATTTACTGCGTGCAGAGTTAGTTGTTTTTATGCTGACGCTTGTATTGGTACTGGGATTATCGTTTTTGAATGCGCCGTTGGAAGAGCCGGCGAATCCCAGCAAGCCTCCGAACCCTTCCAAAGCGCCTTGGTACTTTTTAGGACTGCAAGAGATGGTCTCGTACGATGCATTCTGGGGCGGTGTAGGGATTCCGACCTTGATTGTTTTAGGTTTGATGGCAATCCCCTACTTTGATCGCAATCCACGCGGCGAAGGGGTGTGGTTCCACAAAAGCCGCTATTTGGCGATATTTTTATACACCTTGTTCATGACGTGGCAAGGGTTGTTGATTGTGATCGGCGTATTCTTTCGCGGAGCGAACTGGGGCTGGATTTGGCCGTGGACCGAAAATTTTGCTAGGCATTAACGAAAAGGCAAAGCATGCGTTGGCGTTCTGAAGATTACATGCAAGCGGCATTAATAGGACTGGCGGTCTTGGCTGCTCTCTTTTTTGGTGTCTTCTTTTATCGTGAAGTGTTTCCCGAATATCGAATCTACCAAAACGCGTATGTCGATTTGGAGCAGTTCCGTTCCACCTATACCGGAGAGCCCCCTCCCGTGTTCCGGTTTGGGGTGCAGCAGATTGTGCTGCCGGCTCCCAATAATGGCCCTGAGACGATTGACCGCTGCATTTCTTGCCACGTGGCGCTGAAGTTTGATCATTTTTCTCCGACCATAGTCGCCAAAGATATCAATGGCAAAATCATTGTCGACGAGAACGGCATTCCGCAGCAAGTTCCCAATCCGAACTACATCTGGGCTAAGTTGGATGAGAAGATTAAAGATTTGGAAGCCCAAAATAAACCAAAAGAAGCGGATCATTTAAAGGCATTAAAAGTGGCACAAGTGGGCGACAGAGAATATGACATGACCAAAGTACTGGCCATGCATCCGTTGATGGGACGAGAAACCCGACCGTTTGAATACCATCCGATGGAGGATTATGGGTGCACTGTATGCCATAATGGAAACGGACGCGGATTGACCACCGAAAAGGCTCATGGACCCGTTGTAGACGGCCATTATGAAGTCGAATTTGAAGGCCATGAACCCAAATTTTTGGAGAAAGATCCTGAGAACGATCCGCCATTCTCAAAAATATTCAACCATAAGCCCGGCTACGAAATCTTATTCCAAACGACCCCACTCTTTATGGGGAAATTGATCCAAGCGAATTGCGTGCAGTGTCATCAGGTTGCCGGACAAGAGATCAAAAGCGCGCTAGGCGGGGTCAACTTAGTCACCAATCGCAAAGCGCGGGAAATGGATTCGGTGAATCAGGGCATCGAGAATGAAAAACAAGCGTTACTTGCCTTGATCAACAATCGCGCCACTCTTTTAAAATTAGGTTCCCAAAAAACGTTAGATCAACTGCAGCAACAGCGTCAGGATTATACACGACCGCAAGCGGAATTAGATGCGATCAGCAATCAGATCGAGTTTATTCGCATGGCGGCGCGCGGCGGCGAGCAGCAAGTGGTGAACCAATTCGATCAACAAATTGTCAAAATCCTTGGATCGAAGCTCCTCGCGGCAGAATTAGAACAACGGCTAGCCAAAGAGGGTGTGAACCAACAGGAAGAATTGGCAAAGTTCCTCGAGGAACAAAGGCAAAAACAAAAAGGAAACGTTCAAGGAACATTGCTGACCAAACTTGCAGCGCTCGATTTAGAGCAAGAGTTGTTGAATCATATTCAAACCTCCCAATCCCCATTAAATCGCACCGTCAACAATGAACAAGTGATCGCGGCGATAAAGACCGATGTCGATCTGCTGACCGGATCGTATAAGCGCGGACAAGAGTTGTTTATTTCGCAGGCGTGCTATGCGTGCCACCGGATTGCCGGTTATTCCCGTGGCGGGGTAGGACCCGAGCTCACCCGCGAAGGATTAGTATATCCGTGGTTTGTCAAACAGTCGATCGTGTGGCCGCAAGCGGATTTGAAAAGTTCCACGATGCCAAATACCCGCATGGACCACGAAGAAGTGGAAGATATCTTAACCTATCTGCTGGCCCAGAAAGGGGGCAGCAAGGTGCAATCGAATGTCGATCGCCGCATTCAATTAAAAGCGTGGGATGAAGGGCAAAAACTGTGGTTTGAGCAAGCGTTGCTGCCGGAACAAATTCAAGATGTCCGCCATTCAATGGTGATTTTTACCACGCAAGGGTGCGCTAACTGTCACCGTTTGAAAGGATTTGAATCCAATGTGGGCTTCGCGATCGAAAAAACAAAGCCTACTTACGATGCGTTATATGAAGAGCGTGAATGGTTTAAGAAATTATTCCCCGAGCAAATTTTGGGTTCCCAAATTGTGGAGGTCCTAGATAAACATGGGGCGGAAATTGACAAGCGGATCGTAAAAGATGTGCGGAAAAATTCCATCATCGAAGAGATTCAAGCCAACTATCCGGGTGTGATCGAATCGTTCTATACTAATTTTAAATTTGCCGCACGAGCGAAGAACCATGCTTATCAAGAAGAGCAATTAAAGGCGTGGCATGAACGACTAGACCGCGTATTGAAAATGTATATCCAGGAATACGGGATGGGACGGATCATAGGCCCGCGCGTGAACTGGTCGGGAGTCTACCGAAGCGACCAATGGTTGATGGAGCATTTCTGGAAGCCGACCGCGCACGTCGCCCGTTCCATCATGCCGGTCTTTCCGTTTGACAACACCAAATTCCTGGCCTTGACTCATATGCTGGATGTTTTAGGCAAACAGAACCGGGATGAGATGCAAGAACAATGGCAAAAACGGGGCTTTAACCCCCAGATTGCATTCGAAACCCACTGCGCGCAGTGCCATGGAGACTTCTTACAAGGCAATGGACCCGTTTCCGAATGGATTTATCCGATCCCCAAAAATCTGCGCAACGCCACTTTTATGCGTAACTACACCAAAGAGCGAGTGGTCAATTCTATTGTCCATGGAGTGAAAGGAACGCCGATGCCGCCTTGGGGTGAGGTTGCAACTGACAAAGACACTGGCCCAAAACCGATTCCGGTGTTGACGCAAGATCAAGCGCAACGGCTGGCCGATTGGATGTTTGAAGGGTTGGTCGGCAGCGAAGTGATCCGCGGCGAAGAGGATGTGCCAAAATGGGATTATGAACCCGATGATGTGATCAAAGAATTACAAAATGAAGGCAACATTAAAAAGCTGCAGAATCCGCACTCGTGGGTAGAGCTACTCCCTAAAGGAGAAGGATTGCTGGCTGCGATACAACCGATGCCGGTTCCTCAGAAAGATGAAGAGGCACAAATCACCGAAATTTTTGACATCCGCCCCTATCCTAATTCGCTCGTGGATAAGAAAGCGTACTACATCAAGAAAAAATATTACACGCGTGAAAACCTGGCCGCTGGTGAACGTTTTTTCACCGCAAATTGTGCGGTCTGTCACGGAAAAGATGCGGACGGTGCTGGCAACCGCGCAGGGTCAATGATCGAAGCGAAGCCGCGCATGCTGATCAATTTGGATTGGTTGGATACACGGGATGATCTGCGTTTGATGCGTTCTATCAAATTCGGCGTTCCAGGAACCTCAATGACCCCTTGGGGGGATTTCACCAATGCGTTGCAGCGGATGCAATTGGTTATGTATATCCGCAGCCTCTCAGCCGATTCGGAAAATCGGGAAAAACTGATGAGCCGCCTGTACCAAGCGTTTTTTGTTTCGATTCAAGAATTAGAAATAGCCCGGGTGGCGAACCATTCGCAACTGGAAGCTGCGCAAGCCGCCTATGACCAACTTCAGACAGCGAGGGATTCCAGAACACTGCAAGAGCAAAAAAATATGACGGCCGACCAGTTGTTGCAGGAGCATCAAAAAGAGATCGAGTTGGAAACCGCACTCGCCCGCTACCAACGCATTGATCGGCAATTATTGGACTTGCAAGATTTAGTCGTTCAAGAAAGAAAACTGTATGAAAGTGTGGGGTTAAGCTTATTAAATCAACTTGATGGCGATGATCTGATGCAGTTGTTTAATCAATTGATTGCCTTGAATGATGGACGTTTTCAGGCCAAAAATGGAACCGTCACGTTCAATCCCATCAATGAACAAAAATTCAATGCATTGAGTCAGCAAATTTCGGACGCAATCCAGAAACAGATTGCTCAGTTAAACCAGAAAAAAACGTTCGAACAAGGTAAAATTGCCACTGTAGCCTTGACGGAAGAGGTCCAAAACTTAACCAAAGAGATTGGTGGTTTGACCAAATTAACGAATCAGTTGACCCAGCTAAAAGCCGATGCAGCGCGTTTGCGTGAGAAGCAGCGGCAAACGGTAGTGAACTACACCAACCAAGTGAAAGAGAGCAAACAATGACCGTCATGACGCAAGCGGAAGCGGCTACCCCCATCACTTTTGACGATCGTCCGACCAAATGGCTGATCTATCCCGCCATCTTCTTTATGATTTTTGGCATGACCATCGGGTTTTTCATTTCGCTGAACGGTTTTGTGTTTCCTGATTACTTTGCGGGTGAATACATCACGTTCGGCCGCGTACGCCCCGTGCATGTTTGGGGAGTCCTGCTTTTATGGCTGCTGTCGGCGGATATTGGCTTGCTCTTCTACATTGTGCAACGCCTTTCCGGCGTGCGCCTATGGAGCTCCAATTTAGGGATAATCGGGGTGGCTTTGTGGTGGCTTGGTTTGATTCCTGGAACTCTGTCATATCCGTTAGGAACAAACTCCGGTTGGGAGTATGCGGAGCTTCCGATTTGGGTCGGTTGGATTCCCTGTCGCGTCTTATTTTTCACAGCCTTTTTTCTGTTTGCCTTCAACATGTTCATGACTATCGCCAACCGTCGCTATGAAAAGCTATATGTCTCTTTGTGGTATACGATGGGAACGTTGATTTGGACGACGATCACCGTTTTTGAAATGTTTTTTACATTGGGGATGCTTCCAGGCGGCATTTCGCGGGTCAATGCCAGCTTTTTTTATGTTCACAACCTTGTCGGCTTGATTTTTACCCCCATGGGATTGGCCACGACCTACTATTTTTTACCGAAGCTTTCGAATACGCCGATCTACAGCCACCGCTTATCGATGGTCGGATTTTGGACAATCGCCTTCTTTTATGCATGGATTGGCGCCCATCATATTATCCATGGCCCGATATCGCAATGGCTGCAAACGACTTCGATCATCTTTTCGCTTTGGCTGTTCATTCCCGTATTTACC
>JAGVLX010000038.1 GCA_020054065.1 Parachlamydiales bacterium | reverse complement strand
TCTTCCGATCTGGCCTATAGCACTCTCCGGTACGCCTTTGGGGTCAGCCGTCGCTGCTTTTATCCGCAGCCGAATGTGGACTCAGCGGTCATGTCCCTCACTCTGCAGCCTTTGGAGGGGGTAGACAATCCGGGTCCGTTTTTCCTATTTGCCAAACTTGCTTTTGAGCAGCGCCGCAAAACGGTGCGCTCCTCCCTGGGAAAATATTATGGATCCGAAAGGGTCGCAACAACCTTAAAAGAATCAGGGATCGATCCTCATGCGCGTCCTGATGCACTCTCTTTCCGGGATTTCAAGCAGCTGTTTTTACGGCTTGGACCGGTTCCAGAAGATAAACAGTAAAACGGCTCCGACGATTGCTCCTAGCAGCCAAAGGCCATATCCGCCAAAAAAGGCGCTTAATCGGTGGCTCCAGGAGGCATGCACATCTTCTACCGCCAGTAAAGGGACGGTTTTATAGGGCCTGCCATCGCCAGTTTTCAGCTCGATACGGCCGATTTGGTCTCCTTTGCGGATGGGCAGTTCCTCTTTCTCCCATACCAGCAGCGCCTTAATTTGGGGCTCTTCTGCCGGATAATATTGCAGCGTCACCGCCTGCTCGACATAAGTGGCTGCAGGCTGAGCCGCTCCAGGGAGATCCAAGACAAACGGTTGCTGGCCGGCGGGAATCAGCACTTTTTCGACTTGCGGCTGATTGAAGGCGGCCTCAAACAGATCAATCGCCGTTTTGAACATGTTGTTGCGTTCGTTTTCATTCATGATCACCGCGATCAGGGTGCGGCCATTATGCCGCGCGGCGGCCACTAAATTATGGCGCGCGGCGGAGGTATATCCAGTTTTGACGCCAATGGCTTTTGGGTAGTAATAGGGGCCTTTTTTTAACAGCCGGTTCGTTTGCGCCATGACGGTAGGCTCTTGCTTATTCGTTTTTGGCCGCATGTATTGCACTGTTCCCACGATTTCAAGGAATGTGGGATTTTTTAAGGCTTCCCGCGTCATCCAGGCTAAGTCGTAAGCGGTTGTTTTATGGTCGGGATGATGCAAGCCATGCGGATTGCAAAAGTGGGTGTCTTTGCATCCTAATTCTTGCACGTAGGCGTTGAGCTGATTGACAAATTCCGGAATGGATCCGCTGACATGTTGCGCGATCACATTGGAAGCATCGTTGGCGGTGGCGATCAAAGAGCCGTAAAGGAGCGCTCGCAAAGGCATTTTCTCCCCTTTTTTGATCCCGATGTGAGAACTGCCGGTTTCCACCCAATAGGCTGGGTTTTTATAGTTGGCTTTACGCTTAGCTTCGGGCTTAATCGAGGCAATCGATTCCTGCTCTGCGGTCACAATGTCGTCGAGTGCGTTTCCCTTTATTTTAAGGGCGTAGATTCCCGTTGCAATCTTGGTGGTGCTGGCAGGGTATTGAGGCATGCGACTATTTTTTTCATACAAAATGGCGCCCGTATCCGCATTCATTAAGATGGCGGATTCGGCAGAAACGTCTACTTTCAACGGCTGGGAGGCATGCAGAGTAAATGAGGTGAGCAGCAGGCAGAGGAAACGCAACTTCATAGAGATCCTGGTTTATCAAGGAAATACTCTACACAAAGATCTATCATTAATCCAGTTCAGATTTGAGCGTCTCAGTGCAAAAGGTATGAATTAACCACAGAGACACAGAGGCACAGAGAAACAACCAAAATGAATAAAATTGCCTAATGTTTTGGTATTGTAAGGATTTATAACTAGCATTAAGTTTTCTCTGTGTCTCTGTGGTAAAATCATATGGCCTTTGGCCTGAAAATTGCTATACCTAACCCTTTAAATATTAATCAATAATTATAATTATTAATAATTTATTTAATTAGTTGACTAAACTTACTCATAAAGGTTATTATAATAATAAGGAGTTTGTTTTCTTGGAGGGTTTTAATAATGGATAATTTAACTGTTTTAGAGGAATGTTTTAAAAAGTATATTAAAAACATTTCACAATGGGCGCCCGAAGGGATTATCGAAGTCGACCTGCCGATGCTGCAAAGACTAGACCTGCTGCACTTTTTTGATCCTAAGTCGCAGAACGAAGACAGTTTAACTCGTTATTTCCATGTGGTCGAATCTCCCGAAAAAATTATGCTGCTCAACGAACAGTTTGTCATTTGGATCGTCCCGGAAAATGTCGATGGAACTCCAAGAACCTATGGACTGATTGCGATCAATCATCCGCATGAATGTCATTTAGAGTTAGTATTTTCAGTTTCAGGTGTATACAACTCTTCCTGGCTTGTTTTGCGGGTCTTAGAAAAGCTTTTAAAAGAGATTCAAGAAACCGAAGATTTATTGACCCGTTACAACGCGGGATAAAGGAAGTTTCAACGCGAGTTTTAACACAAACTCTTTAACATCAATCAGATCGCCAGATCTTCGTTCGGAGGCTTTATCTAACAAAATAAAGGCCGAGAAGATAGCTGAATGATGAGATCTGATGAAAACCGCAAAACGTTTTCAAGGAGGTTAGAGAGAGTGTTAAACCTCGCGTTATTTATTCCTCACATTTTCAAATAGTTAGATCTATTGCAAATGTTCTTGTTCCTATAATCAAAAAAGCCTATCTGTAAATCAAGGGGCGGTACGCCTCTGCTCATGTTCCTAGATTATCTTCCAGTCGAGGTGTGTATGGCAAATCAACTATTTTTTGATTTACGGTCGATTAAGCCCTTGGAAAGTGGACCCGGCGGAACGCTAACGACAGTGACGGGAAAAGAAACACCCGGGCTTGTCAATATTTCGTTTGCGAATTTAACTCTAAAGAAAAGAGGATCATTAGAACCCATTTGGCATCCTAACGCTCATAAAGTCGGGTATTGCACACAAGGCAGAGTCATTGTAACCGTGCGAAGCCCTGGTGCTGCCGACGCGTTTACCGTTAAGAAAGGGGAGATGTTCTTTATCCCTAAAGGATATATCCATCACATTGAAAATATCAGCGAGCAGGATAGTGTCATCCAGTTCGCGTTAAATCACACAGCCCCTGAAACGATGAATCTCAACAAGGCGATCAGTTCCATTTCAGACAGTGTGTACAACTCAACGTTCAATACGGTTGCCAGTTTTGTCGACGGACTTAAAAAATCTAAAAACAATGGATTGCTCAAAACGCTGCCGCCGTTGAATAAAATTCCTGGCGATATCACCAGTGAATATAAATATGATATTGAGGGGAGCGGAAAACCGATTTTAACGAAAGGTGGATATGTCCAAT
Source organism: Parachlamydiales bacterium (assembly GCA_020054065.1). Lineage (GTDB taxonomy): Bacteria > Chlamydiota > Chlamydiia > Chlamydiales > JAEYWL01 > JAGVLX01. The sequence continues at coordinate 29,728 of JAGVLX010000038.1, read as the reverse complement.
TGGGTACGAAAGGGAGTTTTCCGATCTTGGAAGGACTGGGCATTCTGGGATTTGGATTAAACAAAAAAGGAATTGTGGAACCCCATTGGCATACAAATGCGGGAGAACTTGTTTTTATTGTAAAAGGAAAAACACGTATTACAGTGCTTTCTCCAGATGGCACCATGAATGTGATGAATGTTAATGGCGGTCAAGGCGCATTTGCTCCGGCATCGCATTTCCATAACATCGAGAATGTCGGAGAGGAAGATGTTGAAGTGATTGCCTTCTTTAGCAATGCCGATCCGGATTATATTGGGATTGGAGAAGTGGTCGGATCGTATAGCAACGACCTGTTAGGATCGGTTTTTGATGTGCCTCCCACCTACTTTGATAGCTTTAAGAAACCGGAAAAACCGCTAGTCATCGTCCCCGTTTGAACTCAACGCAAAGATTGAGAAATTAGGAATGATATTTGGTGAGGCTGAGGACGTTCGAGTTGAACTCGCGGCGGTAGTTCACTTCATCCATGATTTTTAGGATAAAGTAAATCCCATAACCGCCAATTGTACGCTCTTCGATCGATGTGCGCACTTCGTATTTTTTTTGGTTGGCAAGCGGATTGTAAGGAATCCCATGGTCGATGATGGTGATGGTGAAGCCGTGATTTTCCGTGGCAAAACATTTGATTTCAATATCTCCCAAGCGATTGGGGTATCCATAGCTGATAATATTGACAATCGCTTCTTCCGAAGCAAGTTCAATTTTATCGATCGCATATTGGGGAAATTTGCAGGTGGCAGCCGCTTCGCGGATGAGATCTAACATATCATAAAGTTGTTCCAGAGCGGCAGGAAAACGGCGGCTTACAATTTGATGCGGTTGTTTTTCACCAACTGCTTGTAACATAATCTACAATCTTTTGCGCCAGTATGAGGTTTAAGGGCTCATGCATTGTATCCCTTGCGCTGTCGATGTCGGTTAACTGTCCAAGGGAGAACACGTTAACAGCATTCCGGCTTGCATAATAATCGTGGTCGAGGTCTACGTGAGTGGAAATCCGCGCAGGGCCGATCACCTCCCTTCCTGTAGCTGTTTCGACGACAACGATTTCAGCTAAAACAGCATATCTTAATTCTGTCGGAATCACCGAGTTGGTTAAGAAGCCGTCTTGGGTGCGATCATAGCGAAACCCTATATTTTCCTCACGGAAATCGATCAAGGTGATGTAGAGGGTAAGGTCGGCTCCGCAGGCACGGTATTCGTAAGCTCCTGAAGATGAAAGCTTTTGGATGACTGCATTGGTCAAGCCGCCATCCCGGTCGCCGACGGCATATGGGACATAAATCGAACGGTAGCAGGGCGTATCGGGCGTGATGAGGCTATAGCCGCACCCCGTCAACAATAGAATCGTTAAGGGTAAGGAGATAACTGAGCTTTTATCGAAAAACATCATCAAGCTGGATTTTCGCTGCATTCTCCACCTAGGGCAACAAGGCGCTCTTTACACAGTTGTGAAATGGATGTTTCAGGGAACTGCCTGATCGCTTTCTTGTAATAAATGATGGAGGCAGTGGGCTGGTTTTTTCGTTCGTAGAATTGTCCCGTATCAAATAACCCTTTCGCATACACTTCTTTGATGGCTAACACGTCGCCTTCCGCATCGCACAACCGTTCTTCACCAGGAAACTCTTGCTTAAATTTCCTTAGGTTAAGCTGCGCGAACTGCAGAATATCTGGATTTTGGAATTCCCGTTGCGACTGTTCCAGGTAGACACGGTTGATCGAGAGGTAGCAATCCGGTGTGAGCTCATGTTTTGGAAACCGCTTGATCAAAATTTGAAAACATTCAATGGCTTCACGGTATTCTCTGCAGCTCCAGTGGAGATTAGCTTTTGAAAAAAGAGCCTGAGCCGCTAAATCGTGGCAGGGGACTGTGGCAATCACTTGGTCATATGTTTCAATGGCGGTTTCGGTTCCGGGAAGGATGCAAGGAAGTTTCCGGTAGCCGAATGGACGGCGGCGCGCGCCACATTTGAACGCTTCGGCCACTAAAAATTTATATTCGATCGCTTGTTCAAAATATTTGGGATGGGAGTGGCACCGAAGGTAGCGGGAGAATTCTTCGTTAGCGGCGTCATAATCTTCGTCGTAAAAATAGGCGACTCCGACAAAAAATTTGGATTCTTCGCCTTCAGGGGTGTCAGGGAAGTTATAGGCAACGATGCGATATTGTTTGGCGGCTTCGCTCCAATTTTCCGCTTGATACGCTTCATTCGCTAGGGCGTAGTGCTCTTCAACCGTCAGCGAGGCAAGATCGTCGGCATCATAAATTTTTCCGCCGCGGATGGTAATGGCTGCATGAGCTTGATTGATGCAAAACCCTAGGAAAACGAGAAGAAAGGCAATTTTTCGCATGGGGATTCTCCAATTTTTCGATTTAAGCAGTAAGGTTAGTCTGGAGGGCGGCAAAAGTCAAGGGAGAAGTGTCGCGATAAAGGTTTAATTGACTGAAAGTCAGAATGTTAATAAAATTGATCCGACTAATTTTCAGGAATCGCCATGATTAGATTTTCTTTCATCCGAAAAATAGCTGTCTGCCTGCTTTTTACCTGCGGGTTAAGCGGGTTAGTGGCGGCTGCAGAATTGACCTACGAAGACGCTAATAAGATCCATATCACATGGTGCCGGGGAAGGGCTTATCCGCCCGATAATTTTGGCGACGAGTGGCGGGGAGTGCACTATTTCAAATTTGACAACGGGATGTGGGGGACGCGTACACGTCTTTTTAAAGATGAATCAGAAGCGCGTCAACATGCTGCGGAAGAGTGTTCAGGAGCGGTCAATTTAGTTTATCGGTTTGATGAAAAAACGCATGAGCACTTTGCTGTTGTTTTCAAGGATTCTAAAAATTCTACAATCAGTTTGTGGTTTGAACGGGATTACTCATTTCCCAAATTTCCCCGTTTGAAATCCATTACCGAGAATGTGGAAGTGATTTCGTATTGGTTTTCAAAAGAGTATCTGTACCGGTATGTGTTTGAGTTGGATGATGGCAGAATTTTTGTGACTGGGCCTTTCAAAGCCCCTTGGACGGAGTTTTGGGAAACCGATAAAGAGGTGCATGTGTTAGGCAATACCCAAAGTTGGTGTTTGATTGATGTGAATGCCGTGCGTGCGCAAAGCCATTTCGTGATTAAGCCAGAGTTTGTTGTTTCCGACCTACAGCTTTTATCACAGGATAAGAAAATAAATAACAAAGATGACCAGGATAACCAAGATATCGGAAAGGTATTATGATTAATAATTTTTACATTAAAAAAATCTTATTCCTAGTTCTTAGCATGATTGCTTTGACAGGATCCTTGAACGCCTACTTTTACGAGGACCAATATCGGACGAGTATTACGAAATGTTGGAGTAAAGTATACCCTTCAAATTCGGCGCAAGGTCAGTGGCGAACAGTGCATTTTTTCAATTTAGACAACGATATGTGGGCCACAAGATCAAAATACTTCAAGTACGAATATCAAGCGCAAGACTGGGCTGAAAATGGTTGTTATGCTGGTCATGTAAATATAGTCTATCAAGAAAGCTCCAGGGACGATAACTTTTTGTTTGTCTTAGAAGAGTACGGCTATAGTATTTCTTTGAATCTATGGTTTGAAGATGATTTTCCATTTTATAGTTTACCAAAAATTAGGTGGATCACCGAAAACGTGAATTCTTACGGTCAATATAACTACGTTATTGAATTGGATGATGGATCCATGTGGCAAAGCAAAAATTATCAGAAACGACAAAAGATGTGGGAACTTGGAACAGCTGTTTGCATAATAGGAAATGGCCAAAAGAAATCTTTTGTTAACACAAGTGAAGTGCGTAAGGAATCTTTTCTAATCATAGAAAATCGTCACGTGATGGATGATTTAAGGCCTTTGTAATTTTAATGGAAGAGTGACCATCCTATGAAATTTGTTTTCTTTGCGCCTTTGCATCTTCGCGTTTGAATTTTTCCGTCTATCAACAGTCGTCCAAAAGCAAGAAAACCCGCATTGGATTTTATCTCTGGTTTATCTTGGTCATCCTTGTTATTTCTTGATCATGTTTTCTTTTCGAACGATTTGATTGCCTTGATCGTCTTTAAGGACTGTTCTAACTCGGACGACAATGCGATTCCCCAATTGGTGTCGATATGCAAGGTTGCCAAGTCGCGTGCCGACCCATTAAAGGTGATCTCGACCGGGACTTGTCCGCGGTGTTTTTGAAAGAGCGTTTTTAAATCTAAGATGTGGCTTAAATTAATCTGATCGGCATCGACACTCACAACAAATTTGGAAGGCATGGCGGGACTCTCTTTTTTCTCTTTTTTACCCTCTTGCTTGCTTTCTTTATTCTTATAGGCTGCCATCCGGGCAGCAGTCTGTTTGGCTTTATCGAAGGCCATGTCGCATTCGCCGATCATGAGTTCGTTAGCCTGGGTTAAATCATCCAGCCATTTGCACATGAGGCGCGTTTCGCCGCTCTTTTTGTCGATTTGCAGCACTGCGTAAACCAATTGATTCTCCCGCAGCAAGTGGTGCTTCTGCTCGAAAAGCTCAGACCAGATGGGAAGTTCAAACCGTTCATACCCATCGCTAATGCTGGTGATCGCGAACTTTTTTTGCGTTTTGCTGGAAATTTTGATGTCGACCGTTTCCAAGATGAAAGCGGCACGAAACACAGAGTCATGATCCATGTCTCCCACTTTCCTAAGCGGAACACAAGAGAGTTTTTTCAACACCTCTTTGTGGTCTTCCAGAGGGTGTCCAGTCAGAAAGAATCCTAGCAGCTCTTTTTCACGATTCAACTGTTCTTGCTTGGTACTCTTGGGATAATTTTTGGGCGGCTGGTCGAATCCGTTAGAACTGCTGCCGCCTAAACCGGCAAATAGGTTGAGGATGCCGGAAGCTGTTTCTTTTTGTTCACGCGAGGCTTGGTCATACATCGGTTCGACGCTGGCTTTCAGGGCGTCGCGGGGCCATTTCGTGAAGTCGAAACAACCCGCGTCGATCAAGTTCTCAATCGCTTTTTTGCCGATCTTGCGCGTATCGATCCGTTTGATGAAGTCGTAGAGGCCCATATAGGGTCCATTTTTCTGCCGCTCGGCGATGATCGCTTCAACAACCCCTTCGCCAATGCCCTTAATCCCGGTGATGGCAAAGCGCACTCCATCCGGAGCTGCTACAAAGGTATCGGCAGAGTGGTTGATGTCCGGTGGAAGCACAGGAATATGCATCGCTTGACATTCTCGGATGAACTTCGTCACTTTCGATAAATCGTCTCGGTCGCAGGTCATTAATGCTGCCAGCCACTCTTTGGGATAGTTCGCTTTCAAGTAGGCGGTGACGTAGGTGAGGAATCCATAGGCGGCTGCGTGCGATTTGTTGAATCCATAAGAGGCGAATTTTTCAATCTTATCGAAGATCAGGGTGGCGGTCTCTTCAGCGATTCCGTTCTGCATGCATCCTTGACGGAACTTCTCCCGTTGCTGCGCCATTTGCTCGGCATCTTTTTTACCCATCGCACGGCGCAGAATATCCCCTTCCCCAAGGGTGTAATTGGCAAGCTTGCTGGCGATTTGCATCACTTGCTCTTGGTACACCATGATGCCGTACGTCTCAGCTAGAATTTCGTTCATCCATGGATGGTCATTTTCAATCTGTTCCCGTCCATGTTTACGGTTGATGAAGGAGGGGATCATATCCATCGGACCAGGACGGTAGAGGGCGCCTACCGCGATGATCTCTTCAAAGCGGTCCAAATGCAAATTGCGCGCAAGCTCTTGCATGCCGCCCGATTCTAGCTGGAAGATACCGAGCGTTTGACCTTGGTTTAAAATATCGAAAGCAGCCTTATCATCGAGGGGGAGGTTAATCCAATCGATCAAGGTTCCTGTTTGTTTATGGATGGCATTCACGCACATTTGAATGCAGGTCAGCGTCTTTAAGCCCAGGAAGTCAATTTTAAGCATCCCGACCATTTCGACTGGCTTCATCGAGTATTGGGTGGCGGCGATATCAGAATCTTTGGCTAAGCAGAGCGGAATATGGTTGGTAAGGGGCTCTCCGCACACAATGATGCCTGCGGCATGGATGCCGGTGTTGCGGACCGATCCTTCCAATTTCTTCCCGATGTCGATGATGCGCCGTGCGTCCTCATCTGATTCGTACATGGCTAGCAGGTCGGCATCTTTTTCTAACGCTTTTTCAAGCGTGATGGTAAGGTCTTCAGGAACGAGTTTCGCAATGGCATTCACTTTTGCGAGCGGTACATTCAGAACGCGACCGACGTCTTTGATCGACATTTTGGCTTTCATGGTACCAAAGGTGATGATCTGGGCGATGTTCGCCTTTCCATACTTGTTTAGAGTATAGTTGATCACTTCGCCACGCCGGTCCATGCAAATGTCGACGTCGATATCAGGATAGGAAAGACGTTCGGGATTGATGAAACGTTCAAAGAACAAATGAAACCGCAGCGGTTCGATATCGGTGATTCCTGTCAGGTAGCACACGATCGATCCCGCGCCCGATCCGCGCCCTGGTCCCATCGGAATGCCTGACTGTTTGGCCCAGTTGATAAAGTCCCAAACGATCAGCAAGTAGTCTGCCATGCCCTTAGGGACGATGATTCCCATTTCATAGGCCAATCGTTTTTTAACGATTTCAAGAGGATCTTGTCCAGGATAGTGCTCGGCGACTTTGGCGAGGCGGTCCGGAGTATACCGTCTGCCAATTCCTTGTTCACATAATTCCCATAAGTATTTTTCGACAGCCTGTGCCTGCTCTTCTTTGGTGTACTCTTTCCCTTGCAGGGTTGGCGGAATGTATACCGGGTAGTGCTTGCTTTTGAAGTCGATTTCCAAGTTGCATTTGTCGGCGATGGCCAGGGTCGATTCGATGGCTTGGGGCACATCCTTGAATAAGTCGGCCATCTGTTCGGAGGTCTTAAAATAACATTCGTGCGAGGGATAGGTACGCCGTTTAGGGTTGGGAGAGCGGTATTTGGGGTTCCCCATCGAGTCTTTTTCGACGATTTCAGTGGGTTCTCCCGATTGAATATTTAACACAATTTCATGGACCCGCCAATCGTTCCGTTCCATGAAGTGGCTGTCATTGGTGGCAACGAGGGGAATGCGATGCTTCTGTCCATAGGCCATCAAGAAGGTGTTAATTTTAGTTTGCTTGGCAATGTAGTCTTGATAGGCTTGGGTCAGCCAGGTTTCATTGTGCAAGTTGTCGCGGGCGAGATCTTCAGGAGAGGACTCATGCCGCATGATTTCGAGATAAAAATCGTCTTTAAACTGATCGTGAAACCACGCAATCTTGGCTTCCGCACTTTCAGGCGTGCCATGCATGATCTCTTGGGCGATCATGCTGCTCATGCAACCTGACAAACAGATCAGCCCTTCTGTATGTTGCGCGAGGAGTTCTAGATCGATTCGGGGAAAATAATAAAACCCTTCTAAAAAGGCACTTGAAGTCAGCTTACACAGATTATGATAGCCGGCTTTATTTTTGGCCAATAGAGTCAGGTGGTATGCATTCTTGACCCCGGGCGTGCTCTTTTTAGTAAACCGCGATTCCGGCGCGATATACACTTCACAGCCGATGATCGGTTTGACCTTAGCGTCTTTACACGCTTTATAAAATTCAACTGCCCCATAGAGATTGCCATGATCGGTCAGGGCGACGGCCGGCATGCCGAGCGCTGCCGTGCGTTCAGCCAACTCATCGACAGAAGGGCAGGCATCCAGAATGGAGTACTGCGAATGGACATGCAAATGAACAAAAGAGGCCATAATCTTTCGCTAAAGTTAGGCAGCTGCGCGCGCTGGTTGGGGAATCTCATTTTTCTGAACATTCCACAAGGGTAGCAAGAACAACGTCGCAACCACGCTGCACACAATCAGGAGCAGCAGAACCTTGTCCCATCCCCACATGTCTGCGATGCGGCTAATCGGATAGATGCTTAGCGAAGCGCCCCAATAAGCAAAAAATCCAGCAAATCCCGTGGCGGTTGCCGATGCTTTTTTATGCGACAATTCGGCGGCGGCAACTCCGATCAACATCTGAGGGCCAAAAACAAAGAATCCAATTAAAAACATACAGATGGCATCCAGCATAGGCCAATGGCCAGGAGTCAACCAGAACAGGGTGATGCTTCCTGCCATCCCTGCCGCAAATAAAACGTTTACGGGTCCGCGGCGGGCACGGAACACAAGGTCGGATGCCCATCCAGCAACGAGCGCACCAACGAGACCACCGAATTCATACAATGAGACAAAGAAATTTCCGGTTAGGACACTGTATCCTTTCGTTTCTTTTAGCAGTAGCAGGGCCCATAAATCAACGGCGGTCCTGACGATATAGACAAAAATATAGGCCAAGGCTAAAAGCCAAATGAATTTATTGTTCAAGACGTAGTTAAACAAGATCTCTTTAGTGGATAACTCCTTCTCTTCCTCTTTAAGGATTCCGCCAGAGAAGTCGTGCCGGTACACTTCGATAGCCGGCAAGCCCAACGATTGAGGCGTATCGCGTAGCCGGTTCAGCAAAAAGAACCCGACCCCGATACTCATGACGGCAGGCACATACATACCGTAGCGCCAGCTGCCGAAATAGGTGACTGCGTAAGCGACGACAATGGGAACAAGCATTCCACCAATGTTGTGCGACATATTCCAAGTGGACCACCAGCGGCCTCGTTCATTTTGAGAATACCAGTGAGTTAAGAGGCGTGCGCTAGGCGGCCATCCCCAGCCTTGAAAGGCGCCGTTTAGGGCCCAAAATACGCAAAGCATCAGGATTGAGGTAGACATCCCAAAGAAGATATTGAAGACCCCGGTTAAAATCAGGCCGATCGACATAAAGTAGCGGGGGTTGGACCGGTCGGATAAGATGCCGCTGCCGAATTTACTGATCCCGTAAGTGAGGTAAAGGACCGTTCCGATAATCCCTAGGTCCCCTTTCTGGAAGCCGAGTTCGGTGATCATTCCCGGCATGACGGAGTTAAAGCTTTTGCGTGTAAAATAGAAAAAGGCATAACCAATCAACATGGAATAAAAAATGCGGATCCGCCAATAGGTGTATTCGCTAGAAATTTCTTTAGGGTCGGTGATTTCTGGCAGGTAAGGCGCAGGCTTAAATATGTTGAGTACTCTTTTCACGCAAATCTCCTGAAAAGCAATATATCTTTATAATTTTAAATGGATTGTGATTTTTTAAGTAGCAAAATTTTCTTTAGGAGTCATTTTCCCGATTCGTTGCCGGTTCTCATTTTTAAAACCCATTAGATTTTTTACACAACCCAAAAAAATGGAAAAAAATGCGCTCTAGAGGGGAGGGGGTAAAATTAAAATATTTGTTATACAAATAACAAAACGACCAAAAGGACCTTAACGACCAAAACGAACGTTAAGCTTTTTATTTTGGTCCTTTTGGTCGTTTAGGTCGTTTTGTCATTTGTCCTTTATTTTTGAAGGCTGATTCATTACTCTTGCGTAGCATGATCACCCTTAAACTGATCGAGCCGGATTCCAGCTCGCAAAGATCGTATACGCAAAAAAGTATCGTGATCGGCCATGGGTCGGAGCCTGAGGTTGATCTGCCTCTTGCCAATCCGCAATTAGAAGCAGATCACTTAAAGATTTACGAAAAAAATGGGGAATATTTTGTCGTGAATCGGGCGAACGATCCTTTTGTCACCTTGAACGGATTGCCTTTCGGAAAAAAACGGATCCGCATCGACGATGTCTTAACGATTCATGAATATGAGATCATCATCGAACAGCTGCCGGTCTATCCAGTCACAAAACATGCTTTGGAGGAGCTGCTTCAAGAAAAAATGGATGGATATCTTCCTCCGCTTGAGGAAGAAGAGCTAAGCGATCTCTCCTCCACGGAAGTCGATGCCTTGATGCGTGAAGCGGAAAGGCTTGAAATTGAAAAGCCTGAAAAAACGGCGCCGCCCGATCCCTCTAAACATTTTGTTCAAAGACCAACGCAGCCCGTCCCTTGGAAAACGATCGGACTGTGCGGGGCGCTTCTGTTGTTATGCATAGGACTTTACTATGCTGATCGTTATAAACGCTCTCTACCGCCGCCGGAATCTCATTTCACGCCTTACATCTATAGGCCGCTTGAGTACAAAGCCACGATCGAACTTTGGCAGATGCCTATGCATCAAAGAACTCCATTTAATTTGGAGCATGCTGAAATAGAATCAGTGGAAAATTTCCCGCCGATTTGATAACGTTTGAGCCATCAAACTTAATTAAGGACGCTCTTATGCATTACTTACTTCTTCTAGCCGTCATGTGCTTGACCTTTACCGGGTGCGAACCGCACTATGCTGATTGTTTTCCTTATCATGACAATGGTCGCCCAAAACCAGTTGTAGCTGTCTTACCCATGACCGATTGTTCAAATGCCGGCCTATGCTGGGATGTGGGGGAAGAATTGACCAAAGGAATTAAAGACAACTTGGTCGACCGCGGCGAACTGTTTTTAGTCTCTGACCAGACGATTGCTAAATGGCAGCCCAAAGGGTGCAACTATTTTGGGGCTGACCTCAATTTCGCCAAAGGATGCGGCAGAGCGCAATATGTCGTCGCTTTAGAATTAATTGAACATGAAGTGATCCCTTATAAACGCGACGAGATCACACCCCTTTACCCTTGCCACCAACGTTCTTGCAATAGCGTGCTGCTCATGAAAGTGCGTGTACGCGTCATCGATGTCCGCTGCGAAAAACCGGTTGTCGTCTTACAAGAGATTTTCCCGAGCAATCACATGATCCCTGTCGATCGCGAGAATGTCGATTACCGCGAGTGCTGCTGGGGAACAGAAGCCTATGACAGGTCGGCATTTGGCGGAGCACATGCGCGCCTAGTGCGCGACATCGCTCAGCGGATCGAATGCGCGATTGGCTTGTGGTAAAATGATAGAAGAGGCTGTGGCATCAGGCGTTCCTGTGGAGGCGGAGCGTTTGAAAGTGATGATTTGGCTGATACCTGTCCTCCTTGCGCTTACAGCCTTCTCTTTTCGCGCCCGTTTTTACGCCATTCCCATGGCACCCCAAACATCCTCGCCCCTCACCATCGCAATGGTGTTCGGGGCGTTCCTCACCTATTTTATTTTGGGTTTGATCGTTCTCAATGTCTTCTTAAGTTTGATTCTACATGGGTATGGGGGAGCGACCGATCATCCGGAGGATTTGGTGAGCTCTTTCTGGCAAGTATGGCTGAATTTTGGCACGATCTCCTTAAGCACCTTTTGCCTGGTTGTGTACGCGTGGAACCTAAAGCCAGAGGTGCGGAATTTGTTATGGAATAGCGGACGAAAATCTTTTCGGTCTCTGTTTCTGGACTTCAGGATTGGCATGATCATGTGGCTGGCTGCTTTTCCGTTTGTGCTTTTTGTCAGCCAAGGAACAGAGTGGCTTGTCTCTTATTTTTTTCGTGCGGCTGAACCATCGGAACAGCAAACAGCGATCCGGCTGCTGAAATCGATCGGCTACGACCGATCGATGATCATCGCGGCTTGTGTGGTGATTATCGCATTTGTTCCGATTGGCGAAGAGCTGCTGTTTCGCGGATTTCTGCAAAGTTGGATCCGTAAAATTCTTGGACAACCGTGGGCAATTTTGATCACTTCGGCGGCGTTTGCGGGGGTCCACTTTTCTGTGTTGCAAGGGATTATCAATATTGAATTGATCGCTTCCTTGTTTGTCCTGTCGTGTATTTTAGGGTTGCTTTACGAATGGCGCGGCTCTCTCTGGGCGCCAATTGCGCTGCATGCCACCTTTAATAGCGTCACGGTGTTGATTTTGCTATTGGAGGGCAGGCGATAAGTTCTAATCAAGGTATCCGTAGTCTTGCCCCTGCCCCTGCCCGATTCAATTTGGTTTTCTGCATCCGCATTAATCTTCTTATTCTGAGTTTCGGAATCGAGCACAGGCAGGGGCACGGGGTGTGTAGTCCTTTTGTATAGAAAGATAAACTAAAATTATGTTATGATTCGGAAAACATAAACTGTTAGTTTTATGGTAGTTCAACTAATGCCATACGATCTGGTAGCTGCCGGCCTTTCTGATGTGGGTCTTGTTCGAATGAACAACGAAGATGCATGGGGCAAGGTAGTGGAAGAACGTTTTTTTGTTTTGGCCGACGGGATGGGAGGACATCAAGCCGGCGAAGTCGCTGCCAAAGAATTAGTTGAAGGGCTCTGCCAGTTTGTCAAACGGAATTTTAGCAAGAAAACGAAAAAAAAACGTTTAGTAGAAGAAATTCTTAGCAAACTGCAGCAAGGAATTGACCAGGTCAATACGAAGATCTTCGCCATGTCCTATTCAAGCGATGCGTTGAAAGGGATGGGAACAACGTTTTGCTTACTTTTCTTCTACGAAGAGGGATTAATCCTCGGACATGTAGGCGATAGCCGGATCTATCGTCTGCGCGCCCAAAAAATCAAACAGTTAACGCGAGATGACTCCCTGCTGCGGGAAATGATGGAACAAGGGCAATTGAACGAGCAGCAAGCAGGCGATTTTCTTTACAAAAATATTTTAACGAAAGCGGTGGGAACCGAGCCAGAAGTCACCCCCACCCTGACCGAAACGGAGATCGAACCGGGCGACCTTTACCTGATGTGCACGGACGGTTTGACGGATATGGTGACTGAAGAAGAAATTGAACAAACATTAAACACGCATACGGATATTAATAAAGCCTGCGCTGAGCTTGTCCACCTCGCCAAAGAACGGGGCGGCGTCGACAACATCACCGTCGTGCTTGTAAAAGTGACTCATGAAACCAAGGATCTATCTAGATAATAACGCAAGCACGCCATTAGACCCCCAGGTCATCCAACTGCTCACCGCCGAACTGCAAGAATCGATCGGCAATCCCTCCAGCATCCACCACTTCGGACAAGAGTTGCGCAACCGGATGACCAAGGCGCGCCGATCCATCGCCGCGTTTTTAAAAGTCAAACCCGCCGAACTCGTGTTCACATCGGGGGGGACTGAAGCGCTCAACCAATGCATTCGCGGATTGTTTGCCGAAAAACCAGAAGGGCACATTGTCACGTCTGCGGTTGAACACTCCTGTGTGTATTCAACCGTAAAATTCTTAGAAAAATGCGGATGCCAAGCCACTTATCTCCATCCGGACCGATACGGGGCTGTTACACTGGAAGCGGTTCAGAATGCCTTGCGTCCAGATACCCGTCTGGTCACCCTCATGTCGGTCAATAATGAAACCGGAGTCAAGACCGACATTGAAGCGATCGCTGGCTTGCTGCATGAACGGAGAATTCCTTTCGTGGTCGATGGGGTCGCTCAGATGGGCAAGGAGCTGTTTACCATTCCAAAAGGAGTCAGCGCTTACTGTGCAAGCGGCCACAAATTCCATGCGCCTAAAGGGATCGGATTTGCCTGGATTCACCCCTCTTTCAAAATCGCACCGCTGCTGATCGGCGGAGGACAAGAGGCCAACCGAAGAGGAGGAACCGAAAATCTGTCCGGAATCTTGGGGATGGCCGAAGCGGTTTCTGTTTTAGAACAAGCGCTTCCTCAGGCCACCCAACAGATGGAACGGTTGCGTAATCATTTGGAAACAGGTTTGTTGACCGGATTGCCGGATCTCGTTGTGAACGGAACCGGCCCGCGGATTTGCAACACCTCGAATATCTCTTTTTTAGGTGTCGATGGAGAATCGTTAATGATGAACCTGGATTTAGCCGGGATCGCCATCAGCCATGGCTCCGCCTGTTCCTCTGGAGCCTTAGAACCCTCCCGGGTGTTATTAAACATGGGAATACCGGTCGATCAGGCGGCCTCTTCTTTGCGCCTGTCTTTAAGCCGCATGACGACGGAGAAAGAGATCGATACAGCCGTTGAGATCATGATCGATTGTGTGAAAAAGCTGAGAATGATTGCCCCGTCAAAAAAGAACAAAACCTTCATTCCTGCCAGCAGTGAATGACGCTGCCGGGTACTTAGAGCGGCTTATAAAATTTCATGGTATGTGTGACAGAATGGGATGTCATTTCTTTTGGGTTATTGCGGACATGTAAGTGAACAAGATTTTCCCATGTCTCCTTAGCCGACAGGAATCCCTGTCTGTTTGTTAAAGACATCGTATATTCTTTAAAGGATTTCTTTTCTTGATTGAGATGAGGTAAGCTATCGCTGATATGCTTGCGAGTTTCGGCATACTCTTTTTGTCCAAATGGAACTGCGTCAATGTTATCTTTAGCTACGATCAGCGCATCAAGTTTGCCCTCTAGTGCGGCAAAACAGGCATCGATGAAAAAACGATCTTTATTGCGATACAGGGAGTACGCTTGCATCCTTTGGTCGTTCAACTTTAGTTTTAACTCGCTGGCGACTGAAGCACGATGGGGATTTTGGATGAAAAATTTACTGAGTTCATACGATCCAATAGCCGCAAAAAGGGGAGTAAATCCCGCAGTCGCCGTATAGAACACAGCCATCACGGTGCGGATGCCTGCATTCCCAAAATGTCTTTTGGCTTTTCGCCGATCTTTGAAAATCCCTAGATAAATTTCTTTTGCAGCCAAAGCTGTATGCTCTAGGGCTGTGGTTAGGGAGCTGAGGGGGTTGAATACGATAATGTTGACAAGGGTCATCGCCGAATAGAGGGCGATTGAAACTTTTGGGTGATATTTAGAATACTCTCTAATCTTCTGAATCTGCCAAAGATTGATCCGCAGGTTCACGTATTCAGTGAGTTGGGTGACCCTGAGATCGCGCCTAGAAATCCATTTGTATAAAAACAGATTTAAATTCTGATTTTTAGAATACAGATATATCATATTACCCTTATTATAACGCAAAATAATAATAAAAAGTCTAAATTAAATCAAGTTATAATTGTGTTGATATAAAATTTATTTTAATCTATCTATTATTAGTAAAATTAATTATTGAACCCTAGTTTTAATCGTGACCGACTTGATTTCCAGCAAAGTGGTTTCTTTGACCGTTAACTCAAAGGGAGGGATGTAGGCCGTTTCCCCTTCTTCCGGCTGGTGGCCCAAGACTTTGGTCATTAATTCAGCCAAGGTTTCTGTCCCCTGCCCCTCTAGATTGACATGGTACATGCGGTTGAAATCGGCGATTTTTAACGAACCGGGGAATGTTTTTTCGATGAGGAGCAGGTTTTCGCTTTTCAAGGTAAATGAGGAATCATACCCTAAATTGACGTTGCCAAAGATTTCATCAATAATATCCTCAAGGGTCAGAATTCCCACTGCATTGCCTTTCTCATTGAGGACGACCGCGACGGTTTGATTGTTGCGCCGAAATTGTTTCAAAATGGTCAAAATGGGAGTCGACTGGGTGATGAACCACGGTTGGCGGATCGAGTCCCTGACTTTATGGTTATCCGGTTCGCGTAGCAAATCGCGCGGAAAGGCGATCCCGATAATATTGTGCAGGGTTTTATGATACACAGGCACAAATGGGCGCGCCTTTTTGAACAAAAACTGTCTAAGTTCGCCGATGGTGCAATTCGAAGGGATCATGGCGATTTGGTCAATCGGGCTCATCACACTATTGGCGGTTTTGGGTCGCACGTTGAAAATATTTGTGACAAGGGTATTGAATTCGCGGTTTCCCGAGGGGATCACATCTTCTTCCCCCTCGATAATTTTTTGCAATTCCTCGCGCGAAATAAAGAAATTGGCATCGTGCTTGTGGGAAGTGCCTAACAATTTATCGACGATCGAGGTGATGCCGCTGATGATCCATAAGACCGGGGTCATTAATTTGGCCCAAGCGCTTAATAGGGGGATGCCTAGCAAGGCGACATGCTCATTATAGCGCCGTGCGGCAAACATCGGAGCTAGCTCGCCAAAAATGACGACCATCGCCACCTGGGTCAGTGGAGCTAAGTCGGGACTAATTCCGATCGATGAATAAAATTGCCGTGCGAATTCGGAACCAAACACTAAAGCGACGTTAACGCCGACTAAGGTCGAGCCAAATAAAAGGGAAGGGTTTTTGAGAATATTGTTCAGCAAAATCGCATGTTTATTTCCTTCGCCCACGTAATACTGAAGACGGATTTTATTGAATGAAACGCACGCCATCTCGGTCATGGAAAAAAATGCCAACGCCAAGATCGATCCGATCGTCAATACAAACCAAAGCAGGGCAGCGGAATCACTCATTAACGCTTTCCTTTTTTCATGATGTAGATCTTCTTCACTCGGTTGGGTTCGGCTGAAAGCACTTGGAATAGCAATTCATTCGTTTCAAATTTTTTGCCGATTTTGGGAATGTCGCCCAGCTGTTCAGTCAACCACCCGCCAATCGTCAACATATTGTTGGGGCTTTCCAAGTTGACTCCGAAAATCTCATTCAATTCGGCTAACTCCAACTTGCCGCTGGCGATCACGACGTTGTCTCCCGAACGAGTGTAAAGGGGATTTTGATCCCGGCGGTCAGAAATTTCCCCGACCACTTCTTCCACTAGGTCTTCCGAGGTGATCAATCCAGAAATCACTCCATACTCGTTTACAATCAGCGCCAACGTTTCTTTTTTTTCTTCAAAGCGGCGGATTAATTTATAGGCGGATGTCGTTTCTGGCACATAGAATGGCTTATCGACAAACTTTTTAACATCTTCTGGAGTTTGCAGCTTATCGCGCAGAATGAAATATTCGTTAGCTGTGATGATCCCCAGCACATGGTCTAGGTCTTTGTCGCAGACAGGAAGACGGGTACACTCCTGGTCCACAAAAAGGTAGGTGAGTTTTGACAGGGGCTCATTGATATCATAATACAAGACATCCTCGCGCGGCCACATGATTTCGTTAACTTGCAAATCCTGCAGGTTCAAAAACCCGTCAATGAGTTCGGCTTCCTCTTGCGTTAAGATCCCCGATTCTTTTGAACTGGAAATCACATGCTGCAACTCTTCAGCGGAGATCTCCTCTTCTTTTTTTAAGAAAAAAAACATCACTTGGGAAATCGGAGTCGTCACCGCCACAATCAAATCACACACAGGTTTAAACAGCCGGACAAAAAAATCGATCGCAGGCGCCATCCAGTACGCCAACTGGACGTTTTTACTGAGGGCAATGTATTTAGGAATGATTTCGCCAAAGACTAAAATAATGAACAGGGGAACACCGATCTTCAGTAAAAACCCTGAATCATAGAAATAGTGGGACAAAACGTTTTGTAAAAGGATGTTGATCAAGGTGTTCAACAAAAATACCGTCACGATCAGATCGCGCGAATGCATGACTAGCTGGGCGATTTGCCGTTTGCGCGGATCTTTATCGTATTGATAAGCTTTAATCTTGGCGGAAGGGAGCGAAAAGAAAGCGATTTCAGAACAGGAAATATAGGCGGCGGCATAGGTTAATATAAGAATAACGAGGATAAACAGGATGGTCATGGCACGTCAGGGAAATAATACTTTTTATAACCTTCAGGAACCAGCCCCAGTCCTTTCATCAGGGTGATCGCGATCCACTCTGGATCGCTTTGGCTGTTCAGCTGCAGCTGTAAATCCTGGTGTAGGAGGGCTGCTTGCAGCTTAAGATCCTCAATCTCTTTGGCATAAAGCTCAAGTTTCTGAAATTCAAGTTCGGTCTGATAAACAGACCGCTCATAAACCACAGCACAACAGAGAAAGACCGCAATCACCCACCATGCAGAAAAAAATTGCCGCTCCAAGAAGCGCAGAAAGCGATGTTCGATCAGTTGGAATTCAGTCGGTGGATTTTGTAAAAACATAGGGTAAACGTCTTGTAAAAAAATTAGTATATCATGTACATAATTAGGATTTTACATGAAACGTATTTATTGAGGGGTTGAATTATGCGAAAATTAGCAGCCGCTGGATGTATGATGTTACTTACATTTGCAGCTCAACAACTTACTGCACATTGTCAAATGCCATGCGGAATCTATCACGATCAGATGATTTACGATAAAATCGATGAGTATTATGAAACGATGTACAAAGCGATCAGCGTCTTGGATGATAATAAATTCGACACGATTCAACAGAAAAATCAATTCATCCGCTGGGTCATGACGAAAGAGCGCATGAGTGATGAAACCGCCCACATCATTCTCGAGTACTTTCTTCAGCAAAAACTTAAACCCGATGATCCGGATAGTTTAGATCTGGTTAAAAGCGCCCATCGCATGCTGTTCCTGTTGGTTTCTATTAAACAAACGGTGGATTTGAATATTGTGAAGGAATTTGGAAAAGAGTGGGAAAACTTTAAAAGCTTATTCCATCCTGAATTGATATGCCGCCCCCCAACACCTGCCGAATTGAAAAAGCTCTCTGAAGGAAAGTCGCTTGACAACGGAAACAAAGGCAAACCTGCGCCCCTAGAAGTCGAGAAAGAGCATAAGCATTAAGGATAATTTGGAGTGGGGTAGCTTACCCCACTTCACATGTCGATAATCACAACCCAAACAAGCGAGCTTTGGCTTTAGATTTCGGAGTCACATCCCTCACACCTTTTTCAGCTAAAGCCTTGCGGATCTCCGCTTCTTTTCCTGGATGGGTGAAACTAAACACAATTTCAACTTTTTCCTTATCAACGGCTACTTTGAATTTCTGATGGCATGAGCCGCCGGTTTTGCAGAACTCGCGGAGCGAAAACACTAAGGTAATCAATTTAGGATCTTTGTATTCCTCAGGCAGCGCATCAAAACACTTTAACTCCGCATGATTGTCAGATGGAGGTCCTTCGGTTGCTTTAATCATGTATCCATATGTGCCATCCCCTAATTTGACAATGATGATCGCGACATTTCTACCTGTGGTCAAGTTGTTATCGATTAAATGCTGTACAGCTCTGGCCCCCAATGGAGATGAGAGGCTTGATGTGGTCGTATTTTTAAAGGGGCTTGTGGTGGCTTCAGGGCCGAGATGTTCAAGATGCCGTTTTTTGATGTCATGTAGGTTTTCTTTCTTCGATGGAGATCCTAACTCTTTATCATCCCATGCGCGTTTGCACTCTCTGCCGTTGAGTGAACTAGACGGTTTCACCGGACTTTTCGCTAAAATCTCTGCGAGCTGTTCCTTTGAAAGCTTTACTGCTTTTTCAGGAGAAGCGGGTGGGCTTTTCGTTATCTTTTGGGGTGTCGAAGGCGGAGTTTTTGATGGGGCTGCGCAAGGCTCAAGGGGTAACGCAGTGAGAGGCGTAGAAGAGCTACTAGAGATGGGTAACATAAAATAACCTTATATATAATAAATTATTAATTTAAGTGAAGTAATATAAAAGAGTTAGGTGTTAATTGTCAAACCAATCTTGGTGAGGGCGAATCGAAGCGCGATAATGGGATGCCTCAGGGCATAGGCGAGGACGCGCAGCCAATTCGTTTGCGGCGTGGGCTTTCGAATGAGGGTGCGGGAGTTTAATCGCGCATCGGCCAAAAAATCAGCATGGACAGGAAAGAAGGGTGTGGGGGGTGAATGAACCGGAAAAAAGGCGACATCCCGGGTTTCGGTGCCGATGTGGGTACTGCCTTCGCTAGGGTAGCAAGCGAACAAATAGGTATGCTTTGTGAGCCAAGTTGTGGGGGTGTACTCGGCCACTTGCCGGTCGATGGCGACTTTTAGACCAGTTTCCTCGTGCACTTCTCTGACGATTGCCTGTTCCGGCGTTTCATCGGGATCAATTCCGCCGCCGGGTAGCACCCAGATGGGAACATCGCGCCGCTTGATGGCGAGGAACTGAGTTTGGTCTTTTGAAAAAACGATACCGATCACACTTTTGCGCATGGGAGGGATTATACAAGAATCTGAAATTTATCGGTATGTGGTGTTTGACTTTTACCCCCTGCTGGGGTATGCTACCCATATCTTTTGCCCAGGTGGTGGAATTGGTAGACACGCCAGACTTAGGATCTGGTGCCGCAAGGTGTGTAGGTTCGAGTCCTATCCTGGGCATTCTTAGTTTTTCAGGTTTGATATGAAATTGAATGAGTTGGAAATCAAGATTAAGATTGAGTCGGACGTGCATTTTCATAAAGTTTATGAGCGGTGCAATCAATTATTTGGATCCCCGATCTCCCATTTTTCACAGCTGGATGAGTATTATGATACTCCAGATGGTCAACTGAAAAAACAGGATTTGGTCATTCGCATCCGTACAAGCGGTGCAAAGAAAACAATCGCGCTTAAAAGCCCTCGCGTTGATCTGCCGAGCGGAATGACAAGCCGAATTGAATTGGAGTTTCTGTCTGCAGAAGGGGAGAAGGTTCATCAGCAGCTGACGAATCAAGGATTAAATCCGCACGAAGCCGCTGAAAAAGAGCGGTGGACATTTGTTTATCAAGAATGCGAAATTGTTCTTGATAAACTTCCGTTTATTGGTTCATTCATTGAAATTGAAGGACCTTCGGAAGCGGCGATCAAAGAGGTTGTCGGTCTGTTGGATCTTTCGTCGTGCGAGGTGATCCGTAAAAATTATGGGGAGTTAATGAAAGATAAATTTCATGAACTCCAACTTCCTCTGACAAACCTCCACGCCACCTTTGCCAAAGAAGCGGAATATAAACTCAATACCTATTAGGTTTCAAAATGATTAAGTATGTCGCTTTGCTTTTTGCCTGCATTTTGGCGGTCGAATCCCTTCATTCATTAGAGAATCCATCTATGGAATATATTGCTCATACACAAATGGGAACAGGAAAAGAAAAAGTGCTTGTCATGCACAATTGGATGGGCGACTCGACAAGTTATGACCCGATGCTCCCATACCTGAATACCGACGCGTATACCTACGTTTTTGTGGACTTGCGCGGCTATGGCCGCTCAAAAGAAATGAGTGGAAGTTATACAGTTGAAGAAGCAAGCGCTGATGCGATTAAGCTCATTAACTCCCTGGGCTGGGATAAATTTCATCTCATCGGACACTCGATGTCAGGCATGATTGTTCAAAAAATTGCCGTAGACAATCGTTCCAGAGTTAAAAGTGTTGTAGCCATCACACCTGTGCCTGCTAGCGGGTCTCCTCCTACCTCAAAAGAAATGGCCGCCTTTTTTGAAAGCGTCGCCTTAAATAACGATGAGGCTGCGATGGAGTGTGTGAATTTTTTAACGAGCCATCGGTATACAAATGCATTCGCTAAGAAAATGGTTGCAGAGAGTCGTCAAGGGTCTACAAGCGCTGCGCGTTTAGGTTACATGAACATGTTCTGTTACACCGATTTTTCGGAATCGGTAAAAGGTTTACGCACCCCCATTCTCGTCTTGGTTGGCGAGCATGACTTTGCAGGCAGCGAAGCGTTCATGCGCCAGACGTTTATGGAGTGGTATCCGAATGCTCAGTTGGAGTGGTGCAAAGCCTCAGGGCATTATCCCATGCTTGAAACCCCGGTGGCTTTAGTCGCTGCCATTGAAAAATTTCTTGCTGCGCATTCCACGGACTCCGTCGATTGAAAAAATCTCATGGAGCCATTCGTCAATAATATACGCGGTATATTCGGTCAAAAAGGGGAGGTATGGCTGGATCGTTTGCCTGCCGTTGTTTCGAGTTTAGCGCAACACTGGAAGCTTAAGAATATTGCTCCTGTGCCGAATATGACCTTTAACTATGTGGCGAAGGCAACCACGGAATCCAATCACCCTGTCATCCTTAAAATCAGCTGCGATGCCGAGTTGATCGATGTTGAAAAACACGCCCTGGCCTATTTTAATGGGTCGGGTTCGATTAAACTAATCGATTTCCATGCGTTGCATCACGCTTTATTGCTTCAACAAGCGCTTCCGGGTACCACTCTTAAATTCCTTTACCCCCACCAGATGGATTTCGTGATCGATGCGTACTCCACAGTGGTGAAACAGTTGCATCGTCCGTTAGTTGGACAGCACCCGCTACACATTTCTGATTGGCTCACAGCTCTTGACAAGGTTCCCAAAGGAAAATTACCGGAGAATTTTCTTACGAAAGCTATGGCTATAAGAGACAAATTATTAGCCTCGTCATCCGAGTATGTTTTCTTACATGGGGATTTGCATCATGATAACATCATCCAACATGAAGATAGGTGGTTAGCGATCGATCCTAAAGGGATTGTCGGAGAGCCTGCTTTTGAAGTAGCGGCTTTTGATTTTATTCATTTGAGTGAAATAGATCATGCAGATTGCAAAGCGTTGTTTGAAGCACGTGTCAAACGCCTTTCTTTCAACTTAAATCTAGATCCAGAACGACTCAAAGAGTGGGTATTCGTTCGCATCTTGTTGTCGGCCGCCTGGTGGGTGGAAGATTGCGGCGATCCGTCAAAGGATGTTCATCTAGCTGAGCGTCTATTTTCATAAAATGTGTTCACTGTAATTAAAATAATTTATATATACATCATAAAATAACCGTAGGAGTTTTATGAAGTATCTTTATGAATTTATCGGAACCTTCTTTCTTGTATTTACTGTGGGGATGACAGTGCTTAATCCGGCGTTGACGGGGTGGGCTCCTTTAGCGATCGGATCTGTGTTAGCGGTGATGGTGTTTGCTGGCGGGCATGTATCTGGCGGTCACTACAATCCAGCGGTGTCGTTGGCGGTATTTCTCCGTAAAAAATTAGCGGCCAATGATTTGATTATTTATTGGATTGCTCAGTTAGCTGCTGGAGCCGCTGCGGCCTATCTTACCATCTACTTAAAAGGCGCCCCATCCACTACGCCGCTACAACCGGATCATATCAAAGCTTTAATAGTGGAATTTCTGTTTACATTTGCCTTGTGCTATGTTGTCTTGAATGTGGCCACTGTTAGGGAGACGGCCGGGAATTCTTATTTCGGGTTGGCAATCGGATTTACGGTGTTAGTAGGAGCTTATGCGGTGGGGGCGATTTCCAGCGGTGCGTTCAATCCCGCTGTTGCGTTAGGCATTACCCTTTTGAACTTAAGTTTGTGGGCGAACATCTGGATTTTTGTTGTCGCCAATTTATTAGGAGGAATCGTCGCTGCTTTGGTCGTCAACGCCGCCCATCCTAACGATTCGTGAGTGCAGCACTCCAAAAGCCTCGCTATCGCTCGGCTAAAGGAGTGCTTCCTTAGCGCTCTTTGCGCATGAATTCTTCCGATCACAAACAGCTTTGTAAGCAGCCCAAGTTTTACCCTCGGTGTAGGTGCCAGGATGTTGTTGGATCCAGTCTGCTGCCCCCTGCTTTGCCATATCTGCGCACGTTTCAGGACTTTTTCCTTGCAGGGCCAAGGCAAGATAAATCCCTGCAAACCGGTCGCCGGCACCTGTTTTATTGACAATTTTTTCCGGGTCAACTTGAGGAACAGCATGAAATGCAGCCATTTTTTTACCACTTTCTTTCACCCAGAACCCGCGATGTCCATTAGTTGCGACAACAGTTTGTTGCATCGGGAAGCTTTCCAGTGCATCGGTGATACTGGTCACTCCTGTCAACGTCAGGATCTCGTTCACCGTTCCAAAAATGTAGTTAATAGAAGGCACGAGGGGAAGCATGGTGTTTCGAAACATCTGTACAACATCTTTCGTCGGTAGAACTAAAGAAGTTGTTAAATGATTTTTGCTCGCCAGCTGGACAATTTTATCCACAATTCCAAAGAAAAACAGATACCCATCGATGTGAACATGTTCGTGCTTTGTGAAAGGATCTTCTTGAATATCGTCTTTATTGAGTTCTGCCATTGCCCCTAAATGAGTCAACATAGACCGTCTGTGATCTGGCGTGATAAAACAGAGTGCCTTACCAGTGGGTTCGTTGCTTTTAATCAGAAGGGAAGTCCCATGCATTTCCGCTAACAAGCGCTCAACTTTTTCTCCTCTTTTATCGTTTCCGATTCGTCCAATCACCGAACACTCTAGATGTCCTAATAGAAGAAGGGGGGTCATGATATTAATCGCACCTCCGCATCTGCCTGGAATTTTTTCCTTCGATTGTTCTTTTGCGGAGCGCCAAATTCCATTTACCCGCTCCAAGTCCATTTCAACACCGGTTCCACTCACGGTGATATTATGTTCAGCTAAAAAACAATGAGTCGTGTATCGGCTTTTATCATAAACCGGATTGCCTATGCATAAGACTTTTGGTTTGTCAGAAACTGGATTCAATCGGGGTTCCATCGGTTCACTCTTTTGTTGATAATTTTTAACTAAAATAAAAGTACTTTGCTTATAAATCAATGCTGGTTGAATATCATAGAAGGACTACGACATACACGACACTAAATTCTTGTCCTGTATGTCCTGATTCATTTATTTTTTGGGGCGGTCGATGCCGAACACGATCTCAAAGCAGGTGTCTTCGTCGGTCATCAGCGCCATTTTTAAGGCATCTTTAGGGGTCACCCACGTAAACCCTTTATGTTCCTTAAAGTTGATCTTCACATCGCCGGGGTTCTGAATGGGTTCTAGGTATTTGACCATGTGGTATTCGAAATCAAAGTTAGGGACTTTGATGTAGAGCTTTCCAATGTGGTGGACCTTCTCCTTATCCAATTTGTAGCCAGTCTCCTCGAACACTTCGCGAATAATGGCATCGATAATCGGCTCGCTCTCATGAAGCTTGCCGCCTGGTATGGCCCAACTATTCCCTTCGGCTTTATAATCTTGCCGGTGAAGGATCAAGATTTTGTCTTGATAATGCAGAAAACAACAACCTACGGTGGCTGCTTTCGGGTTAAAGTCAGCCGGTTTTTCTAAATAGACCCCGGCATTTAATGAGGCGATCAATGCGAGGCAAATGATTAAAAATCTTTTAAAAAATAGCATGAATCCTCCTGATTTGGGGGGAAAACATACACGAATCAGAGGACGCTTTTCAATAGCTTTCTCAGTTCGTTTCCTGTAAATTGAATTTCAATGTAAGGATTTTTATGATCGTCTATGTTTATGGCAAATGTTCCACCTGCAAAGATGCTTTAAGATTTTTAGATCAGCATCAAATTCACTATACCCGGAAAGAGATTACTGACCATCCGCCATCCCTAAAAGAATTGCAGGCGATGTTAAAAACAAAAGAGGGGAATCTAAAAAAATTATTCAATACCTCAGGAATGCTTTATAAGGAAATGGACTTAAGTCAAAAACTGGATTCAATGCCTGATGAACAAGCATTGAAGCTGTTAAGCCAGCAGGGGATGTTTAGTCAAGCGCCCTTTTGTGATCTGGCCTAAAGGCGGTCTGACCGGTTTTAATGAGCAAGAGTGGTCAAAAATATTGTTATAAGAGGCTGTATGTTAAAAAAAACAACCACGCGTCAAAGCTATGAAGATACGGCGCATCAATTTGCAGACAATGTCAGCACGATTGCTCCCATCGCTTCCTTAGAACGTTTTATCCATATGGTTCCTGCTAAGGCAAAGATTTTGGACGTTGGCTGCGGATCCGGACGTGATGCAAAAATTTTGTCCGAAAGAGGTCTGCAAGTGGTTGGAATCGATTTCTCGGACAACATGATTAAGATCGCTAGAGAGCAGGCACCTTTGGCGGAATTCCATCAAATGGATATGGAAGCGCTGACCTTTCCAAAACAATCGTTCGACGGTGTATGGGCAGCTTGCTCTTTATTGCACTTAACCAAGCAAGCGATGCCGCAAGTGCTTTCTGACATCCATGCATTGCTTAAACCAGAGGGAGTTTTTTATCTAACTCTCAAAAAAGGGACCGGAGAGGTATTTGAAGAGGACCTCCGTTATGGCGCTCATAAAAAATTCTGGGCCTATTATGAAGAAGATGAAATTCGCACCCTCCTTAAAAACGCGTTGTTTGCAGTCGATGAGTGCGTCTGTGTTGACAAAACAGTTCCCTACCAAACCCATCTTGCTTATCGTATCTTTTGCAGAAAAAATTAGGTGATCCATGGATCTCGCTGGAGTCTACGCCGCCGCTTTAACGCCCGTAAGAGACGATCTTCAAATCATTGATCAGGCGCTTGTCAGTCATTGCCATGATCTCATCCAACGAGGCTGTCGGGGCGTGGTGCTTTTTGGAACGACGGGGGAAGGTCCTTCGTTTACCCTTCAACAACGGAAAACAGCCCTAGAACGTCTGATTTGGTCGGGGATTGAGCCGCAACAGATCTTTGTCGGCACCAGTTTTTCGGCGATCGATGATGTGGTGGAATTGACCCGTATGGCTACTCGTCTGAACTGTTTGGGCACGCTGCTGATGCCCCCTTTTTTTTACAAAAAAATTGATGAGCGGGGAGTGGTCGCTTTTTACCGCGAAGTGATTCGCCGTGCGGCTGATCCGCAGCTCAAAATCATCCTCTATCATATCCCGCAATATAGCGGCGTTCCGATCACTTTAGAAGTCATTAAAACATTGCGCACGGAATTTCCAGAGAGCATTGTCGGCCTGAAGGAAAGCGAGGGAAATCTTCCCTTTAGCCGTCAGATTTTAGAACAGTTTCCGCAGTTTCACGTTTTTGTGGGGAATGAATTGCATATTTCTGAAGCAGTTGCAGCAGGTGCGTCCGGAGCGATTTCCGGCATGGCCAACATCTTCCCCGAATTAATTCGTTCCCTCTACGATGATGGCAAAGATTCAAGTGCTCCTAATCACAATGAACAAGTCAAGCGCCTTATGGAAGTGATTAAGAAGTTTTCCAGCATTCCCGCGATGAAACAGGTTCTTGCATTCCAAAAGGGTGAAGCATGGCAAACACTCGTGCCGCCCCTTTACCCCTTAGACCATGAACAACAGCAGCAGTTAATCCTTGGGATTGAGGGATGAATCAACCGATTATCTTTGTGCATGGAGGATTTCAAGGCGGATGGGTTTGGGAGCCTTTGCTTCCCTTATTGGATAAAAAGTTTACTCCTTATTGTATCACGTTAAAAGGGCTTGGCAGCCGAGCTAACGAGCTGGCCAAGGGTGTTGGCCTTGAGCAGCACATTCAAGATGTCGTCGATGTAATTCAACACAAACAATTGTCCGATGTGATTTTAGTCGGCCATAGTTATGGCGGGATGGTTATCTCAGGCGCAGCGACGCGTTTGCCAGAATGCGTTAAGCATATGCTCTATCTCGATGCGGTTGTTCCGGAGGATGGCGAAAGCTTGCAAACGATCTTGGGACCGGAATATGGCAAGTGGATCCTTGAAGCAGCCAGCCAAGGGGATGGGTGGCGGATTAATCCTTTTCCTCCGGAGGGCTTTGGATTGAAGACAGATGATCAGTGGGCAGTCTCCCAGTTAACGCCGCAGTCGATCAAAACATTTACCGATCCGATTCAAGTAAAAATGCCGAAGCAGGCCCAGTACACATTTATTCGTTGCTTAAGAAGTCATCCCGTCATGGCCCAGTTTGCCGCACGGGCCCAAGCAAAAGGGTGGCATTTTAAAGAGATCGATACGCCCCATTGCCCGATGATTACCCATCCAGAATTGCTGAGTCAGCTTTTTAATGCCTTTGGGAAATAGGCGCAGGACACACACGGCATACAAGACAGAAATTCAGGTCGTGAATGTCTTGTATGTCCTGCGTGTCGTGTTTGTCTTGGTCCCTGTTCAGACTGCATTCGCATGCGCTTCGACATAGGCAATATCAAGGACTTCAATGTTCCAACGATCGAATAAACGCTTGACTAAAGGAATTTTTTCTTTGGGTACGAACACATATTGAATGTCTTGCCCGATCCATGCCGGTTTGTCTAAAACGCGCTCTCCAGGAAGACCTGTTTGGCTTTCTTGAGTGTATACGGGTTTACCTTGGAGCGTCGTAGATCCCCAAATAACCGGAAATGGATTGTTGATGCATTCCAATTCATCCACACTCAAATCAAGCGGCTGAACTTGAGTGAACAGGGTGCTTAGGTGATGATAGTGAGAATATTTTGCATATTTAAAATGTTCAGGTAACTGTTCTTCATAACGCCGAACATCAAGTGGTGGTAAGGCTGAAATCGTATGCTGTTCGTAAAAAGTAATTTCTTCAGCTTTAACCCATCCGCTATGCCCTTCTCTATTATAAACGACGTGGTAGGTGTTGTCGTTACGGTTATGCTCCAGCACCATGTAAAATCTTTCAACGTTATCCTTGATACTCTTGATGCCGACTAAATCACCCCGTTCGAAATAGGCTCTCTGTTTCTTTTGGCATTCTGGTGATACCTGAACATCAACCAAGCGTGTGTTGTTCAACCAGCGATTTGAGGCTTGGGACCTCACGAGCATGGGAAGCACCTGAGTTTGCAAATGCGCATTAAGTTCAGACCAGCGTTCTTTTTTCGAACCGGTGAGAATCAAACGCATAATCGAAATCTTTAACCGGATAGGATCAAATTTTGAATTAGCTGGAACGTTTCCATAAATGGCTTGAATCTCTTTGTCGGGATCAAAGGCAAATCCTTTATCTGTATATTGTAGCGCGATTGCTGCACCCTCCAAGACAACGCCGGATATCGTATCGGCATAATAAGAAAGTTCGCCAGTCAATGGGGCTTTAAAGTGGTTTAGAAGCCACATTGTTGATACTAAAGCTGGTAAGTTAGGAGCAAAATGATTTCCGGGTCTCACGTGCAAAATCAAAGGACATGCAGAAGAGCATCCTCCAGAAAGCCAGGTCACTTTTCTTTCTTTCCGCGACGGACCTTTCGGTGGAGGAGGTTCAATATCCAATTTTACTGTAGCGACATCTTTTGCCTCAGCAGTGATAAGCGTGGCGACAAATTGGTTCCAGGCGTTCTCAATCTTTGCCTTATTTGCATCGACTTTTAATGCCTCTATTTTTTTGTTACGTGCTAGGCCATAAAGGGTGATGCGTTGATGCAGATCTTTTAGAAAAAGGGTTTTATCAGGAATCAGTGAAAGATTACGAAGAGAATTTACGTTTGCTTGCTCGACTTGTTGCACGAAACGGTTTAAAAAACCTTCAATCAATTGGATGCGAATCGGAGTAAAGAAAAGGGCGTCAGCGGTTGCAGCAACGAGATCTGCTTTGGCACGTTGAATCTTGGCGGTTTTC
Organism: Parachlamydiales bacterium; assembly: GCA_020054065.1. Lineage (GTDB taxonomy): Bacteria > Chlamydiota > Chlamydiia > Chlamydiales > JAEYWL01 > JAGVLX01. The sequence continues at coordinate 755 of JAGVLX010000038.1, read as the reverse complement.
AAAGGGGAATACACGAGTTTTGCGCACACGACCGCTTGACGATAAAAATCTTTTGCAAAAACGACAGGTGTAGAGGCTAGTTTGATCAAACAGATCCACAAATGCCTGCCGCTTGCTTTCAAATTTTCTTTGCGATTCCTTGATACCGCGTGAAATAGGGCATCGCATGCATAAACGAGCTCTTCCATGGCAGTTAAAGGATTCTTAAGTAGGGAGATCACTGTTTTTTCAATGAAAAGCGGAACAGCTAAGATGCGTCCAGTAAGGGCGGAGCGGCAGGCGCCTTTATCGATCACGTTCCAGGTCTTTTGTTCGGCGACCCTTAAACAGGAATCGACAAAATAGGGGCTATCCAAATTTTCAATGGGCATACAATCTTCATTATTTTTTTCAAAAAGAATATCAGATTTGTTTAAATTTGTTAATGTTTAAATAAATACAATAACAACAGTTATTCGATTTTTTTGAAGCGTGGAGTAAAATTGCCATTTTCAAGTTCTACTTGATCGCAAAACAGAGCAAGCGGCCGGGCCCATATTTTTTCAGGATCGGACAAATCTTGGTAGATGACTAATTCTTCCAAAGATTCACTGTGCCTGGCAATGCCGATCAACCGATATTGATTGCCTTTATAGTGCTCATAAGTGCCGGTTTTAAGTGATTTAGCTTGGGAAGAAAGGGGAGCAAGGGCAGTTTTTGCAGTCATAAATCGATTCCATGGTTATAATGTAGATTATTTATACTAAATCTTTTAT
>JAGVLX010000129.1 GCA_020054065.1 Parachlamydiales bacterium | reverse complement strand
TTGTTTTTCCAGTCCCTGAAGCGTGGCTCATTCATTTTCCGGAGACCCGGTGGGAGCACAGCAGCTTGCCGGGGGACACAGATTATATTTGTTCCGCCGATCGTTTGCACTTCTATGCCGGGCGTCACTTGGATGGAAAGCGGAATCAAGTCCGTCAATTTTTTGACAAACACACGCTAGTGGAAAAGACGTTGGGAGAAACCACTCAAGCTGCGTTGCAGGTATTAGAGGAATGGCATGCCACCCACCAAAATAATGATTATGCGTCGTGTAAAGAAGCCATTGAACTAGGCGCCCGGATTGGATTGGAGGGCAAGGTCTACACTGTTGAAGAACAACCGGTTGGTTTAGTCATTGGAGAAGGGCTTAATCCGGATGTGTATGCTTACCACTTTGTGAAAGGGAATATCAAATATAAAGGGATCTATCCTGTGATGTATCAAGCGTACGTGATGCAGCTGCCTGAACAGTACAAACACATCAATTTAGAGCAAGATTTAGGAATGGAAAATATTCGTAAAGCCAAAGAGGAATATTTTCCTGAAATTCGTGCGACCAAGTGGCGGTTAAAGCTTAAAACAAGATAAATCCCAGGACACGACAAACAGGACATCCGCGACAATCAGGACAAACACGACCGAGACTTTTTTTCCGTCCTGTTTGTCGTGGTATTTTTTGCCAAAAAAAAACGCACGCTTGCGCGTGCGTCAGGTGTTTTCCTACCCTTAAGAGCTTCTTGCCGCTATCCTAACGGCAGAAGTTCTTCTTTGAACACATTCATCTTAGTCGCAAACATCGTCGCAACCTTTTCGATTTCGGCAAAGAGCTCTTCGCCTGTACGGCCAAGCCACCACACGATATCCAAGTAGCTGGAGATGGAAATCCCTTTCAATTCCATCACCTTCTCTTCGATCCGACGGCGCTTCGCATGCAGCTCGGCAATCTCTTTAAACCTGCCATCAAAATGCTCTGGCATCAACATGACCATCTCTTTGAATGATTCTTTTTGTTCACCCATTTCATTGAGAGTACGCTCCTCCCATTTCGAAAGGCCAGCCACACTATTCCAAGCCCATTCTTTCCAGGTTTCCTTCTGCACACCTTGAAGCGCCCTATTGCGGTTATACCGACGGCTACTTAGCTCGGATAAAATCATTGGGTTATGGAGCAGCGATTCATAATGCTCTTTTAACCCTTGATATTTCTGCTTCACTTCCGCATCAACCTGATCTAAGCGGTACTCTTGCACGGCTAACTCTTTACGTCTATCGGTCACGTTCGATCGGATGCCTGCTTGGTGCTTATTCTCCATCTGGTGATGCAAGCCGAGTGTAACCATCCGTTCTAAATCACCGTTATCGTACAGTGTTCTCCACTGCACAACAATAGGATTCAAAGCCCGCACATCAGCTTCGGTCAGGGACCGATTGCCATCCGCTACATTAAATACGGGCAATGCGGTGTTAATGATCGCCAACTGGTTTCTTAAACCATCCCGCTGCTGGATTGCATCGTTAGCATCCCCTCGGGTCATTGAAATCGAATCTTGGATGTAATTCGTGATTTCATGCGTCACGGTGTCCAACTCTTGCAAGACAAATTTTAAGTCATCTCGTTTGAGAGTGCGGATTCCATCCAATTTCTGCCGCGCAACCGCTAATTTGTGCTCCAGATCGATCAGTAGATTTAACTCTGCCTCATCGGTCGGATTGCACTCACCGTGGGTTTGCAGCTGCTTCTGGATTTTCGTATTCAACTCATTGAATCGTTCTCTCAGGTACGTGAGTACGGAATCAGCTTCATTAGAAAGCGTATTCACCCTGCCCACCTCGATATACTGGCTTACGCTTACAAACGCAGGGCGTAGGCGTAAATAGTTCTGCAGTCGGGCGATCTTCTGGTGATACACATCGATCGCTGTCTGCCATTCGGTGACTCTTGCCGTCATATTTTCGATCCACTTTTTATTTTTGAATAAGTCGGCAAAATCGCTGAACTTCTCAAGCAATTTAACTAAACGTTTGCGGTTCACATATTTTCCGTCTTGGATCGCCGCGAGGTAATTATCTTGAAGCGATTCGATCGTATCCATATAACCGAGGAAATTATTCACGAAACGTTGGGCAGCAGCTTTAAATTTGCTCAGCTCATGCCAAGAGGTAAAGATATTATCCTCTCTCCTTACATGACTGTTTATCTGCAAGCCGCGTTCTACACCTGCAACCGCAAACTTTCCTGCCACTCTTGCTCCCGCCAGCACCGTTTGATGAACAAACTGGGCCCAGCTTTGGTTAGCGCGATCATAATGGCTCAGGTCGGTATCGCTAAATCCAATGTCCGCTGCTTCTTTGTATACCTGCAAGACCATTTGCTGTAGAGCGTAACGTGGTCCTTGAGTCAACGAAGACCATCCATGGATCGTTGCCATGACAACGTTGATCACTTTGTCTACGAGTCCATCCAACGCATCAATTCGGGACTGTTTTCCAAAATAGCTGTATGCCCAGAAACCCGTAGGTTTAACGATTTTTCTTAAATAAAACTCGGTAACCGGAGTGTCAAACACTTTTAACGCGACGCTGCCGGCTGTACGCAAGACCCAAACAAACGCCTTAACGCCGAAGAACGGGACGCGGAAGGCATACGAATTCATCGCTTTGTTAATCGATGGGAACAATGTCGGGATGGTAACCTCCAGGATGGCGAATAGCAAGTTACCAATCACCGGTTCATTCAGGTCATTGATCTCATGCGGCAAGAGGATCTCTGGTCTTTTGGTCAGTCCAACATAGTCCAGCACGCTCTTCGCGCTCTTTAATGTGCCATCGACGGCTTTGATACCAGCAATGCCTGCGGAATACAGATAAGGCTTGACCACTTCATTGGTGACTTTGCTTGACCACGCTTGGTTTGCAGTTACGGAAATCACGGCAACACTCTTGCGGATGAACGCTGTGGTTCCTTGGCGAGCAGTTCCCCATGCACGACTTGTGGTGGAAGAAACACGGTTAAAGAGTCTGATCATCCGATTCGATGTACGGGTTGTCGTCACATACGCATATACGGCGTAACATTTGTTTTTGGTCCAGCCGGCTGTTCCGGTCACTGTACGCGTGACGCGCGCATGCCATTTTGTCGGAACGAATCCAAAGCAACGTTTGAAAATCCCCATCACTTTGGTTTGCCCGCTTTTCAGGTACCGTTTTAATAGCGGCGTTTTGTCTGTTGCTATGGCGTAGGTCTTGCTAGAAAATTTAGCTGCCTCATCCCAGACTTTGGGCAGAACAGTCGATCCAGGATGCTGCTTTCTTTGGAGCGAGCGGTTTTGACCGTTCACTAAAATTTTAAGAAAACGATCCAGGAAATTAAATGCGAGCACTTTAAACGCAGGAGAGTTGATATGTTTAATCAAATTGCGCGAAAATTCGGCGCTCAGCTGTTCAACACCTGGAATACCAAGAACGTAGTATGTGGTCAGATTGGACATCTTTCTTAAGGGCCAAGTCGCTTTCAGAAAGCAGATAATCATGGCAGCAACATATTTTCCGCCATACGGTGCGGTACGCAACTTGGTAATGCACTCCTCGAAGAACACTTTAGGTACACTTGTCAGCAGCGCCGTCATGGTTCGTGTCATCAACGTTTCAAGCTCTAAGTACGGAGCAAAAATCGCTGCGCTTCCGGCCGAACCTCTATGAATCAAGTTCGCGGGAACATCTGCAGGCAATCCATGTTGCCCCCGATGGCTATTATAAGCTTGTTCTGCTAAAGCCGCTTCCATTCCAATGGTTACGCCAGCAGCTGCTGCTTCTGGAGAACATGCACGGACAATCGCTTTGCCGTCAACACGGTCAATTAAAAGGTCTTGCGGCCTCAAAGCGACGCGTGCGGCTGCAGGAACGTCGGGCAAGATGTTGATGTCGTTGAAGCGGGCGTGAATTTTTTGGGCCAGCTCTTCGAACTGGTGAAACAGAAAGGCGTGCAGGAGGCTGCGCTTTTCAAATAGCTGCATGGCATAGAGCAGGAGCATTCTGACTTTGTCTACTACAGCAATGCTGTAGCCTATTTTTGCCAGCTTGACTGCTCCGGTTTGAATGGCTTGATTAAACAGCAAATCGGGCATGATGACTGCTTTCATAGCATTGTCTAAAAGCTCTTCGCTGTATTTCTGGATCGCTTGATCTAAATCGGCGTTTGTGCGGATTTCCGGCGAAAACAGCTTGTGCCATTTTGGGCCTAGTTCTTTTGCCCATGCGGCTAATGCTTCTTGATCGTTTTTGAACGTAACATTTTGAAATTTATCGAATGCTTTGCGGTACACATGCAAGAAATCGGAAATTTCGTTAATCGATTCGATAATTTCTTGCGGGCTTGTTCCTTCCAGGGTGTTTTTAAGGTGGTCTATTTGCTTCAATACCATCTCATACGGCTGTCCAGTCGTTGAAGAGATGACGTTTTCAGCGAGCGCTTGCGCAGCCGGACCGATTTGATTTCCGGTTGCGATAACGGCACCGCGCAGGGAAGGGGAAACTTTGTTGGCTAGTCTTTGGAATAAGGGGGCTGCGCCAGTGGAAATTCTTGTGACGAGGTTTGCAGCGTTACGATTCACATGTTGGTTGTTCAAACGATCCACGATGCGGGTGAATTTTACACCTACCGAACGGCAGAGGTCAGCATATTGCGTCGCTCCAGCGTTCAACACCTGGCGGAGAGCCATCACCTTGCCTAACTGCCAAGGCATGATGTATGCCGTGAACTGCAATTGCCACGCAGCGACAACGCCTTTCGCAACGCTCCCTAGAATAGATCCCTTTTCACCATAGCGATTCATTTCGCGGACTTGGATTTGTTGGTCTGTCGTAAGTCCCAGAACTTTGGGAGGATAAAAGAATGATCCCACAAAAGTGCGAGTGAAAGTCTTTACACCGTTAAACATAAATTTTTTCAACCTTTAATTAAGTTTTAATTAAGAAAAATTAAAGCATAGTTAAATTAACTATTAAAAATCAACTAAAATTAAATAGCGATTAAGCGTTTAAAGATCAAATTAATTTTTTAACAAATATATTCTTGAAAATTTGCGACTTCAACAAAGCCCAATTTTTTATAAAGGCTTGCTCCGGCTTTCGAAGCTTGCAACGTGGCGAGATGGTAACCTGCCTCCACTGCCGTACGCAGAAGGTGGCGCATCATGGCAGAAGCGTATCCTTTACCCTGTTCTTGAGGTCGGGTGGCGATATAATAGATTCCCGCGATTCCGTGGGAAAAGAGAATCATGCCTGAGGTGACTGCTTTTCCATTCACCGAACCGGTAAACAAACGCGCCTCAGAGTGTGGCCCGTAGCATGACTGTGGAAGTGATTCTAAGAGGACGGAATAAAAATCACCACTTTCCCCAGCGTCGCAATTGATCGCTGCAAATTCTTTTAAATCCTCCTGACTCGAAGCAGATTTAAAGGTAAGGGGGGAGGGGGGTTGCTGTTCTGAATACCCATCCAGATCGATGAGCATTCCTGGATCATCCGCCACGAGATGGATCGATTCCTGTTCAAGAAATTCGTTGATATTTGACGGAGAATCGAAAGGGCACACCCACCATGAAAACGGGGTATGCAGTTTGGTAAATAAATTTTTTACTTGTCGTATTTTTTCAAGAATTTGTGCTGAATTCAATCGGGTGTGAATGACAAAATTGTAGGTGGAATCGGGGATTGTGGAATGGACAACCGTCAATTCAGGAGACTCATCAATGGTAATTTTGGGGGCGTGACGGCAAAAGTAGGTCATCATGCGGATCAGGTTCTGTTCCATTGCGTGGATGACTGTTGATAAGTCAGCGGAATTCGTAAGGGGAGTGGATTGCATGGTAAGAGCTTACAGAATTAAGAGATTAAATAAAACCGTGAAACCGATTGCGATAAAAAGGGGGGATTTCGCAAGATAGTTTGCTTCACGACTAACCATCTCTTTGAGGTTTTATGCGATTGTTTCCGAATGCCAAACAGGTAAAAAACAAGCTTTTAAAAGAATTCAGCGGACAGAAGATCTTGGATGTCGGCTGCGGCCAGAACAAGACCCCTGGGACAATCGGGATCGACCGAAGAGTGTCTGATAAAGTGGACCTGAACCGACAGCGGGATATCAGCCATAACCTATGTGAATTTCCCTGGCCAGTGGCGGACAATTCAATCGATTTGGTGATCTGTCAGCATGTCATCGAGCATTTGCCTGATACCGTCAAGACCTTGGAAGAGTTTAACCGGATTGTGCGGCCGGGCGGAAAAGTGTTCATCGAAACACCGCACTACACCTGGTTTGAAGCGTATCGCCATTACGAGCATTGCCATATGTTTTCGTTTCAATCGTTCGATTATTTTCTGAAAGGAAACAAACATTATAAGACAGCATTTACCTATGCCGATAAAGCGATTTTCTTTGATGATTTAACGTATGCTTTAGGAGTGGGCTTTTTGGCGAATTGGTTTCCACGTACGTATGAAAAGCGGTTTGCGTTTATGTTCCCGGCCACGTCATTTCATGTCACATTTTCTGTTGATAAATGAAAGGACAAACAGGACATTCGAGACATCCACGACAGACAGGACAATTTTTGTCGTGATCGTCCTGTATGTCGTGGATGTCGTGTTATTGAATTGGTAAAATGGCACCGTGGTATTTCTGTAAAATAAAATTCTTCAGTTCTGGCGAGGCTAATACTTCTTTGAATGCTTGAATTTCAGGCCGCAACGCATCGCCTTGACGGATCACCACCCAGTTTGCAAAAGGGGAATCTCCCTGTTCCATCACCAAAGCATCTTGCAACGGATTAAGTCCTGCTTGTAATGCATAGTTTGTGGTGATGGCGGCTGCATCGACATCCTCTAAGGTCCGCGTCAACAGGGCTGAATCCACATCATGAAACGTTAAATGCTTTGAGTTACGGTCGATCGATTGCAACGACGCATGGATCGAACGATCCTTCAACGTAATCAATCCTTCCCGTTCTAACAACAGCAGCGCTCGTGCCTGGTTGGCCGGATCGGCCGGCAACGCCACTGTGCTGCCATCCTTTAACTCACCCAACGATTTGTAGCGGCGCGAGTAGATCCCCATCGGTTCGATATGCACAGCTACTAAGGGCTCCAACGCATAGCCAAAATCGTGCTGTTGCTGCTCCAAAAAAGGGAGGTGTTGGAAAAAATTAAGGTCAACATCATGATCAGCCAACGCTCGGTTAGGTGTGTTGTAATCGTCGATCACGAGGATGGTTAATTCAATGCCTTGCTCGTTCAACTTCGGCTTGACCCACTCCAAAATTTCCGCGTGTGGCATCGCACTCGCCGCAATTTTTAATGTGGGTTGTGTTTGTTGACATCCGGCTAAAAAGCCAGCGCATACGAGTAATGTATATATCCATTTCATCTTTTAAGCTCCCTTTCCACGTCGCTGTTGGATGGTTGATGTCAGTCGATTTCCAATGGCTTGAACAGCTTGCACCAAGATGATCAGAAGCACGACGGTGATCGCCATGATCTCTGGATTGAACCGTTGATATCCATGCTGAATGGCCACTTTTCCTAAGCCCCCTCCACCCATCATCCCGGCCATCGCTGAATAGCCAATCAAGTTGATCACGGTTGCGGTAACGCCTAAAATCAATCCAGGCAACGCTTCGCAAAGCAGCACCTTATGAATGATTTGCAGGGGAGTCGACCCCATCACTAACGCAGCTTCCACCAATCCGGTTTCAACTTCTTGCAACGCAAGTTCGGTCATTCGTGCCAAAAAAGGAGCCGCAGCAAGCGCCAACGGAACAATGGCTGCTGTTGTTCCAATGGAGGTTCCGACTAAAAGGCGTGTGAACGGGATTAACGCCACCATTAAGATCGCAAACGGAAACGACCGCCCGGTGTTGACGATGAGGCCAATGCAGCGGTGGATCCATTTGTGTTCCCAGATATGTCCTGGCGCGGTAACGGTCAGCAAAATCCCTAAAGGGAAACCCAAAAGAAACGCTGCGAAAGAAGCTGCACCGACCATATATAGCGTATTCAACAATTCGATCGGGACTAATGTGTATAAAAGCGTCCATGTTTCGGCGGTCATGCTAGCACCTCGCCTTGCGCATAGCTCAGAAGTTGGCGCGTTAATACGTGTTGCGGCTGGGTTAAGACTGTGGCTGATTCTCCAGTTTCTACAATGCACCCTTGATCTAAAACGATCACACGTGAACACGCTCGCTTAATCAATTCCATATGATGGGAAATCAACACGATCGCCACGCCAAGGTCGCGATTTAACCGTAGCAACAGCTGCACGATATCTTGCGCGGTTTTGGGGTCCAACGCCGCTGTGGGTTCGTCACATAACAATAAGGGGGGTTCGGTGGCCAATGCACGTGCGATACTGATCCGCTGCTTTTCTCCGCCGCTTAACTGCTCCGGATAGGCATCTTTCCGATGAGCCAGCCCCACATACGCAAGGAGTTCAGCCACGCGCGCCTGTATCGTTTGCGGATCGATTCCCTGAATCTCCAGCGGATAGGCGATATTTTGCGCAGCGGTTCGGGAAGAAAAGAGATAATAATGCTGAAAAATCACGCCAATTTGGCGCAACACCACCCGTTTTTGTGTGCCTGACACGGCCAAATCGATGCCATTCAAACGGATTGTTCCCGAATCTGGCTTGTCTAATCCAGACAAACATCGCAACAGGGTTGTTTTACCGGCGCCGCTCATTCCAATGATGCCGACAATCTCTCCGGCATCGACTGACAAATATACGTCTTTTAATGCCGCCTGCCTAGCTTTGGCAAACGTGCGCGAAATGTTAATGACTTCTAAAATAGATTGTTTCATGAGGATTCCATTCCCTAATTTGGGTTTGTAAATAATTTAAAAAATATCGAATGGAAAAAAATTATGCCCAGCGGGGCATCATGAAACGCATGGAAGCGAAGAGAACAAAATGTTTAGACGTTTGGTTAAACATAAGACTATGCTAACAAATGGAAACATTAATCACAATCTAAATTTAATATAATTAATAATTTAGAGTTTACAAAATCCTTTATAATCTGATATAAATACTCGTTTTTGTTTAAGATCACGATTTTTTAATTTTTTTAGGAGAAAACATGCCCTTATTACCCACCTTGCCAACCACAACGACATTGTTGAACTTCTCAACCAAGTTCTACAAAAACCACAGCGTCGGAAACCTCATCAACCTGCCTGTTGCGTTCGAAGCCTCGGTGCGTTCCGTTGCCCGTATCGGCAGATCAGCCTATTTCGGCGGAAGACTTGCTGCCGAAACCGTTTTAGACTTTATCGACGCACGAAAAGAAGCAGATTTCCGAAAAAAGAATCCAGTCGAGTACGCTCCAATACATGAAGAAGCGGGTGAAGCTAGAGGGCCTAAGCTGCGTGTTCCTACGTATTGGAGACGTGAGTCAAAGGCAGGAGCATATTCGCAGAAGTTTTATAAAGAGCTTTATAAGCTTGGACAAGACCTAGCGAATGTTGCCATCCACGGAATCGGAGTCGTCACTCCCATTGGCGGTTTAGTGATATCGGTTGGAATTGGCTTCCATCAAGTTTCGCCTGTACTCGGGGCGGTGAATGAAAATGGACAACTAAGACAAAGAGAGTTAAGGGAAGAACAGAATAAGTATTATGTCGTACGGGTTGCTAAACTCGTCACTGAGATTGCAAAATTCATCTTGGCCGGTGCATTAGTGCGTTTAGCTAAAGTGACGCCGCTTGTCGAATCAAAGATTGTGCAATGGGCAGTCGCGATCATCGCGTGCACGGCTCCGCTTTACTTTACTGATGCGCCATTACGCAGTTGGTTTGTGGTCAAGTGGGCTTAACCCTTTCCTTTTCAATCTGTTATAGAAGAGCGATTCGTGAGACTCGCTCTTTTTTTATGGTTAATTCTAAAAAGATTTCTTGATAATTAACGATCACCTTCATAATAAAGAGATTACTACCATGGAGGTTTGAAAATGAATAAACTGTTCATTCTTCCCGTTTTAGGGATTGCGTTGTCAGGATGTGGAGTTAACGAGACATTTCGTGCTTTAGAAGACAACCGCGCCGCGGTTGAGTATAGCACGTATGTCATATCAGAAAATGCGGAGGCCGTCGAACAGGCGAATTATGCGATTGAGAACAACCGCAGACACTTAGAGGCGATTAATGCAACATTAGAAAAAGCAGCAAAACAGTAAGGGATGGAGGTGATCAATGAATAAAGGAGCCTTTCTAATCCCGATTGTTTTGCTTAGCTTAACAAGTTGCGGGACGATCAACAAATTGAATTGTTTGGTCAATGCAAGTACCGATTCGATCTATCAGAATGCGGCTTGGGTAGAAATCAGCACCGAGCGCATTCGTGAAAACACACGGATCATTAATGAAAGCACCCGTGCGATCGAAGAGAATCAACGCCATATCGAAGCAATGGCTAATTCGTAAGTAACAATCATGTGACTCTGTGGTTAAATAGAAAACAACCACAGAGACACAGAGATATTAGAAAACACAGATGACTAGGATAAGGGAAAAGGATAAAATCAAGATTTAGTAATTGACTCTATCCCTCCCTTAATCCTAGTCATCTGTGTTATTTTTTTTATTCTCTGTGCCTCTGTGTCTCTGTGGTGAATTAAAGTGTTGGCTTACTTCAACCGGGAAGTCAAACTATCGCGGTCAACAGCCGGACTGTTGCCGAACCAAATCGACCACAGAGCTTTAGCAAACTCTTCATTTTTTAAGCTGCCGGTTTTATTGCCGTCGAGACTCACATCGACATAACCGCCTGGGAGCCATCGAATGGTGTAAGTATCGCCCACTTTGGCATCTTGCTTGAAAAACCCAACGAATTGATTGATCAGGTTTTGCTGCTCAGGAGTAGGATTAGGAATCGCTTTATTGAGTGATTCACGATATCCCTCTTGCAGCTTGTCAGCGCTTGCATCATGAACCCATTTGATGGTCAGCTGTTTCGCATAGTTAGGATTCAACATGGCTTGGAACTTATCTCCGCTTGCAGCGGCCCCTTTTTGCAAATAGGACGCAATTGCATACACTTTCACTAAAAATTTTTTCCGGACAGCTGTGCCGGTTGCATCTAGGGTGTAATCCTTGCCATCGAAACTAAAGTTTACTTGGCTGGGAAACGTTTGCTTGGTGGAAGAATCTTGGATCGTGTCTTGTGCGTAGACAAATACCGACATGAATGAGAATAGCAACGAAAAGATCATTAATTTCATAAGACCCCCTTGGTGTGATCCTATGATTATCAAATTTTTATTATGTTGGCAACCGTTGGCACTTCGGGCAGAGGTGAGTTGAGCGTTGTGCGACAACAATTCGCTCGATCGCTGTTCCGCAGCGCGGACATGCTTCTCCCGTTCTGCGATAAGCTTTTAGGAAGCTTTGGTGCTTTCCCTGCGTCCCATCCAACCGGTAAAAGTTTAACTTTCCTCTGCCAAGTGTAGTTCCTTGAAGTTCAACTCCTTGACGCAATACTTTAGGGATCGCTTGATATAAAGCTCGCATCTCAGAGTCTGATAATCTATCTGATCGGGCGAGGGGATGCAGTTTTGCTTCCCACAGCGCTTCATCCGCATAGATGTTGCCAATCCCGGCAAAAACCGCTTGATCGAGTAGAAGCGGTTTCAGACTTCGGGACCGTTTGCTTAAGATGGCTTTAAGGGCGGAGGGGGTAAATTCAGGGCCAAGCGGTTCGATCCCGAGTTTATTTAAGTGGAGCTCTGGGTTTTCCATCAGAAACCACCGTCCAAATTTGCGGGTATCGACATAACGAAGCTGTTTTCCGGTGGATAAAACCAATACGACCCGTTCGTAAGGGGAGTGTGGTTCATGCGGATCGGCGATGACAAAACGTCCGGTCATCCGTAGATGGATGAGCAGCGTGTCTTTTGAGAGGCGGATGACGATATATTTGCCGCGACGGGTGATGGAGACAATTTTTTGTCCGTTAATCCGGATAGAGAACGCGCGCGCTGACGGTTCAGCAATGGTACGCGCCCAGTTTACCCGTGCTGCTTTGATCGTAGCGTGGATCAGACCGCACTGGTTTAAATCTCGTACGACCGTTTCAACTTCCGGCAGTTCGGGCATCTATTTGTTCAATCCCCGGTAGAGTCCAAATAAGAAAATCAACACGCCACCGCTGATGAGAGTCATCGCGCCAGCGGGCAACATCGCATGGGTGGAGTAGTATCTGCCTCCAAAAAAAAGAAATAACACAGCCGTCAATCCGATCGCTCCATATAATCCAAGGACGCTGCCCTTTGAGATCCCATACGAGCATAAGGCAAGCAAAGCCGAGAAAATCACTCCTGCAATCAATGAGGGGTGGCTATGAGCAATGATAAAGCCTGTGACCCCGCCGATAAAGACGACCAATGCATAGATACCGATAACGACTGATCCATAGTTCATTTGAGTTCTCCGTTATTGAAATTTTTCATCAAAAAAATTGCGCATAGCCTGCCAGGAACGCCGTTCGGCCCGTTGGTCGAACTCCATTCCGGCGGCGCGATTGTGAGCTTCGGGATTCGTGAAGGCGTGGACCGCATGTCCATAAATATGGATTTGCCAATCGACGTTGCCTTGTGTGAACTCCTTCTCGATATTGACGATATCTTGTTGGCTGACCATCGGATCATCATTCCCATGCAAGAATAAGATAGCGCCTTTCATTTTTTTGTCGGGGATGAGTTTCGCTTCATGATCTCCCAGTTTATTGCCGAGAACGCCGTGAAAGCTGACAACTCCGCGTACGTCTGCTCCACTGCGCAACAATTCCATCACGGTCAAACCGCCGAAGCAAAATCCGATTGCACCGGTGCGACTCTTGTCAACCGCTGGCAGGGTTTTCATCGTTTCTAGTCCAGCGTTAACGACCTTGCGTAGTTTGGTGCGGTCTAAAAAAAGGGGGAGAATGAGGTTAAACGCTTCCTCGTCGGTCGTTGCCGTTTTGGCTTCCGAAAACATATCGGCCGCAAAGCCTACATACCCAAGCTTGGCGAGTTCAACGGCTTTATTGACAGCAAAATCATCCCGCCCGCGCCATGCGTGGGCGACTAACACCGCCGGCCGTGTTCCTGAAATCGCATCGTCGTAAGCGACTACGCCGATATGCTTTCTTCCCTCTACTTGATATTCTACTTTTTCTTGACGCATGGTGATTCCTTTTTGAAAGAGCTTGTTGCATACATAACCACTGAGCCAGTGAGACCAATGAGAAATTATGAGGACATTGAGATATCAGTTCCTCCGTATCTCATGTTTTCTCTGCGATCTCACTGGCTCAGTGGTGAATTTACAACAACGTCTTTTTGAAAAAGATCTTATACACGCTCACTATTATTGAAAACAATAGAGTTATTAAATATAATTAATGGTTTTTAGATTACAACTAGAGGATTTATGTTTAAACGTGTGTTAAGTTCACTGCTACTCTTTCAAGCCTCGCTCTCTGCACAGATCCCCACCGAAAATCAAAAGATCGTTTCCCATCTAGAAGGGTTTCGCAACGGTTTTGAATCGGTATACGCTCCGGCTGAATGGAAAAAAGAGCAATTTGGGTGGGATTGGAATCAAGAAGTGGATAAAACACGCGACCTCATTTTAAATGCGACTCAAGTGTCACATGAAGATTACCGTAAACTTTTGGTGAAGCTGGCAAATTCCGCCAAGGACTACCATGTTGGGGTGTATTTCTACTCCACCGAATATGCGTCCCTTCCTTTTACCGTCAAACAAGTCAACAATAAATACTATATTACGACTGTTCATGAAGACGGTACTTCCCCTTTGACCTTCCCGATTAAGCCCGGTGATGAGGTGGTGACCTTTGGAGGACGTCCGGTCGATGATGTCGTGCAAGCGATACGCAATGATCTGAGACAATCAAATCCAAATACCGACCAAGCAATGGGAGAAAACTTTCTGACCACACGCATGGCATTTAGGGGAATGAGTGTGCCAAGAGGCGTGATGACGATTGGCATCCGGCATGCTAGTTCAGATAAAGTGAAAGAGTATCAGGTGTTCTGGGACTATTTTCCGGAACTCATCCGCAAAGGAATGGTTCCGATGGAAATGGCTGACACCGCACAAGACTTCACGCACCTTCCTTCTTCCTTGCTCGGGACCGACTTTCTCTTTTTTGAGATGCACAGCAAGCTGATTGAAAAATTAACCGGTGAAAAACCCCACTACTATCGCTTGATGACAGACCGGGCTAATCCCAATGCGTTAGCAACCCATGAATCGTTTTTGCCTAAGCTGGGAATCCCGGCCTGGGAATCGTACGCTTATTTCCATTCGTATATCTACACCAACGATCAAGGCAAACGAATTGGATATATCCGCATCCCGACCTACAATCCTGACAAAACGAATGAATATGCGAACGCTTTTGCCGAGATCATCAAAATGTTTGAAGGGCAAACAGACGCGCTGGTTGTGGACCAATTGAATAATCCTGGAGGCAATAGCTTCTATCTATATAGCCTTCTATCGATGTTAACCGATAAGCCCATGCAGACGCCATTAAACCGGCTTAAACTCACTCAAGAGGATGTCGCAATGGCCCTCTATTTCTTAGAGGGTTTAGGGGGAATTGAGAATGATGAGGAAGCGATCCAAGCGTTTGGAGGGGAAGTGTACGAAGGAATTCCCGTTAATTACCAACTCGTACAGTATCTTGTGTACTATTTTGAATTTATCATCCGGGAATGGAACCAAGGCAAAACCTTGACGGATCCGATCTATCTGACCATTTATGATAAGATTCCTCCAAATCCAAAAGCAACATACTCCAAGCCCATTCTGTTCTTAATTAATGAACTGGATATGTCGTGCGGGGATTTCGCACCAGCCATTTTGCAAGACAACAAGCGGGTCACCCTGTTTGGGTCACGTACATGCGGGGCGGGGGGAGCAGTCAAAAGTTTTATCTGGCCCAATCCGTATGGGCTCTATATTAGCCGTATCACCACGACGATTGCCTATCGCATGAATGGACAGCCAATTGAAAATTTGGGTGTCACACCGGATATTCCTTATGAATTCACCGAAAATGATGTGTTAAATGGCTACGTGGAGTACGCGAACGCTGTCAACGCAGCGGTCAACACGCTTTTTGAGTAGCAATCATGGACTAAATGGACAAATCACCAGGTCCATTTAGTCCATGCAGTCCATTTAGTCCATCATTTGACATTAAGTCTTGATCTTCTCATATTAGGACCATGTCGAAATTTCCTAAACCGTTGCTGCCACCTCAAGATGTTAAAATCGAACGCGTCAAGCGGCAAAAACAGCTTGCGTTTTCGATTATTTTTGGGATCGCAGTGCGGTTCTTTATCATCGCCTTGGAGCTAGTCGGGGTAGCCATTTTTGATAGCTCTGCACTGCTTTTAGACGCCCTGGCAACCCTTTTTGATGTCGCGGCTAGCATCTTGCTGCTGGTCAGCATCAAACTCGCAGCGAAACCGCCCGACGAAGACCATCCGTTTGGCCATGGCCGTTATGAACCGCTAGCGGGATTTCAGATTGGGATTTTATTGTTGGTCGTCGGGGGCGGGCTGATGGTCCAGCAAAGCTTCTACCTCTTTGGCGATTACCATGCCCACCCATTCGATTACCGGGCGTGGATGATCCCACTCGTGGCGGTCATTCTCCTGGAAATCGCTTATTATATCATGAAACAGGCGGCGAAAAAGTTTGAAAGCCCTGCGCTGGCTGCTGATGCGGCTCACTATCGCGTTGATAGCCTTAATAGCTTGATTGCCTTTTTCGCCCTTTTGCTCGCGGTTAACATTCCTCAAGTGGGCGCCTTATTTGACCATATCGGAGCCGTATGCATCGCCGCTTTCATGTGCTTCTTAGGGATCAAAGCTTCAAAGGCAAACCTCAATCAATTGATGGACCGGATTCCCCACCGCAAATATTTCAAAATTGTGCGTGCCGCTGCTGAAACTGTTGAGGGGATTCAAGCCACTGAGAAACTCAACATCCAGCAGTATGGACCAGACGCCCATGTGGATATTGATGTCGAAGTAGACCCGCAGCTATCGGTAGAAAAGGCTCACAAACTAAGCCAAAAAGTGCGTTTGGAAATTCAGAAGGCTTGGCCGGCAGTCCGTGATGTGACGGTCCATATCGAACCGTATTATCCCGACGACCATTAGCGGTGGACGTCTAACCTCTGTTTAAGCTCTTCATTATTTATTTGAGCTTGAGCTGCTGTTAGCCGCCGCTCCCATTCATTAATAGTTTGCTCCGTCAAGTCTTTAAGATCTTGCGGCATCTCTTTGTCTTCTTTCATATTGAGAGCAAACTTCAATTTTATCTCTTGAAGCCGTCTTTGACCATTTTCAAGATCAAATGCAATTTGATGATATTCCTTCCCGAGTTCATCACGCTTTTCGGTTTCGTTTGAACGAGCGATTAATTGGGCAACCCGCTGCTCGTGCTTATCCATAGCCTTTACATAGGCCAAAGCGGTGCTTAACCCTTCTCCCCATTCTTTTGCCTGGTTCGCTTCCGCCAGAAGGTTTTCGGTGTTTCTCTTAATCTCGCTATGCGCCTCACGAGTCGCTGTTTTTAACTTGGGAATATTTGCATCTCCTTTTTCAGCTAAGGCAGCGGTATCATTGTCCAGCTGCCTTAAGGTTGCTGCAACCTTAGTGATTTCAGCTCCGATGTTGCTGTATGCTTGAGCAAACTTAGAGTCAGGCGATCTGATGCTGCTGACATTTTTAAAAAAGGTACGTATCCCTTGAACTTTCTTAAATAATTCGCCCGTCTGCTTTAGCAATAGACCACGGCTGGTGACGTAATTGTGGGTATTTGATTTATCCCACTCATTTTCTTTGGAAGATAGCTTGCCCCCCATGACTTTTGTCACATCATTGATCCCGATGAGAAAGTCTTTAGCCGTCGGTACACGTCCCATCTCGGTATCTCTAGGGTTAAAAATCAACGTTGAGAATGTTTGCAAAGCCTTAAAGTGTTCAGTCGCTTCCTCTTTCACCATTTGATATTCGCTGAACAGCTTTTGCTTGGCTTCAAGAGCAGCTCCAAATTCAGGCGAGCTTGCATCGATTTTTTTAGCTTCGAGTTTATTCATTTCTCCGAGAATATGATCAAGCCGGCCGCGCACCTCTTGAACTTTCGTCAGCGAAGTTTGAAGGGTGTCATATAGGCTTTGGAATGTTTTTTGCAATCCCTTCTCGATTTGAGAATTCTGCACATCCATTCCAAATTTTTTAAAATTTTTCAATAAAAGGATCGCTGACTTATAGTCGCCTTCCAGGGTTTTAAGGAATTTCCCGTCCTGAGCCGCTTTGGGTGCGTCCTCTGCAAATAGTGCGATTTGCTTTTTCAATTCACTTTTTGCGGTTCCCAACTCCGCTTTTAGCGAAATCAATCTTTGGTTATTATCGGATAACTCCCGTGCTGGACCGATGCTTGACAACACTTTGATTTCTTGCTCCAGACCGACAAGTTCCTTTTCTAGAGCCATGATTTTTCCCTTATAGTCAGGTCTGGCTTCTTTTTTAATGGCTCCCGACCTTGCTTCAAGCTCTCTATGTGGAGGAGGGGCAGGGGCCGATTGGCTCCGCTCTTTTAAAGCGGCTAGAGTTGCTTTGATCTCTTCTTGACGGCCTCGTACATTATCCAGGCGCTGCTGCAATTCGCCGTACGTTTTTTGAGTTCCTCCGTACTGCGCTTCTTTTAGCTTCGCCTGATCCGCAGCTGAAATTGGGGTTGCCTGTTTATGTGGATCAATCACGACTCTACTGATCCCGATCTCTAAATTTGATATTTTTGTCTCGAGGTCATCCATGCGCCCTAAACACGCAGTTAAACCTTTGATTTTTGCTTCGGCGGTATTGATGTTGGCTGATTGTCCTATCGAAGCATTCACTGTATTAAGAGCGTTTCTGACATGGGCTTCGATGGAACCGGCAAGGGCTTGGGCAATCTCACGCCGATCTGTCATGTTTTGAATGCTTGGTGTAGCTCCTCCGGTAGCTCGGGCAATATTAAGCATCGCTGCGTTGAACAGCTGATTGGAGTTGCGGTCAATGATCCTCATTCGTTCTGATTTCCCATCGGTATGGACGTCAGGAGTATCATTGGCAAAACTTCGTAATTTTGCGGCAAATTTGATTAAGGTTTCCTGATCTTTTGAAAGCATGTGACCATAACTCTTCATCGAGTCGACGCCCACGTTGTGGGTTTTCATCTCGACGGGCCTAAAGCGCCCTTCAACAGTCTTGTCTGAGCGGTTGACGATATCGGCATCCAGGGTCTGATTCGGTTGAAGGTTGACTCCTAGATACTGCTGCATTATATTTGGCGGTAATTGCATGATACACCTGTATTTATAACATTACCTATTATGATTTTATCATAATAATATTTTTAATTGAACTTTATTAAAATTTATATTATAATGCTTTAATATGAATAAATTAGGACCAGATTGTACCTTCTTCGGAAAACTACCCACAGACGTCGTAAATTTGGTCTTAAAACGGCTTAAATTAGGGAATTTGCTGGATTTTCGGCGCATTTGCCGCTTTACCGCCGCTTTTCCCCTATGGAATCACATTTTCAATGAAATCTATGGCTGCCAGGTGGAGGAGCCTAATCGCGACTGGAAAACCGCTGTTCGACATGCCTATTTATTAAGAAAATCGCTTTCCGAACTAAGAAGCGGACCACCCTCCGAGAAAATGAGTGATTATCCACAAGCTGGCTTTATTGATGTCAGTGAAACGATGATGGCGGGGCTTTCTGAAGAAGCGTTGAGAAAAATCCTTTTCCATTCCTCAAAGATTTATGGGATCGCATTGCACACGATCATTCCTAATAAATTTCCTCGTGTCGAGGATCTATTTTTACTGACTCTCACGACGAAACATCCCATCCAAAATATGGAGATCAGCGGCTGTGAAAATCTCAAGCCAGAAGGGATCCGTTCTGCATTGCAAAAATGTCGCTTGAGACACCTGAACTTGACCGTGCCTTGCATGACATTGGCACTGATGCAGGAGATTGTCACGAATCAAACAGATTTGCGGACGCTTTCTATCTCAGCCACGACAGGTCTTAATACAGATACGCTCGCATTGTTGCCCGGACAATTGAATGCTTTAGAATCGTTGACTCTTGAATCTTACAAGGAGAAACTTCCAGTCGAAGCCGTAAATGCGCTTATGGGAAGGTTGAATGACATCAAACATTTGACCTTGAATGGTTGCAAGACTTTTTCTGAAGACACATTACAGCTTCTCTTTGACCAATGTCCACGCCTCGAATCTCTAACCGTCCGCGGTTTGGAGAATGCGGAAGAAGTGAAGAAAGATTTTCTGTTATTCCGTGAAATGAACGATGCTTTTACACATTTAAAAGCCTGCATCTTTTCGTGAAGAAATTCACCACAGAGACACAGAGATAGATCAAAAAAATAACAATGATGACCAGGATAATCAAGATAGGAAATAGGATAGATGATGATAGAGCTCAGAATCCTGTCTCCTATCCTGGTTATCTTTGTTTTTTGCGTTTTTCTCTGTGTCTCTGTGGTTAGTTTTCAGATCTGCTCTTGCGGCTCTTGACGTTGGATCGTGGCACACCACGCATTGACCCACTCGGTATAAAAAAGGCTTAGGGGAGTCACCACTGCCC
>JAGVLX010000091.1 GCA_020054065.1 Parachlamydiales bacterium | reverse complement strand
CTCCCTGGCTGACCAAGCGGCCGTTCGCCAAGTTGATGCCGTAGCACTTCGAGCAGACGCCGCGGCGGGTTTCGCACGTCAGTACGGAACGGATCTTGACCGTTTCAATACCGGCATCGTCGATCGCTTCCGCTTGCAGGACTGTTAGAATATCGCCTGATTTTGCCAATAGCTTTGTGCTATCGCCTGGCAGATAGATATCGTCGCATACCGTGCGCCCGAAGATTCTATCTTTTAATGGAAGCAGTTCTTCCTGACCTTGTTTGATCGCCGCCACTTCAATCCCATTGAGGGTGCCGCAATCTTCTTCAGTGATGATCACGTCTTGGGAAACGTCGACCAGACGACGAGTGAGGTAACCGGAGTCCGCAGTTTTCAACGCGGTATCGGCCAGACCTTTACGGGCACCGTGGGAAGAGATTGAGAATTGCAGTACCGTCAATCCTTCACGGAAGTTCGAAGTAATGGGAGATTCAAGGATCTCTCCGGACGGCTTCGCCATCAAACCGCGCATCGCACCTAGCTGACGCACTTGGTTTTTGTTACCGCTTGCGCCAGAGTCGATCATCATAAACATTGGGTTGAGGCGCCCTTCTTTTGGTTCGCTGATAAGCTTGAAAAGCTCTTCAGATAACTTGTCAGACGCTTCAGTCCAGATACTGATCATTTTGGAACGACGCTCGCCATCGGTAATGATCCCGTCCTCGTACTGTTTCTTGACCACAGCCACTTTTTCGTACGAGTCTCTCAACACGTTCTTTTTCGATGTGGGGATGATCGCATCGCAGACACCGATCGAAATACCCGATTTGGTCGATTCGCTGAAGCCGAGCATCTTCAAGTTGTCAAGGAAGCGGACAGTTGCTTCCAGACCCACTTTCTTATAGCACTGCATGATCAGCTCGCCCAACCGTTTCTTAGGCATGCTGTAGTTTTGGAATCCAAGCTCTTTCGGCACGATCGTATTAAAAATCACGCGGCCAGGAGTCGTCTCGATAATCCCATCTTCGGTACGCAGACGAATCCGCTCATGCAGCTTTAGTCCACGACCTAAATTGTCAACACGATCAGGCGTTTTACTATTTTTATGGGAACCCCAGCTATAGCTTTCGGAGGAGAACAACGCCATCAACACTTCATCGCTATCGCGGAAGTAGCGGGTTTTTTGCCCATGGTCTTCCGGAATAAATAGCGGCTCGTACATCAGGTAGTACAATCCCAACGTCATATCTTGCGAAGGCACAGCCACAGGCTTACCGGAAGATGGGTAGAAAATGTTGTCAGGGGCCATCATCAGCAATTTTGCTTCTAACTGTGCTTCGACGGAGAGAGGCACATAGACCGCCATCTGATCCCCGTCAAAGTCCGCGTTGAACGCTGCGCACACCAACGGGTGGATACGGATCGCTTTCCCTTCGATCAACACAGGCTCGAACGCTTGAATCCCCAAACGGTGCAACGTCGGAGCACGGTTCAGCAAGACCGGGTGCCCTTTGATGATTTCGTCGAGCACATCCCATACTTCTGGAGCATGCCGTTGGATCATTTTCTTCGCGGAGCGGATGGTATAGACATATCCGAGGTCTTTGAGGCGTTTGACGATAAACGGTTCAAACAGTTCAAGCGCCATGAGTTTCGGCAGACCGCACTGGTTAAAGCGCAGTTCAGGGCCGATAATGATTACGGAACGGCCTGAGTAGTCAACCCGTTTACCCAGCAAGTTTTGACGGAAGCGCCCTTGCTTCCCTTTTAACATCTCGGACAGGGATTTCAACGGACGGTTGCCTGCACCCATGACCGGATGGCCATGACGGCCGTTATCGAAGAGCGCATCGACCGCTTCTTGCAGCATCCGCTTTTCGTTACGGACAATCACTTCCGGTGTTTTCAGCTTCAAGATTGCTTTTAAACGATTATTACGGTTGATCACGCGACGGTAAAGGTCGTTCAAGTCAGAGGTCGCAAAACGTCCGCCATCCAAAGGAACCAAAGGACGTAGATCGGGCGGGATGACCGGAATCGCGGACATTACCATCCACTCTGGACGGTTGCCAGATGTGATGAAACTCTCGATGATTTTTAACCGTTTCGCGAGTTTAATACGGGCTTGCTGCGATTTGGTTTTGCGGAGCTTGTCCTTTAAATCAACCAGTTGAACTTGCAAATCTTCTGTTTTCAGCAAGTCGTAGATTGCTTCACCGCCCATTTTGGCGACGAATGCATCACGTCCCCACTTCTCACGCGCTTCGCGGTATTCGTTATCATTCAACAGTTGTTTCTTTTCGAGGTCGGTTTGACCTGGATCGATCACCACCCACTCTTCGTAGTAGATGATCCGTTCAAGGTCGGTCGAAGACATTCCTAATAAGTTACCAATGCGCGAAGGCATGGTTTTAAAGAACCAGATGTGAACAACTGGCACCGCTAAATCGATATGCGCCATCCGTTCACGGCGGACTTTGGACAAGGTCACTTCGACGCCGCAGCGGTCGCAGACAATGCCTTTATGCTTAATTTTTTTGTACTTACCGCAAGCACATTCCCAGTCACGTGTGGGGCCGAAGATTTTTTCGCAGAATAACCCGCCCTTTTCCGGCTTAAAGGTACGGTAGTTGATCGTTTCCGGTTTTTTGATTTCTCCACGCGACCATTTGTTGCGAATGACATCGTCAGACGCAATCTTGATTGTCAACTTGTCAAATTGCGGCTGTTGCGATTCTTCATGATTCATGCAACTCTCCTTAATACTGGCAAGCCATTTTGGCTTCCATGGAATTGATAAATTTTATAAGGGGGCAAAACCGCCCCCTAGATTTTACTCTGCGACCAGGGCTTCTGGGCGAACATCAAGGCCTAAACCTTGCATCTCTTTGATCAACACGTTGAACGATTCAGGCGTTCCGCTGTTAAGGAGGTTCTCCCCTTTAACAATCGACTCGTAGATACGAGCGCGTCCGCCGACGTCGTCCGATTTCACGGTTAACATTTCTTGGAGGAAGTGCGCTGCGCCATACGCTTCGGCCGCCCATACTTCCATCTCCCCGAAACGCTGCCCCCCCATCTGTGCTTTACCACCCAACGGCTGCTGGGTGACGAGCGAGTAAGGTCCCACCGCACGAGCGTGGATCTTATCCGCCACAAGATGGTTCAGTTTCAGCATGTAGATGTATCCCACGGTAACCGGAGTATCGAAACGGTCACCGGTACGTCCATCATAGAGGAACAACTTACCATCGGTGGGCAAGCCATGTTTCCTAAAGAGATCCCAAATTTTTACTTCAGGGAACCCTTCAAATACCGGGCTCTTCACAAAAAACCCTTCGCGCTTGGCTGCTAAGCCTAGGTGGGTTTCAAAGAGCTGTCCGATGTTCATCCGCTTAGGTACGCCCACTGGGTAGAGGATGATCTCGATGGGTGTTCCATCGCTCATGTACGGCATGTCTGCCTCAGGAACGATTTTCGAGACGACCCCTTTGTTACCGTGACGGCCAGCCATCTTGTCGCCGACTTCCAGCTTACGCTTAGAGGCCACATAGACTTTAACTTGGCGGATAATGCCTGGATCCAGGTCGGTATCCCCTTTGCGGGTGTGTTCAGCTTCGGTTTTGTATTGCATTTCAAGCGTCTGCAAGGCAACTTCGCTGTCGCGCAAGACCGTGCGCAAGGCGTCATAGATGTCGTTATGCGGCATCAGCAAGTCTTCGACAAACTCTTTCTCGAGCGCTTCGATCAACTCTTGGGTGATTAACTCCCCTTCATGGATGATCACTTCAGCCGTACGACGGTGCAGGATCGAACCTGGAGCATTTTCGTTCAAGAGCAATGCGCCTAATTTCTCATGGCGATCGTTCTTGACTTGCGCTTGCTTCTGTTTGTATTCACGCTGAATATCTTTCAAGCGGGTTGCTTCTTCCACCAACTCATCATCCGTTTTGGTCAAACGGTCGCGGCGGCTGAACACTTTCACATCCATGACCACCCCTTCGGTTCCCGGAGGTGCTGTCAAAGAGGCATCTTTAACGTCAGCGGCTTTCTCGCCGAAGATGGCGCGGAGCAAACGCTCTTCCGGAGCCAACTCGGTTTCCGATTTTGGTGTAATTTTACCGACTAAGATATCGCCCGGCTTGACTTCAGCGCCGACGCGAATAATCCCATCTTCGCCGAGGTTGACCAACGCATCTTCCGATACGTTTGGAATATCGCGGGTGATCTCTTCTTTACCCAACTTGGTGTCGCGAGCAGTGATTTCAAACTCTTCGATATGGATAGAGGTGTAATAATCTTCGCGAAGCAATTTTTCCGACAAGATGATGGCATCTTCGAAGTTGTATCCGCACCAGGGCATGAACGCCACGAGCACGTTTTTCCCAAGAGCCACTTCCCCTTTATCGGTTCCGGGACCGTCAGCAATCACATCGTTAATTTTGACTTCATCGCCGATGTTGACAAGCGGACGCTGGTTAATACAGGTTCCCGCGTTCGAGCGGAGGAATTTTTTCAACTCGTACGTCTTCTTCTGCATCCGGTTCCCTTTCGGAGCCACCACGATTTTCAAGCCGTCAACATACTCGATCGTTCCATTTTCTTGGGCGATCACAACTGCACCAGAGTCGCGGGCTGCGCGTGCTTCCAATCCAGTTCCGACGATCGGCGCTTCGGTCTTCAACAACGGAACGCCTTGGCGCTGCATGTTAGAACCCATCAACGCGCGGTTCGCGTCGTCGTGTTCGAGGAACGGAATCAAACCGGTTACAATCGACACGAGCTGCTTCGGCGAGACATCCATGTGAGTGACTTTACTGGAATCGGTCTCGTATTGCTCCCCTTTATGGCGCACCCAAGCGATCGGGTCTTTAAACATATTGTATTCGTCAAGCACGGCTGAAGCCTGTGCAATCACGTTGCGCTCTTCTTGGTCGGCGGTCATGTACTCGATCTCTTCGGTTACGACGCCATCGCGCACAATGCGGTAAGGAGTTTCGATAAAACCAAATTCGTTGATCTTCGCGTACGATGACAACGAAGTGATCAAACCGATGTTCGGTCCTTCCGGTGTTTCGATCGGACAAATACGGCCATAGTGCGACGTATGCACGTCACGCACTTCAAAGCCGGCGCGGTCGCGGTTCAAGCCGCCAGGTCCAAGGGAGGAAAGGCGCCGCTTATGCGTCAATTCAGCGACTGGGTTGTTTTGGTCCATGAATTGGGATAATTGAGAACGGCCGAAGAAATCTTTCAGCACGCCAGTCAGAGCTTTAGCTGAAACAATTTTGCCAGGCGTCAGCGTATCTGAAGTAAAATCGAACAAGTTCATCCGTTCGCGGATGATTTTCTCCATGCGCGCCAAGCCGATACGGCATTGGTTTTGGATTAATTCCCCGACTGAACGCACCCGACGATTGCCTAAGTGATCGATATCGTCGATGCTGACATCCGGGCTGCCGCTGCGAAGGCGGATCAAATATTTCAAGGCGCGGATGACGTCTTCCTTTACCAAGGTGACCGTTTGGAGCGATTCTTCATCCACTTCCAACCCAAGCTTTGAGTTCATCTTGTAGCGTCCAACACGCCCTAAATTGTAGCGCTTCGGATCGAAGAACAGCCGCATAATGGCCGAGCGGGCATTCGACAAGGTCGCTGGCTCGCCCGGACGGATTTTGCGATAGAAATCTTTCAATGCGGATTCATACGAATCGGTCGCGTCTTTTGCCAGCATCCGGATAATCGGGCTGGTTTCATCGGCATCTTCAGCAATGCGGATCACATCAACACCCGCATCTGCCATGCGCTTCAACATGGCTGTTGTCAGTTTTTCCGACGCTTTACCAAAGACTAGACCGGACTCTTCATCGACGACATCTTGCGCTAGAATCTTACCGACGTATTTGGCAATCTCTTTCTCTTTCAATTTCACTTTGCGGGTACTGAAGAACTCTTCGATAATATCGGAATTGGTGGAGTAACCCAGCGTACGGATAAAGCTGGTCGCCAAAATTTTGCGGCGGCGCTTTTTGCGGTCGATGTACACATGGATCAAATCGTTCGTGTCAAAGGAGGCTTCCAGCCAGCTGCCGCGATAAGGGATGATGCGGAAAGAGTAGATCGAAGTTCCACGGGCATGGCGTTCTTGTTCGAAGCAAATCCCAGGCGAACGATGGAGCTGGGATACAACAACCCGTTCGGCACCGTTAATAATGAACGTCCCCTTATCGGTCATAATGGGGATGGTCCCCATGTACACTTCTTCTTCTTTGATCCCGGTCTCATCGGTCAGGCGGAAACGCACTTTCAAAGTCACATTATAGGTGATCCCGCGGCGAATGCACTCTTCAGGGCTGTATTTAGGGACACCTAGATTGTATGAGATAAATTCGAGGACGGTCTTCTCATCATACGACTTGATGGGAAAGATCTCGTTAAAGACTTCTTGCAGACCAATATTCTCCCTTTCATCTGGAAACTTATCGGCTTGGAGAAATTGGTTATAGGACTTGATCTGAATTTCAATCAGGTTCGGAAGATCGATAATCTCTTCCTTTTCATTGAAACTCACCCGATGCGGCGGCCTTTGCATGATGAGGAACTCCCCGTAAAGTTTAAAAACTTTTTTAGCGCGTCTATGCGCTGTTTCACTACCTGGCAATCTGCACTTCTTTGATTAATTCTTGGAAGTACTTAATTACCTCTGTTGTTGAACAACTAAAAATATTCGTTTTTTTAAATTACAATAACACCAAAATAGCGGGAATTGCCCCGCCATTTTGGTGTCGTGTGCTTACTTTGATTAAACAGGCTTCAAAGTAACTTTAGCACCGGCTTCTGTCAGCTTCTTCTTCATGTCTTCAGCTTCAGCTTTTGGTGCAGTTTCTTTGACTGGTTTTGGTGCTGCATCAACCAACTCTTTCGATTCTTTCAAACCGAGGCCGGTTAAGTCGCGCACTAACTTGATGACGCCCATTTTCTTGTCGGCAGGAACTTCTTCAAGGATCACTGCGAAGTCAGTTGCTTCAACAGCAGGAGCAGCGCCGGCGCCGCCAGCTGGTGCTGCCATCATGACAGGTGCTCCAGCAGACGCTTTAACGCCCCACTTCTCTTCCAATTTGGTTTTGAGCTCGGACATTTCCAATACGGTTAATTTGCTGAGCTCTTCAACTAATGAATCTGTTTTGTTACTCACGGTACAACCTCTTATTTTCTTTTCTCTTAAATTTTAAAAACTCTATTTTTGTTCGGCTTTGTTGGCTAAACAGTAGACAACGCTTGATACCAGTGCGTCCATGACTCCAAGGGTTTCGGCCATTGGTGCAGCCAGTGTACCCAGGAATTGCGCACGCATATCGTTGAGGCTTGGAAGCTGAGACAGTTTTTTGATGTCGGCTGCGTTATATAGCCTTCCATCTACCTGTCCGCCGATCACTTCGACAGCCTTGTCATTGTCTTCACCATACTTGAAAACAAACTTAGTAGTTTCAAGCGCATCGTTACCCCCAAACACCAGGGCGATATGCCCGTCAAGTGCATCGAGGTCCAACTTGATCCCTGCAGCATCGGCAGCTTTTACCAATAGACGTTTGCGGATCACTTCCATGCCGCCGCCCATTTTGGCGACGTCGCGACGGAATTTATTCGCTTTATTGGCGTTTAAGCTGCTGTAACGCATGATCACAAAAGAGCCGTGCTTATCGATCTGTTGCTTGACTTCTTCAAGCAGTAGCTGTTTTTCTGGTCTCATAACGGCTTACTCCTTGGTGGCTTCGATTTCGCGCAGGTCGATTTTGATTCCAGGACCCATCGTGGTTGAAATCGTGATCGATTTGACAAACTGTCCTTTGGCAGAAGCTGGCTTAGCACGAAGAACAGCATTCAGATAGGAACGCACGTTTTCCTCGAGCTTTGCTCCGTCAAACGACATTTTGCCGACGGCGTTATTGATGGCGCCGTGGCGGTCAATCTTGAACTCGATTTTTCCACCTTGAAGTTCTTGGACTGCCTTTGCGATGTCAGTAGTTACTGTGCCCGCTTTAGGAGTAGGCATGAGTCCGCGTGGCCCGAGGACTTTCCCTAGTTTCCCTACTTCGCGCATCATGTCGGGAGTGGCGATGACGGCATCAAAATCCGTCCAACCCCCGTTAATTTTCTCAATGAGATCTTCGTTGCCCGCGTAATCTGCTCCGGCGCTCAGCGCTTCCTTGATCTTATCGCCTTTGGCGAGGACGAGGATGCGCATTTTCTTTCCTGTACCATTCGGTAATGATACAGTCCCGCGAACGCTTTGGTCGGATTTACGTGGGTCAACGCCTGTCATTAAAGCAATGTCCACAGACTGGTCGAATTTGACCGGTGGGCATTTCTTTAATATGTCGATAGCTTCACGGACGCCATATTTTTTTGTGGCGTCGAAGTGTTTCGCTATCTCCCGAAAACGTTTACTTGTATGACCCATGTTTTATTTCTCTTTATTCTGGTATGAGATCTATACCCATTGATCTGGCTGAACCGAGCACGAGGTTGGTGGCAGCTTCCAAGTCATTGGCATTCATATCTTGCATTTTTTCTTTTGCAATTTTGCGTGCTTGCGACCGGGTAATTTTGCCGACTTTATCGCGGTTTGGTACAGCAGAACCTTTTGCAATTCCCAACTCTTTTTTGAGGAGCTCACCGATGGGAGGCTGTTTCGTGATAAAGGTAAAGCTTTTGTCTGCGTAGACGGTGATTTCTACGGGAAGAACAACTCCCCCTTTATCGGCTGTTTTGGCATTATATTCTTTGCAGAATGCCATGATGTTAACGCCTGCAGCACCGAGGGCTGGACCAATTGGCGGGGCCGGATTGGCTTTCCCTGCAGGGATCTGCAGCTTGATGATCTTTACGACTTTCTTTGACATTGTTTTCCTTTCCCACGGTTCCCTTCGGTCACCATGGGCTAATATCGGTCGTCCTTACGGACTCATTTTCGTTTTCCCATGGTCATAGGGTCAACCATGCGACTAAGGCAATATTCTTTGAGGCTACCCACGGTTCCTTTCAGTCACCGTGGGCTAATTTCTGTCGTCCTTCGAGGCTGCGCCTCTCCGGACTCGTAACAATCTTTTCCCATGGCTGCACCATGGCTATCCGTACTTACGGATTCTACCCTTCTTCTTTTTCGTCTTCCCATGGTTCCTTTCAGTCACCATGGGCTAATTTCTGTCGTCCTACGGACTTCGGGTTACCCTTCTTCTTTTTCGTCGGTCACTTCTTCGACTTGCGAGAATTCGAGGTCGTCGACGCGGGTATCGCGGCCGAAGATGGAGACCATGACGCTTAGGCGCCCTTTGTCGTGGAATACTTCGGTCACTGTGCCCAAGAAGTTGACAAAGACGCCATCTGTAATTTTGACGCGGTCGCCCACTTCAAATTTGTGTTTCTGCGTAACGGTTTCTTTTTTCTGTTGCAGGTCGCGGAGGATTTCATCGACTTCGTCATCGGTGAGCGATGTCGCAGTTTCCCCGCCCAGGAAATCGACGACGCTGACGGTATTTTTAATGTAGTAGAACGATTCGTCGTTCAGTAACATTTTAACGAGCAAGTAGCCAGGCCACAGCTTCTTTTCGACAATCCGTTGCTGTCCATTTTTCACTTCCGAAACGTTTTCAGTCGGCAGCAAGACTTGATCGATCAAGTCACCCACGCCTTTCAGCTCGCGATGTTCTTCGAGCGCTTTTTTCACTTTCTTTTCGTGTCCGGACAAGACTTGTACAACGTACCACTTATGCATGGTTAACCTATGATGAAACTAACGATGGAGTGTAAGGCGAACAAAGTCGTTTGGATAATCAAATCGGTAAAGTAGATCCCAATTCCGAATACCACGGTCGCACCAACCACAATTTGGGTATAGGTGATCAGTTCTTCCTTGCTGGTCCAACTGATTTTCCCTATTTCGGATTTGATCTCAGCGATCACATCGCGCGGCGTTGCCTTCTTGCTGGCTAGGACTGTTTCTGAGGGGTTAGCCGTGTGGTTTTTTTTGATTTCCATTACAGTCATAAAATCCTATTTTTTTTCCTCAAACAACCGCAAACATGCGATTGGGGTTGTTCGAGCATCCTAAACGAGTGCGGAGGGATTCGAACCCCCGACCGGCGGCTTTGGAGACCGCTGCTCTACCAGCTGAGCTACACACCCTAATCCGCAGAAGTTTCCTCTCCTGCATAGGAAGATCTTTACGGCCATATAGCCGTAAAGGCTGCTAACCTAGGTAGGTACACTGTCAAGTATTTCTTGACCATTTCTGGCTGCGTGAAAACTCCCGCGGTTGAACGATTGTAAGTCGCCCAATATTTAGTAAATATGGGGCGACTTACAATCGTTCAACCCCGGGGTTTTGGCGCGCCATAAATGATCAATAAATACTTAACAGTGTACTATAGCAGCCTCACAAGATCTTGCAGCTGGCACCATCAATTACTTGATGATTTCGGATACCGTTCCGGCACCGATCGTACGGCCACCTTCACGAATCGCGAAGCGCATCCCTTTTTCCATCGCAACGGGAGCGATCAACTTGACGCTGACTTCCACGTTGTCGCCTGGCATCACCATCTCGACTCCCGCTGGGAGCTCGACAGAACCGGTCACGTCAGTCGTTCTGAAGTAGAACTGAGGACGGTAGCCAGGGAAGAATGGCTTATGGCGTCCGCCTTCTGCTTGAGTCAGAACGTAGACAGGTCCTTTGAACTCGGTATGCGGTGTGCATGTACCAGGAGCTGCGAGAACCATACCGCGTTCGATGTCATTTTTCTCAAGACCGCGGAGGAGGATACCCACGTTTTCACCAGCGCGTGCGTCTGCGAGTTCTTTATTGAACATTTCCAGACCGGTTGCAACGGTGTCGCGAGTTTCTTTAAGACCAACGAGTTGGAGCTTGTCGTTCAACTTGACCATTCCGCGCTCGACACGGCCAGTTGCCACGGTACCGCGTCCCGAGATGGAGAACACGTCTTCAATTGGCATTAAGAACGGCTTGTCAGTTTCGCGAACTGGGGTTGGGATTCTTTCGTCAACTGTCTGCATCAGCTTCAAGATCGCTTCGACGTATTTTGGATCGCCTTCGAGCGCTTTCAGAGCTGAGCCGCGGATGATTGGGGTATTTTTATACCCTTTAGCTTCGAGGATTTGGTGCAGGTCGAATTCAACGATGTCGATTAACTCTTGGTCGCTGTCGCTGAGCATATCGCATTTGTTGAGGAACACAACGATTTCAGGTACTTGCATCTGTCTTGCAAGCAAGATGTGTTCTTTCGTTTGCGGCATCGCGCCGTCGGTTGCAGCGACGACGAGGATCGCTCCGTCCATCTGCGCAGCACCGGTGATCATGTTTTTGACGTAGTCGGCGTGGCCAGGGCAGTCAACGTGAGCGTAGTGGCGTTTCTCTGTTTCGTACTCTACGTGTGATGCGTTGATCGTGATCCCGCGCGCTTTCTCTTCAGGGGTGTTGTCGATCGAAGCGTAATCTCTAAACTTAGTTGCTCCTGAGTGCTTCTCAGCCAACACCTTAGTGATTGCAGCTGTTAGTGTGGTTTTGCCGTGGTCAACGTGACCGATCGTTCCGATGTTTACGTGTGGCTTATTCCGCTGGAATGCTTCTTTAGCCATTTTTTCCTCCGTGGAGTCCAGATTTGTTGTTTTTGTTTTTGTTTATAAATCTCTGCCCAGAAAAGGAATTGAACCTTCGACCTTTTGCTTACCATGCAAGTGCTCTACCACTGAGCTATCTGGGCGAACAAGTTTCCGCAAGTGTCAGAGTCAATTATGCAGTAACAAAGCTTACACCATGCTTTCTTTTTTGCGAAGTAATTTGCGCCTCGCGCCCTAAAATTTCTCAGTCTATCACTTTTGCCGGAAAATGATTCGTGCCTTAGTAAGGTCGTAAGGGGACATTTCCACTGTTACGGTATCACCCACTAAGACGCGAATATTTTTCATCCGCATCTTTCCGCATAGATGGGCATTTACTGTCGCTCCATTTTGCAAAACCACTTTAAAGTTCATGTTAGGCAAAAGTTCTGTGACTGTGCCGTCTAGCTTAATTGTATCTTCTTTTGGCATAGATGATGGTTACACTTTTCCGGGGAGAATAGAGATTTATTTAGTTGACATTAATATTACGGAAAACCCGATAGAAGGTCAAGAGAAAATGTGGTTTAGATCCCTGAACCACAAATTTTTAACGGTCGGAAGCCGGATAAGCAGGACGCACAAGACAAACAGGACCAGGAGAATAAACCCCTTCAACCCCTTTCTGAGGGGGAATCCGGCTCTTTAGGGAACCAGGGGAAGAACGCATTGGTACGCCGTTGATAGCTCCTATAAGCCTCTCCTTTAGTGCTTAACGCTTGATTTTCGGTTAGGCGGATCCCCGAGACATACAGCAATAGGATCAGCATGACAATCGGGGCGTAAATGCCAAAGTACCAGTCTGCTGAACCTAAGGTGAATAGGTAGAACCCGATCCATACGATCCATTCAAAAAAATAGTTGGGGTGACGAGAGTATTCCCAAAGTCCAACATCACAAACCTTTCCTTCATTGGCTGGGTCAGCTTTGAATTGGGTCAATTGATAATCGGCTAAGGACTCCCCGATCACCCCGATGAGCCACACGCCCATGCCGATCACCTCCCAGCGGGTCAAATATTTGTTAATTTCCAGGTAAGGAGGGTAAAAAGCGATCGAGAGCAGGAAGGCTAGAATCCCTTGAAACATAAATAGAAGCAAGATTTTAAGGTCGATCCACCCTCCCCATCCTTCTTTAAGCCGTTTGTAGCGGGGGTCTTCGGGAGAATTGAGGTATCTTCGGATCAGATGGATGGCGAGTCGTCCAGACCAGATGCAGATCATGAGGGTCATGATCCAATTGCGGAGGGCCCAGGTAGAACCAGCGTAATCCTCAAAAAACAGAAAGTGGGGGGATTTGGTCTGGTAGTTAATGGCAGCCACAAAGAAACATAACGCCCAGCCAATATCGACGATGCCGGCATTTTTATTGAGGAGGTAGATAAACCAGCAGAGCAGCATGAGAAAGAACATGGTTAATAGATTGTCATAGAGTGGCGCTAAAATTGTCTCTACATGCATGCCACACCCCTATTTTAGAAGTTGTGTTTAAGAAATAATTGATATATAATATTTTCACAATTAAGACTATTAATGATTTATGTTTGAGTCGTGTGAAAGAAAGCAGCAAGCGCTGCGGGACCTGTTTTCGGCCTGTTTGGATGCGGATGCCCGGTACCAAAAAATTATCGAGTTGGGCAAGGAGCAACCCAAGCTGGATCCTAGTTATAAGATTCCTGAGAACATCGTGAATGGGTGTCAGAGTGTGGTGTATTTGCATTCGGAGCTGAAAGACGGCAGCGTCATCTTTGAAGCCGAGTCTGATGCATTGATTTCCGCGGGATTGGCAGCGCTATTGGTGAGAGTTTATAGCGGAGAGAGCCCGGAAGTGATCCTAAAATGTCCTCCCAAATTTTTAGAAGATTTGGGGATTACGGCTAGTTTAACCCCCAATCGGGCCAACGGGTTGTACAGCGTGCATCTCAGGATGAAACAGGATGCGTTGAAGTTGCTTCTGAAGAATAACCACAAAAACGCCTAAATCAAATTTAACCACAGAGGCACAGAGATAAATCAATAACACTGATAACCAGGATGACCAGGATAGGAAATTAGGATAAAATCATTTATCCTATCCTAGTTATCTTGGTCATCTGTGTTATTTTTTTTCATCAATCTCTGTGCCTCTGTATTTGATTTAGGTGTCTGTGGTTATTTTATTTTTAGAAGATCTAAAAGGGTTTTGGCATCTTTGACGGCGAAACTTTTCTCGTCATTATCGAAGTAGCAATACACCGTGATATTTTGCTGGCTCCAATGTTCGATCTTGGCTTTCCATTCTTTCA
Organism: Parachlamydiales bacterium; assembly: GCA_020054065.1. Classification (GTDB taxonomy): domain Bacteria; phylum Chlamydiota; class Chlamydiia; order Chlamydiales; family JAEYWL01; genus JAGVLX01. Next base: position 3,076 of record JAGVLX010000091.1, on the reverse strand, counting down.
AGAGGGTGGGGCCGTATGCCCCGCGGTACGCTTCTAATTTCGGCCCGTGCATCCGGATATAGATAAATTTTGCGGTTACTTCGAGAAAAAAGGTTTCTGGAATTAAATCTGAAATGCACAGCGCAATGTTGTGTTTACGAAGCAGACGGTAGGTTTCTTCGGTAAACCAGGTTGGGTGGCGGAATTCAAAGCTGTAGCGATACCCTTTCTGCAAGTGATTCAAAAAGTTTTCCAATCGTTCAAGGTCGCATTTAAAGTTCGGAGGAAGCTGAAACAGGATCACTCCGATCTTTTTCCCAAAATGCTCCATCCTTTCGAAAAAGGGTTTAAGTGTTTTTTGAGGATCTTTTAAACGCTTGCGATGTGTGATATATCCACTGGCTTTAAGCGAAAAAATAAACTTAGCGGGTACTTGTTCGGTCCAATGATCGATGACGGTGTCCTTAGGCAGATGATAAAAGGTATTATTGATTTCGGTTGTACTAAAATGCTGAGCGTAAAAAGGAAGGTAATCTTTAGGTTGCATTTTTTCAGGATAGAACACTTGTTTCCAATGTTCGTAATGCCAGCCTGAAGCGCCGATATGAATCTTTCCTTTCGCCATATTTACATACAGATAGCACTATGCTATGTTGTTGGCAATCCAGATAGGTTGAATATGACTAAAACGATTTGCATTAGAGGTGGAAAACTCCTTCGTAATCATGAGCTTATTAGTGAGGATCTGTGGATTGCAAAGGGTAAAATCACAACAGCCTCCAAAGCAGATAAGACGATCGAAGCTCGCGGTCTGATTGTCGCGCCCGGCTATATCGATCTCCAATTGAATGGCGCCTTTGGTATTGATTTTACAGGAACTCCGGAAAAGATGAGTGAAGTGGCAAAAAAACTTCCCCAATTTGGAGTGACTTCGTTTTTACCCACGGTCATTAGCTCGGCACCCATCTTGTATCCTAAAATCATTCAAACACTGAATGAAATTCGCGTGCCGCCTGGCTCAGCCCACCCGTTAGGAATTCATCTAGAAGGCCCTTTTTTAAATCATAAACTATTGCGAGCCCATCGCCAAGTGAGTCAGCAAATTCCGGAAGATGGTCATGTGGATAAGATCTATGGATCGTTACAGGGTGTGAAGGTGGTGACGTTGGATCCCGAACTTCCCCATGCTGCTGAAGCCGTCGAATATTTAAAATCAAAAGGAATTAAAGTGGCAGCTGGCCATACCGCAGCCCAATTGAATGACATACCGGACATGGATTGGATCACGCATTTCTTTAATGCGATGGGTCCTTTTAATCATCGTCATCCCGGAGCGTTCGGTAAAGCGTTGATTGAGCCGCTTTGGCCTTTTACAATCATTGTAGATGGCGTGCATGTGCATCCGTCCTTCGTTTTGATGGCATGGCGATTAAATAAAGCAGGCTTAACATTGATCACGGATGGCATGGCGGCGATGGGATTACAGCCAGGCGATTATCAATTAGGGGGACAAACTGTTGAAGTCCACGGACGAACGGTTTTTGTAAAAGGCACCACAACGTTGGCAGGCAGTTGCGTCAGCATGGATCAAGCGGTACGTAATTTAAAAGCGTTTACCAACTGTACTCCCGTGGAAGCGTTGGAAGCAGCCAGTTTGAAACCAGCAACCTTATTAGGGATCGAGAAACAGAAAGGAACGTTAGCTGTCGGAGCCGATGCTGATGTGATTTTGTTAGATGAACAATTGAATGTAAAAAAGACGCTCGTAAGCGGTGTGGAAAGTCAATAAGCAGGATCGACTGGATAGACGACGTTTCACAAGACACGCGACAAGTCGCGCTAAACAAAGCGGCAACAAGTTGCCGCACTTCAAATTCCCTTCTTAGGAAGGAAGGGGCGTGGGCTCGTGTTCGTTTTGACTTTTGGCGATGGTGTAGCGCAATCTAGAGATCTTGTAAATATTCCACACAACGACTTTTAGAATTGCATAGGTTGGTGTGACCAGCAGCAATCCTAACAGGCCGTAAAGCGTACCGGCCGCTAACAGAAGCAGGATGATGGTTAATGGATGAATGTTAAGCCGGTGCGACATCAGCCGCGGAGTCAGTAAATTGGAATCGATAAAATGCACTCCAAACATCACGATCACCACTTTGACCGCCATGGATATGCTAATTGAAAATCCAACAATCAAAGCTGGGATAATTGCAATAAATGTTCCCAAAAAAGGCACAACGTAGAACAGCAAGGCTATCAAAGATAGCTCTAATGCATGCGGAAGTCCGATCAAAATGTATCCGCAAAACAGAAGGCCGCTCACAATCAACGCTAGCGTTAGTTGAGCCGTGATAAACTCCGATAGGGTGCTATCCACATCGTGTAAGATTTTTTGCACCTCTTCCTGTAAGTGGGATGGCGTAAAGCGAAGAATAAAACGTCCAAACAACTCGTCATCGCGTAAGAAGTAATAGAGCACAAAAGGGGTCAACGCTAATGAAATAGCAATGCTGGCTAATGTGGTGATAAAATTGACAGTGAGTTGATAAACGAAGGCTTGTATCTTGGGCACGTAACCTAAGAAAACATTTTCAATGATCGGAAAATTGGATAGAGGGATATAACTTTTTACCATCTCCACAATCCGCGTAAATTGAAGTTTATACACTTCAATTTTTTCTTGGGTGATGTGATCGATGAGTTCCTGAATGATCGGGACAACAAATAAAGCAATCCCTATTCCCAATAAGACTAAGATCAGATAGGTCGCGAGAATGCTGAGATAGCGCGGCATCCATCGATCCAGAAAATCCACCAATGGCCTTAATATATAATAGAGTAATGTTGCAAATAAAACTGGCAACAATATAGCAGCAATAAACCACATTAATGGATACAAGACAGGATAGGTATTGTATAAAAGGAAAATAATCAGCAGGACTAACGCTATCCCTACCGCGTATTTGAAGAAAGGTTCATGCCACCACATGATTCTTTCTTAATCGATTTTTGAGTTGATTGGCTACTGAAAAATCAACGGGCTTGCGTAGCGAGATCCTTTTCCCGTGTGTCAAACTCTAATTTCCAACGACGTCCGTCT
>JAGVLX010000046.1 GCA_020054065.1 Parachlamydiales bacterium | reverse complement strand
TCAAGAGCGCTGGATCGTTGTGACGACGATTCAGCATCCGACGGAGGATTTAAAGCGACTAGCCAAAATCCCTGGCTGGAATTTAGTTGTGGTAGGAGACAAAAAAACACCCTCCGATTGGCATTTGGACAATTGTGTATACTTAAGTCCAGAAAAACAACTAGAACTCGGTTATAAGATAACCAAGTATTTGCCATGGAATCATTACGTCCGTAAAGCAGTCGGATATCTCTATGCGATCCAGCAGGGCGCCAAATGGATTTATGAAACCGACGATGACAATCGGCTGATTAGCAGCACCATTGAGGTGCAGGCTGATCGTTATCCCTTCTTTAATCTAATTTCCAGCCCCCATACCTTTGTCAATGTGTATGCCTATTTTGGGAGGCCGGATGTCTGGCCAAGAGGATTCCCGCTTTCTGAAATACAGCACTCAACAGATTATCAGCTGCATGCAACAGTAAACCCTAACCTCATCATCGAACAAAGATTGGCCAATAAAGATCCGGATGTCGATGCGGTATTTAGGCTAACTCAATTTCGCGAAGTGTCTTTTGATCAACAGATTCCGTGTATCTTGGAGAAAGGCAACTATTGTCCCTTTAATAGCCAAAATACGCTGTTTCATAAGGCCGCATTTTGGAGCCTCCTCATTCCGATCGCGCAGTTTAGAGAATGTGATATTTGGCGTGGGTACATTGTTGAAAGAGTTCTTCAGGAGACAAACTACGATCTTTGCTTTACAGAAGCCACGGTGATTCAAGATCGGAATCCTCATGATTACATGAAAGATTTTAAAGACGAAATCAATATGTACCTTACCACAAAGCCTCTGGTAGGGTTCCTCAAACGCTGGAGCAAACCCGGATCCCTATCCGCCATGCATATAAACTTGATAGAAGAGTTGTCTGGCGCGGGATTCATTGAACCCATAAATGTGCCGCTTATTAACGCGTGGTATGAAGACCTGCGCACTTTAGGCTATCAAGTTCCCGAACGTTAGAATACCACGACCAACAAGGCTTTGTGTAATGGGTCTATGATCTATAGCCTGCGCAGCATGCTTTGGGAGTGGGGCGATCTATCGCCGCTTTGGATTAATTTCAAAAAACTATCAACATAACTTTAAAGCGGCGATAGATCGCCGCACTCCCAAAGCGCACTCGTGCGCTTAGATATAAAAAGACGACTATTGACTACAACGCTTGCAGCTTGCCGCCGCTCAGCATGTATTTTGTCTGGCAAAGATCAGCTAAATCTTTGTTGTGGGTGACCACGACGAACGTTTTGTGTTGCGAGGCGGCTAAATCCATTAAAAGGTCATGGATAGCGCCAGCGGTGATGCCATCAAGATTTCCGGATGGTTCATCCGCCAAAATGATGTCGGGATTGTTGCATAGAGCTCGTGCAATCGCGACCCGTTGCTTTTCTCCCCCAGACAACTGCTTGGCTAAAAATCCTGCCCGGTCAGCCAATCCGACCTTTTCTAACAGGTGCATCCCCTGCTCGAATTTTTCTGAACCCACACGTGTATCGGTTCGTAAAATTTTGGCTGGAAAAAGAAGATTATCGATAACGGAAAAGTCTTCTAGGAGATGAAACGACTGAAAAATAAAACCGATGTGCTTGCGGCGCAACTCATTTTTGCTTGCGTGGCTGATGTTCTCCCCGGCAATGAACAGCTCGCCGCTGCACGCATCCTCCAATGTACCTAAGATGTGCAAGAGCGTGCTTTTTCCTTCTCCCGAACGCCCCATGATGGCGACAGTTTCCCCAGCATCCGCTTCGAAATTCAAATCCTCGAATAACTTAACCGGCTTTGGCGAGTAGAATGTTTTGGAAATCCGTTTCGCTTTAAGCATGGCTTACTCCGACCGCAATATCGCTGAGGGTTTCATTAAACTTGCTTTTACTGCCGGCACAATACCTGAGATCAAGGAAATCCCCACCGTCGTTAACATCACAAACCCAAGCGCTTCGTAGCTCAGCTCATTTGGCAGGATATCTCCATAAAACATCGAGTTAAACACTTGGTAGCCTTGCACACGTCCAATGAAATCGATTAACGCCTGCAAATTATATAAAGTAATCAACGCTAACCCAATGCCGATCAAACTTCCGAGCAGCCCCATGATGATGCCGCACAGCCCGAATATGGCCGCAATGCTGAAGGAGCTGGCTCCCATCGCCCGCAAAATGCCAATCTCCACCCGCTTGTCGTTAACCAAGATAATCAACATCGAAACGATATTTGAGCAAGCGACGATGATGATCACCATGGAGATAAGTGAAAACAGATTTTTCTCGCTATTCAGCTGCTGCAGCAAATCTTTAGCGAATTCAAAGTCACGATAAGTCTCGATCTTCCAGTATTTATCGATCCCTTTAGCTTTAAACGCTTGCTCTAACTGACTTTTAATAGCATCGGTTTGATCCAAATCATCAAAGCGGACATTGATTCCGGTGCCAAGGAGATGATCATTTTGATCATAAGTCGTTCGCAACAGAGTCACCACTTCGGGATTTACAAACATAAATTTTCCGCCAATGGGCATGATGCCGTGGTCATAAAATCCGGCGACATAGATCGGGATCCGTTGCTCTTGCATCGAACTGGTGGTCGGACTCATATAAGATAGATAGCCGCGGTCCCCCACTAACACGCCGGCTTCGCGGAAATTTTTAGGCAAGATCACGCCATCGCCCAACGCCGGATCATGAGGAAGGATCACGCGATCCTCTTCCTTGTAAACCCAGTAGGGGTGCGCGGCGTATTCATGATATGCAGCTTCGGCAGGTTCCAGGTTCTCCAATCGCACCGTACCTTCAATCGGCGTGCGCTGAATATTCAACCATGCTTTAAACTGTAAGTCGCCTGGTTTGACCGATTTTGTAATCGATGATTTGATCAATTCGGAACGGAACGGGTACTCCCCTTCAATCACAAGCGGCAGCTTCAGATTTTTGATCGATTTTCCCTCTTCCATCACAAGGGTGACTATTCCATCACGGATGCTGACCGTTCCCTTCTTGACGGGAAAATTTTGAGCGCTGAAGGAACGCATTAAAGGCTCAAGATGGGCTGCATCGGCAGGAATCAAGACCGACCGCACTTGCTGTCCGTCGCTGAACACGATCGCTTGCCACTCTGCCTCTTTTGGATAGAGCGCTTTAGGAAGTTTCCATCCTTCCTTAGGTGTTTTGAGTTTGCCGATCGAAAGACGATCGAACACATCACCCAACCGCTTGCGCATCTCCTCTGTCTCTGCTTCCACTAACTGATCGGGATGATCATTTTGCGCATCTTTTGCTGAAATGCCAGACATTTCAATCACGTTGCTGATATCGGATGTGCTAAGCGGGACTAAGGTTTTGGAAAACGCTTTATTTTGCTGGTCAAAGGAACCAAGATAAACACCTTGATTCATCGTCGATTGGAGCACTCCGGTTTGATCTTTCGCCTGGCGTAACAAGCGTAGCCGGACATTGCTGAAAGTCACTTCGTACTCTTTTGATGTTAGACTTTTAACCGGCAGCTCATTTACCGCATTGAAGGCAAGCTTGACAAGATCTTTTAGCGAACCATCCGGGTTTAGATCAGGCGGCATCCATAACGGATCGACTTCCTGGTCCACATCTGGATTATACGGATCGGTTTTCGTTGCTGCCAATTTTTCAGCTAACGATTTTGTCGTATAGTCGGAATCGCCGCTAATGCCATCGATCAAATAATAATAGGAGCGGTAATACGCTTCGGTCGGAGTGATTCGAATGGGCGCAGTAAGTGAGACTAACTTATCCACCCAGGTTTTTTCGAGACCGTTTTTGACAGAAAAGAATAAAAGGATCAGCCAGACAACTAAGGCGATAACGAGGATAGAGATGATGCTGATGATCGAGACTGACAGTTGCTTACGTTTCGGGATAAGATACTTAAGCGCAACAGATAACTCGAACATCAGCTTAGTACACGATAAAGTTTTTATTGGCCAATTGTACTCACCACTGAGCCAGTGAGATCAGTGGTTTTATGCAGCCATTTTTTCGGAACGTTTACTTTGTTTCTTTGAACTCAACGTGTTCACGGACAATAGGATCGAACTTCTTGATCGAAATTCTGTCCGGAGTATTTGTCTTATTCTTCTTTTTGTAATAAGTAAAGGCGCTCTTAGTGCTGCGTAATTTAATCATCTCACGTTTGCTTGCCATAGATTATTCTCCGCTGGGTATTTAAAATTAGCACCAAGTTTACTTTTTTCAAGTTTAAAATTCAACCCCTTTCACCGATTTATATTCGCATTAATTTTTATGTGTTGTATAACTATGTCCGCACACATGCACAGGCACCCTAGGGTTACTTATGAGACAAGACTTCAAAGAGTTAGGCGACAACTTCAAAGCACGGCGCAAAGAGCTCAATCTTTCTTTGAAAGAGGCTGAAAATGCTACATCCATCCGCACCACTTACCTTCAAGCGATTGAAGATGGCGAGATGAATAAACTCATTTCCCCTGTCTACGCCCAAGGGTTTGTCCGGCAGTACGCTTCATTCCTGGGAATGGATGGCGAACGGTTGATTCGGGAAAACAATGATCTGTTTACTAAGCCGGCTCCTCAAGAGTTTGCCTATGGGATCGGGACCATGGAAATGCGGGGCAATCCCGGAGCAGGGGTAAAATGGTTCCCCAATGCCGTGTGGATCGTGATTTTTGTCTTGATCATCGCTGCAGCGTGGCTATCCGCCCGCTTCTTTGAGGTTATCTGATGTATCCGTCAGACCCTGACGGAAAACCATGCCTAAAATTTCCTGCAGGATGGCTCAAAACCATCGTCAAAGGGATGTGTATGGGGGCGGCGGACATTGTTCCCGGGATTTCCGGAGGCACCATCGCCTTCATTATGGGTTTTTATGACGACCTTCTTCGTGCCATCAGCAGCTTTAACTTAAAAGCTCTCGCCAATCTATGCCGCCTACGGATTAAATCTTTTTTTGATCAAGTTGGATGGGAGTTTTTAACCGCGCTATTTATCGGGATTGCAATCTCTTTCATCACGCTTGCAAGCTATTTTGATTATATCCTAGGGCACGAAGTGTACCGCATCTACTTATATGCGGCGTTCTTTGGATTGATCGTTGCCTCGATCTATTTTTGCTCCAAGCAGATGGATGAGTGGAAGCCTTTGTACATTGTGGGACTTTTCGTTGGAGCGGTCATCGCCTTTTTCTTGACTGATACGCAGTTAAAGCCGATCAACACCGAACCTAAGTTTGAGGTGCAGGTCGAAAGCCGTTGGGAACACCACCAAAAGCCGCTGGTGAACTACGATTATGAACGGCAAATGCTACTGAACGTCGCGCAGACAACATTATCCGCCATGGTTGCAAAAGGATCGATTACCCCTGAAACCACAGCCATTGCGCAGGCCTCTCAAACACCCGGCAAGGTGAGTGATTTTGCCGATCACACCTACAAACCGGGATTGGAAATGTGGCTGGTGGTGTGCGGAGCGATCGGAATTATGGCGATGTTGCTGCCAGGGATATCTGGCAGCTACATGTTGACGATTTTGGGAGTTTATGCGCTAGCGATCGGCGCTTTGACTGATTTTATTAATGGGTTAAAATCGGGTCAATTCTTGACCGATGATTTCTACATTTTAGCAAGTTTAGCGATTGGAATTGTAGTAGGCGCACTTCTGTTTTCCCGGGTTGTGCATTGGATGATCCGTCATTATCGTTCATTAACGATTGCGACCATGATTGGGTTTATGGTGGGCGCGTTACGTTCCGTTTGGCCGTTCTATGCCTATGAGTACGAATTGAATCCGCTCAAATTGGAGAAAGGGCCGATTCTCATTGCTTTAGATCCGATCCTCCCTAAGTGGAACTCTGAGGTTGTTTTGTATGCTGCAGGGTTTGCTCTCTTAGGGTTTCTATTGGTGATTGTCATCGAATGGGTCGCCCACCGCAAACACAAATTAAAAAAATCGAATTAGACAGGACAAACAGGACATCCACGACATATCCTAGTCCTTATTCATACAACACCTTCACCAACGTTAACCCATGCGCTGGTGCAGTTGGCCCCGCCAAGATACGCTGTTGCGAAGATAAAATTGTCGGCACTTCATCAACCGCAATTTTACCCACACCGACATAAACCAACGTTCCCACCAAATTTCGTACCATTCGATACAAGAAGTTTTGTCCGTGTACAGTGATCAATAGCTCATGGTGTTCCTGTTGATCAAATTCAATGTTGCTGACAAGCCTGACATAATCGTGATAGGGGTGGTGTTTTTTCTGATTGCATAACGCTGAAAAGTTGTGCTGCCCTTGCATATGCGTTGCGGCAGCTTTCATGGCATCGAGATCCAACGCATGCGGATAGTGCCACGAAAAATCCCGTAATTGCGGCAACTGATAGGTTCCATTGCACAAGGAATAGCGGTACGTTTTTCCCGTCACATCTAGCGTCGGATGAAACGCTTCATCCATAAAGGATGCATCCATGACTGCAATATCCTTTGGCAAAAGCTGATTCAGGCTAATTGTAAGTCGCACAAGGTCTAGCGACTTCGAGGTAATGAAATTAACGACTTGGCCGATCGCATGCACGCCGGCATCGGTCCTGCTTGCCGCTTGCAAAGCGACCGGATGCTGCAAGATTTGCTCTAACATTTGTTGCAGGGTTTCTTCGATGGAAGGACCCGTCGGCGTCGCCTGCCATCCAAAATAACGGGTTCCGTCATAAGCGATGACAAGCTTGATGTTGCTCATGATCCCGTAACTTTATCCAAGAACGCGGCAATGGTCGGGGCATACTCCTTAGCGAATAACTGAATCCCTTCCAACAGCCGTTGAATAGCCAGCATGACCAAAATCATCCCCAGCAGCCGTTCGCTAGCAATCAGCCCATTGCGACCTAACACACGGGTTAACAGCGGTCCGGCGAAAAGAATGACCACCGAACAGACCCACGCAATCGCGATGGCAGGCAACACCATTTTCGTTAAATTATCATCGTGGGCATACAACATGATGGTGGCCAGCAGCGAGGGACCAGCAATCAAAGGGATCGCCAGCGGCACAATAAACGGCTCCCCTTCCATTTGTAAGCTGGAACGAACGTTGGTCGTCCCTGGGAACAAGATTTTGATCGCCAGCAAAAACATGATCACGCCGGAGGAGACCCTGACTGTCGTTTCTGAAATTTCAAATTTATCTAAGACCCAGTCGCCAATGAAGAAGAAAATGACCATCGTGAGCAAGGCAATCAACAGCTCGCGCATTAATATCCAACGGCGCCGTTTAGGAGCGATTGGCTGCAGCACTTCCTGAAAATAAGAGACGTTCCCAATAGAGTCCATGATCAGGAACAAGATTAAAGTAATCGAAAAAAACGACATAACAACCCTTTACGCAGCCAAATTTTTCCAGAAAAGACCGGCACCATTGATAATCATCTGCATCGAGATCATCGAAAGAATCATTCCCATCAACTGCTCCAAAGCAGCTAATCCTCTTTTGCCCAACAAGCGGTTCAGATAGGGCGCTGAAAGGAGGACCGCAGCCACACCCACCCAGGCTAGCAAAATTGCCGAAATGACTTTGATATTGTCATTCTCTTGCCGGGTAAAGATCATAATCATCGTCATCAGCCCCGGTCCTGTAATGAGCGGCGTTGCAATCGGGACTAAAAAAGGCTCTTGCTTGAGGGCTGTGGTTTTAGATTCCTCGCGGCGCGGAAAGATCATCCCTAAAGCAACTAAAAAGAGGAGCACGCCTCCGCAGAGGCTGAGGGAATATTGCTTCACTTGAATGTAATTTAAGAATACGTCGCCCACAACTTGGAAAAAGAGCGCGATGGCAAGCGAAAGAAAGGTCTCCCGCAACATAATCTTCTTCTGCCGCTCGAAATCAAAGTCCTTCACTAAGGCGATGATTCCCGGACTGTTGCCGATAGGATTAGCGACGATAAATAAGGTAGAAGCGATCGTAAAAAGTGGAGTTGTGGTCAAGGAATCCTCAGTTTTACATTTGAGCGGTAATAGTATAAAATATCCCCCTTTTGGTTCAATCCTGATCTCGCAGGGCGTTGTTGGTAAATAACCACCGAGCCACTGAGATCACTGAGCCAATATGAGAGAACTGAGAAAATAGTCGCTAAAGGCTCCCAATCTCATTTCTCCTCAGTGATCTCACTGACTCAGTGGTAAATAAATGCTACAGTCGGAAATTGGTATCAATAATTTTATTTAAAGCTTAAAACCTCTTAATAATTTGTTAAATATGGCGAACTATGATAAAATATTATTACTTTTTAATAACAAAGGTGTTTAAAGTGAATAAATCAATTCTATCCATTATTACACTATTTACGTTGTCATTAAGTCATCTCCCTGCAGAAACCTACGAATACGATTTTCCCTTATCCGCTCATGAATCGATCCAAGATCTTCAAGCCTTATGGTGGCCCTGGGATTTGAACCTAAATGAAATCGATCTCCCACGTGCAAATGGCATTAATTTAACCAACATTTTGGAATTAGAAAAACGCCTTGGCCAGAAGATTTATGGACAAGACCATGCGATCAAAGCCACCGCAGATGCGATTGTGCGGTTTGCGGCTGGCGTCGGCGATCCGAATGCTCCAATCGCCACATTCCTATACGTCGGCCCCACAGGAGTCGGAAAAACCGAATTAGCGAAAGCATTGACCTCTGAACTATTTGGGACTGACAAATATTTACACATCAACATGGCCGAATATACCTTAGAGCAATCGATCCAACGCCTGATCGGATCTCCTCCAGGCTATGTCGATTCGGGAAAAGGGGGAGAACTCACAAACTATTTGATGGACCATCCCTATGGGCTTGTCTTGTGCGACGAGGTAGAGAAAGCGCACCCGAAAGTCATCAAACTGTTTTTGCAGTTGTTTGACGAAGGGAAAATCACCTCAGCAATGGGAAAGACAGTGCACGGAAGAAATGTGATCTATATCATGACTTCCAACGTCTCCGCTGAGCAAATCATCAACTATCAAAATCAGGGCGTCCCCTTGGATAACTTGTTATCCTTGATTGAGCCAGATTTGATGAAAGCCTTATCTCCGGAACTCTATAATCGTGTCTCCACCATCGTCTTTACTGGACTGTCTCCCAAAAACATCGAGCTTATAGCCAAAAAATTACTGACGATGCTTGAAGAGCGTGTGTTTAAGCAAAAGGGAATTAAGCTCCGTTTTGAGCCACCCATCATCGATTATCTAGTTAAAACAGGCTACCACCCTACATTAGGCGCACGTCCCTTAAAGCGGTTAATCGAAAAAGATTTGACTACCTTAGTCGCAAAAGCCATCTTGCAAGGCAATGCCAAAAAAGGGGATACCTTGATCTTCACGTACGCCGACGGCGTTGTGAAAGTAGACATTCAACGCTCATAATATCAGGACAAACAGGACCAAGACTATTTTGCGTCGTGAATGTCCTGGACGTCTTGAATGTCCTGTTTGTCCTGTATTTTTAAGAAAACTTCACTTCTTTGATGATCTGTTCGGCAGCTTTACGGCCGGACAGCATGGCGTGGTTCAAACTTGGCAGCTCCAAATAATCCCCGCACGCATAAACGCCTTCACGTACTTTTAAACCGGTCCCACCTTGCCACACCTTCAATGGATAAGCGGCCGGATGAGCGTTCCTTACCCTGTACGTATGCAAGTGACGCCAATCGTTCACATCTTGCCCATACCAATCAACCAACTGATCTTTCACGGCGCTTTCCAATTGATTTCCCGCTTTCTTCAATTCCTCTTCCAGCACAGTAATTGAAATCAGCGAATACCCTTTCGGAGCGTACCTAGGCGACACACTGCTTAACACCGCCAAATGATTAATCGGGCCAGTTCCATTTCCATTAAGCACGATGACCGGTTCTTCAACCGGTGGTTTCTTAGATACGTAATAGATGCATGCAACTTCCCGACCGGGCGGCGGTACCTGCGTTCCTAACAAACGGGCGGCTGACCATGGGTCTGTTGCAATCAAAACGATTTTGGCTTTCACCTGCGTTCCGGTATGCAGAGTGATGCGGTTGGGTCCAATCGATTCAACGGATGAATTTAAACGGATCACTTCTCTTGGCAACAATGAGGCTAATTGCGACGGAATCGTGCCAATCCCACGGGCAGGGATGCTGACCGGGCCTTCCAACATCATTTTCATCGCCATCGCCGCCAATTTGCCGGAGCTGCTTAACGATTTATCAAGGGTGATTCCGGCTAATAACGGTTTTAAAAAATGATTCGCCACACTGGGAGACAAATCGTATTTTTGCACAACCGACAACGTTGAGCCCGTTGTTTCCGCTAACAATTTGTCTAACGGTGTTTTTTTCAAATGCCGTGCAATTTTGGACAGCTTAAACACATCCCCAACCGAAATAAGCCCATTGAAAATCGATTTAATAAACGTGACCGGATGAGAAGAGAAAAGGCTAAACGGGATAAACTGATCCTTGACCCTCACGAGAGCACCGGCATCAAAAGGTTTTAAATCCAACAAGGCATAGTTCAGCTGCTCTTTGCATTCAGGGTAGGCATTTAAAATGACTTGATAGCCGCGGTCCAGTTTAAATCCTTCGAAATCATCGGTGGCGACACGCCCGCCTACAAAACCTTGCGAGTCAAAGACCATGACTCCAATGCCTGCAGAATGCAAGGTGACGGCGGCTGTCAGCCCTGCCATGCCTGCGCCAATAATTGCGACATCTATTTCTTCTGCCATAATCATCAATCTTTCTTGTTGCGATGGGGTCGAATCATCTGTTCAGGTTTGACGATCTCGTCAAACTCATTTTCGGTCAGGAATTTTAACTGGATGCACGCCTCTTTTAAACTGATCCCTTCTGTAAAGGCTTTGTGGACGGCCTGAGCCGCTTTATCATAGCCGATTTTCGGATTCAATGCAGTTGCCAGCATAAGGGAGTGGTGCACATATTTTTTAATTTGCGGTTCATTCGCTTTCAGTCCTTTGACCAAAAATTTGGTAAAGTGTTCGCATGCGTCGGATAGCAGTTTGAGCGAATGGAGAAAATTGTAAATGATCATCGGACGGTACACGTTCAGCTCAAAATTGCCTTGCGAACCGCCGATCATGATTGCTGTATCATTGCCCATCACCTGCACGGCAACCATCGTCATCGCCTCACACTGGGTAGGATTGACCTTGCCAGGCATAATCGACGATCCTGGTTCATTTTCAGGTAAAATGAGTTCATTTAATCCTGCGCGCGGACCCGATCCCATCCACCGGATATCATTCGCAATCTTCATCAAGGAACAAGCTAACGTGCGCAAAGCACCGCTAGCGAACACAATCGGATCGTTCGCTGCCAATGCTGCAAACATATTCTTGGCCGGCACAAAGGGCAATCCGGT
>JAGVLX010000138.1 GCA_020054065.1 Parachlamydiales bacterium | reverse complement strand
TCAATGAATCTGAGGTTGAAATCTACCAAAGCAAAGAGATTTTTGAAAGGATGGTATTAGGAAATTATTTAAACAGGACCAAGACATCCAGGACAAACAAGACAGAAACAAATAATAAAGATGAAATGCCACACTTGTGTTTTGTGATTATCTTGGATGTCCTGATCTTGTTTATTTGTTACAGAATTATTTTAAAAATAATTTAATTAATTGATCTTTCTACTAATTTAATGTATTATTTGCGGTTGTTTAATAAGCATATTCAATTGTTAACACAAATAATATTAGGTATTCATGGCTGACCCAAAAATCACGATCTCACTGTGCCCCACATTAAGTGATGGCCAGCTCGAAACGCGTCCGCTGGGTGAATATGAAATTAAACTCATCCCGATAGGCACCCATGCATATCTGCTGACCCGTTCAACCCAATATGCTGGCGCGCAAGTCATTGAAAATATCGCAACCCTTGCAACGATTCTCAATTCGGCCCAACAATTTAAAAGCCGCGGCGATGAGACCTTCAACCTGCTCTCCTCCCAACTTTCCCGCCTCATCACCCTGCACAACTGCCGGGTAGCCGATCTTCAAGGAAGATGGATGACTCGAGCGCTTCTGAATGTCCCTTATCTCAGTCATGTGGTCCGTTGGTTTTTGCCAGTCATCCCAGCTCCCGCTTCGCTGCATCGCCATGTCTCAACCCTATCGTTTGAGAAATTTGCCCTCCAGATCCAACAGGTGACTCAAAAAAATATCGACGCCCTTACCCATCAAATCAACGAATATCTACGCACGTGCTTGCACACCCCAGTGGAAGCTGACCGCTTAAGGTCTTGCTGCACACAAATCCATCACCTGCAGAGAACTGTTGCCGCCCTAGAACTTGATCACCCAATCAATTCCAACCATCCAACGATCCGGGCTGCACACGATCTGAACGATTTTAAACGCAGGATGGCCGCTCTACGGCAAACGTTAACCCAAGCAGATGCCGCGCTTAGAAGAGAAGGATTCAGCGCCCATCTTGAATCGGTCACCACACGACTCACTTCCATCGAAACTGTCGCATTGCGCAGTTTTTCCTCGGCTTATGCTCGCGCTGCAGATTTGAAAGAAACACCTGATAGTCAGCTGCTTCAAAAATACTTTATCTCGGATATGACAGGGTTAGAGACCGCACAATCAACGATCGAGCAGGCGCTGCAAGCGTTGCAGCCGATACGAAATTCAGGACTTAGTCAAGCAGAACTACAAGTGATTGAAGATGCGGTAAGGCGGATTAAACGCACCTACCATCAATGGCTGGAAAATCGTTTTCGCACGCAAGCACGCCAAACGACACCATTGAACGAAAATGCCATAAACATCTTAAGGGCGGCGGTGCATGAACAACGGGTACAGAGTGGAGATAATGCTGATATTGTAAAGCGGCTTGACAATCTTTTGACCCTCACCGCAAATACCTACCATTATCGCTACTTTTTTGAGCCAGATCCCGATTTTGATACGAATGTGGACGCATACTTCAATGCGGGCACGACGACACGCTTAAATGATCAACTCGAGCAAGCGTTGCGCGATTTTGAAACCTGCGGCCGGCTTTATCGCCAATTGTTTTCCTCGCAACTTCACTGCCCCTGGGAAAACTTAACCAATCACGCACGGAACTGGCATGCTGCCGCCCTGAAGAAAATTGCCCCAACTCTCCTTCGCGCCAGACATTATCACGACTTGCCAGCGCGTGAAAGAGAACAGCTAAACCCAAGCGACTATGTAACGATTTTAAAAGAATTGGGCTTAAAGCCTAATGAAGTGTGGGCGCTAAGCGTTGAAGAGAATGTGTGGATCCAGGATATTAGAAAAGGTTTCGAGGATGCTTATGTACGTTCACTCGAACAATCTGCTTTTTCTGCCTTTAGACAATGTTTACGCACCTATCAACGTTTGACCCAGAGAGAGCTGAATCCCGTACTGGAACAAATCACGGAATTGCGGCGCGTCTGCCCACGCAAGCAAACGGAAGCTGATCGTTTAACTACATGCTGCACCTTAATAAGCGAATTAATCACCACGGTTGGACCCTTAGAACTTAGCCAGTCAGCCACTCAGTTTCATTCAATCGTTCGATCTTCTACGAATTTGAATGAATTTAAGACTAAGATAGCCGCAATCCGACAAAAATTGACTCGAATTGAGACCGAACTCAAAACCCAGCAACTCCAGGTAGATTTACAACCGGTCTTGGCCCATTTAGATTCCTTGGCACGGATCGCTTTGCGTCGATTTACTCCAGCGTATGAATACGCCTGTTCGATGAAACAAGCTCCTGATAGTCAGTTACTTCAAATGATGAATCTCTATGATTATATGAGTTTGCTAACTGCAGAAAACACCTTTCAGCAGACCATCAAACGATTACAGCCCGATCCCGAATCCGGGCTCAATCAAGAAGAACTAAAAATCATTGCCGATCAGACTGCACGGATCACAAACGCTTACCACCTTTGGCTAGAAAATATGTTTCGAAGCCGTGCTCGTACAACGACTCCGCTAACAAGCGAAGAAAAGAGCATTCTCGTGCGTTTAGTGGAAGAAACAGGCAGAAATGCAACTGCCGCGACAGCTGCGCATGTGGAACAGCTCAGAAATCTTTTAACCTTAACGAACCACATCGAACGCTACAGCCATTTTTTCGAATATTCCTCTCATCGGGAGCCGCATGCCCACTCGTTCTTTAACGCTTCGACAACAAGGGATTTAAATACGCAACTGGAACAACTCCTGCACGATTTTGAAGAAAGCAGAACCCTACATACAGCGTTGTTTGGATCGACGGAAAGCGATCCTTGGAGTTCTCCCATGGCGCAAGCACGCCAATTACATGAACATGCCCTGCGCGCACTCGCACCCACATTCGTTCGCGCGAGAACTCTTCACACTTCGTATCCAACCGCTGCAGAGATATCGGCCGCCTTTCAAAGCGCGAACTCCTGTAAAACCCGTCTAAAAGAATTAAATTTAAACTCACTGGAAGAAAAAGCCCTTTCGCCTGATGAGAAAGCCTTTGTTGCAAAGGTCCGGCAAAATTTCGAGGACGCTTATACGCGCATTTTTGAAAAAGAAGCGGTGTTGAAATTGGGGCAACTTTTAAAAAATTGCCCCCCAATCAGTCGCGTGGATCTTGGCGCGCTGCTCACGGAAATTAACGAATATGGCCTTCTCTGTCCTAGTCAGCAAGCCGTCGTCAATCGTTTGACAACCATCCATACCCTGATCGACGACTTACGCAAAACCGTTTCCGATCTGGAGCTCGATCGAACGATGAACTCCTATCATTCAATGATTCAATCTTCTAACAGCTTGCTTGGATTTACAAATAAGATAGCCGCAGCCCGGCAAAAAATGAGCCAGATCGATGTAGATCTGATGAAACAAGGGTTAGCCATTAACCTCCAACCGATGACTCGGCTTATCGATGCATTGGAAAGTGTGGGCCTGCGCAAATTTGCTCCCGCTTATGCCCAAGCGTGCGATCTACAAAACGTATCAGATCTATTTTTGCTTCAAAAATTCTATATCGATGATACAACCCCTTTGCCACGAGCAGAATCGGCCATAAAAAACGCTTTGACAACCTTGCAGCTTCCAGATTCCGGGCTTAACGCTGACCAACAGAAGGTCATCCAAGAAGCGGTCAGCCGGATCGAAATGGCCTACAGCGTTTGGCTGGAAAACTATTTTCGTAAAGAAGCCCTTCAAACGAACCCGCTCACTCCGGAAGCGAGTCAAATCTTAGAGCGTTTAGTGGAGAAAATGCGAAGTAAAACCGGCGCTAATTCCGCCACTGTAAAGAAGCTTGAAACGCTCTTAACTCTTAGCACAAAAATCTCTCGCTATCGCCATTTTTTCAAGCCTACGGCCGATGTGAATATTCATGAGTATTTCTCAGGATCCACCACACAGATTTTAGAAAGCCAACTCCTTCAAATCTTGAACGATTTTGATGAGTGCAGCCGGATCCATCTCGCGCTAGTTGCCCCTCGCACCAGTGATCCTTGGAAAGGTCTGGGAGAGCGCGCAAGGAACTGGCATACCAGCGCGCTGAGAAAAATCGCCCCAACACTGTATCAAGCACGACATTATGACAGTTTATTTCCAACCGTCGAAAAGCTGCTTTCCATCCAAAAAGCGCCAAGCTCTTATGAAGAGATTCTAAAAGAATTGAACTTAAAACCTGAAGAGGAGCAGGCGATCTCTGCTGAAGAGCAAGCGTTTGTTGCCCAAATCAGAGATCGCATCGAGCAAGCTTACGCCGTTGCGTTAGAACATTGCGCTCAAGATAAATGCCGACTGTTCACGCCTGATACAACGCTTGAGAGGCAATTGAGCGCGTTTGTTGCGGAACAATCCAAAAAACCTGCCGCTCTGCAGCCGAAAAATATGGAGCGCCTGCAAAAATTTGTCACCCTAATGGATGGGATTCAGATCCAATTAAAAGCATTTCCAGGATCACACATTCACAGTCCAAACCCGTTCTCAGCAGAGGCCAGCTTGAAGGGCCTCCGTGAAAAATACCAAGCGCATCAAACCCGTATCCAAGAACTGCAGAAACTCTTTGATCATTTGTGCCCCTCCTCCAGCTTCCCATGGAACGTCATTTTAAACCAATGCAGTCAAGCCTATCTGCAGGCATTAAACAGAATTCATCCATCCCTCGGACTGGCGGCAAGAGTGCTTCACTGCCCTGCCGATGAATCGGTCCTAACGCATCTCAGTTTAATCAACGACCGTTCCATTTTAGTCACCTGTGGGAATATCAAACGGATATTAAATGATTTAAAAAGCGAACCGCAACATAGCCTGGAAGCAGAAGATAAAGCGTTGGTTGATCAAGCGCGCGATCGCCTTTGGGAGGCTTATGGAGTGTGGATTGAACGGAAATTGGATGCTCATCAAACAACCCAAGGCCATTTAGCTGGGCTTAATGAATTTAACCGGGAGTATGTTGAACCCTTGAAAGCAGAAGGAAGAACCCTTCCAAACCGCCTGGCGTTCTATGTCAGGCTGCATGCCTTGCTTAGTGCGCAACCTACTCTTTTTAACGAAGCTCCTTTTCCAGCTGCACCTTTATTTCCTGAAACGGCCAACACGATGGAACTGGACAAAAGCTATCAAACGGTTTGCACCTCTTTTGCCGATGCACGAGCAATCTTAAAAGAGCTCGACATTCCAGAGCGCCCGATTTGGAGCATGAAAGAAAAAGAGATAAAGGACGCCTATGAAGTAGCGCTCAAAAAAATTCATCCTAACCTCCTGCCTGTGAGAGCTCTTCCCCTTGATCGCCAAGTGGGGCTTTGGACAGTTAAAACGCCCTTTACCCAAGTGATCAAAGATTATGAAGAGTTTTCCGTTTTTCTCATGCCGGCGGGATGTCAAAAAAATAAAATGAGTCCATCCGACCTTGAACGGATTCAAAAACTTGAGGCGAAGAGTAAAAGCGATTTAAAAACATGGATGGAAACAAACATTCCTGCTCGCGCGGAGGGTTTAGCAGACTTGACTTTCAGAACCTTATTCATGGCGCATACTCCTCAAGAACGGAAACGGGTGATCGATTTTATTCAACCTTACCTGATCGATCGCGATTCACCATTGGCGAAAACGGTGCAGCCTCTCTTAGATCGGTTGCCGTTGGACGAATTTTTAGATAACGAATCTTACTACATTCCTCAAGATACAGATACAGTCGAAACGTTGTTGAGAAAACGCGCCGAATGCATGAGTCTGAAACAGTCCACCTCCTTTGAGGGAATTCTCACCAAATGCGAGCGCCATATCATTGCGTGCAATCACATGTTAGATTTGAAAGTATGGGTTCCGCCCACGGCCGCAGATACATTCGACGACCTCTTGAAAAAACGAATGCAGTGTCGAGCGTTAAAACAGGCCACTCCAGTCGCAGAAGTAGACCTGCATGCAAAATGCGAGCGTTATCTCGAAGCGTGCGACGAATTGTTGGATCTAAAGAAATTGGTTCCTCCAACAGCGACCGATTCACTCGCCCAGATTGTGCAAAAAAGAACTCAGCTAGGAGAGTTAAAACAATCTAAATCAAAAGCAGAACTCCAGCGTCAATGTGATCAATTGATTGAAGGATGCAACAAGTTTTTAGAGGAACGGCTACCCCTATACTCTACCATACGCCGGTTTCAAACCCAGCCGCAAGGCCTGAAACTAAACACGGTCGACGTGGCGGAATATCAGTTTCTTTTGAAACACTGCTTCAAAATCGAACGGGACGTGATACCACAACCTCTGCAACGGGAGTGCGAACAGGCTTTAGCGGTCCTAGGAGAGATCAAAGCGGAAGAAGTTAAATTTAATGATCGGCAAGTCTTTGAACGCCTTCTTTCGTGTATCTATGATGCAGGGCGCATAAAGTATAATGCAAAAACAAAAGTTCAGCGCTCTGAGAAATTACTCTCGATCAGTCTTAACTTTGCTGCTTGGGGCAATGACATCACCCTACTACTCGGTAGAACCACCGAAAAAGATACCTACCTATTTTCAGTGGAGATATTTAGTCTGCTAGATAGCCGACGTACAATGCCCGAAAACATCCTACCTGAATGCAGAGCTTTTTATGACACCTATCACAGCCGCGCGCTTGATGGCGTTAAACATAAGCTCTTATCCATGTCAAAAACACCGCGCGAGATTTTAGAATATCCCGAAATGTGTGCGCGAGCTCTCCAGTCAATCAAAGAGGAAAAGCCTCTCCTTTGTGTGTCAATCTTCAAGATTGAACCGTATGCTGAGAAAGATTTATTTGATCTTACAAAGTACAACGCCCTAATGGTTAGCTACAAAAGAACTGTTGAGACTCTGGAAAAATTAAACGAAGAAAATAAAAAACGACTCGGCGCCTTCTGTCCCTTTATTAATCAAGCTATCGACATTGTTGACTTAGCATTAAAAGAGTGGCACGCCCACCGTTTCTTCATCATTAGAAAATGTACGCTAAAATTTGCCCAAAAAGCGGGCAATTACGCAGGCGGTCGTGAGCTGATGCGCAGCGCGTTGATGTGTGTGGCGCCCTTAAGTGCAGCTTACCTGGAGAAAGAAAGAGAAGCGGATATCAAAAAGCAGTGGCGTGAATACAACAAATTATTTCATACGGATAAACTGATTAACTATCCGCCCTATTACCAAACACTGTTAGGGGAAGGATACAAAATTGCTAGCGGCCTATACCAGGTGAACTCAGCGGAAGAATTTAGTAAGATGTAGATCCCACACTCTACTACTAAATCTACAACCATAAGGCCGAATTCCTTTCGTATAAAAGCCTAGGCTCTCCGAGCCTAGGGGTCATGATTTCGAAAAATTCATTTGCTCCTATAATTTTATTTTTAATAGTTTTTTTGATTTAATTACTGTTATTATTGATCTTTTCATTATTTTAATGTATTATTCACAATTATTTAATACTGATTTTCAATAGTTAGGAAAAATTATTAGGATTCAACTATGGGTGAACCAAAAGTGACGATTAAAATCGATGAGGCTTTAACCGATGCAAAGCTTCGATATACATCGATCGATGACTTGCGACAACTTCGACTGGTTCTGCTTGCCCCAGGTTCCTATTCCTTAAGAAGACTCGCTGACGTACACGGCACAGGAAACACCATTAGCGACATTGTCACCATCGCAACGCTATTCAATTCAGCATCCACAATTCAATGCCCCCACAATCAGACCTATAACAAACTCTCCACCTGCCTGATTCGGATGATCAATGAACACAACTGCAGAGTGGAAGAATCCCGCAGTCAATGGATGGTTCGCAGCTTGCTCGGTGTTCCTTACGTCTGCCAAGCTGTCAGATGGTTTTTGCCACATGCCCCCGTGATTACCACCTTCAACCGCATGGCCGCAACTCTATCGTTTGAAGAATTCTTAAAACAGTATCAGAACATCTCACAACGGCAACTTCAAGAGCTCAAGAATCAAATCATGGCCTTTAGAAGCTCCACCCCACATACCCAAGAAGAAGGGGATCGGTTGCTCCTTTGCACCAACATGCTCATCGAACTGCAGAAAACGGTCGCGGAGTTAGAGCTGAGTTCGGAGGTCAACCAGCATCATTCTGTAGTCATGCGCTGTGATAATCTGGGTCAATTAAAGACAAAAGTAGACGCCCTACGCCAAGCTATCGCCCAAATCGCTACCACCGCTAAAAGTTTCAGCCTCACAGTCGATTTAACTCCTTTATCGACTCAGGTGGATAAAATTCAAAGCGCCGGCGTGCGCAATTTTTCTCCCGCTGTCTCAAGAGCTGTTAGCCTCGAGCGTGTCAACGATGTGCTCGCTTTCTATGGGTTCCATTCCTACACCTCGATTGCTAATTCTCAACCCATTATAGAACAAGCGCTTAAAGGCTTAGTCGTAGGACCCAACCACGGATTAGAGCCCGCCGAAATTCAAGTAATTGAACGCGCAATCGCTAAAATTCAAGACGCCTACAATGCCTGGTTAGAACGTTACTTCCGGAAGAAAGCTGAAAACGCAGAGGTTTGCGACAACACGGAAATTGAAGCCTTAAAACAGTTAGTAGCAGAACAAAAGAGAAAGGTTGGAGTAGATCAGGCTATTGTAAAGCGGCTTGACACCCTCCTGAAGCTGACCCTGGCTGCCCAAAAATACCGCGCCTTTTTCGATTACTCAGGAAACGCAGCAGATCTTTTTTTCAATGCCCGCACCACGAGCGGCTTATCTGCTCAACTCCAACAACTCCTGGCGGACAGCGCGGAATCCAACCGCCTCCATAACGAGTTGTTTCCCATGGCGTACAGCCGGCCATGGCACACTCAAGCCCAAAAAGCACGGGAACTCCACCTTTCGGTCTTGAAACGGATCGCACCTGTGTATGCCAACGCGCTTTATTTTCGTGAGCGCTTTGCCACTGTGGAAGCGATCGCACGGGGCTGTACCTGTGCCGACATCGAAAAGAACTATTTGGCCTATTTGCATTGGAGCCGTGACGGCGCTCTTTCAGCGGAAGATATCGTGTTTA
>JAGVLX010000121.1 GCA_020054065.1 Parachlamydiales bacterium | reverse complement strand
TCTTTGTTCTGTTGGAAACTGATCTGCGCATTCCGTTCCAGGTCAGCCAATGCCTCTTCGTGCGTGACGACATACCCTTGCTTTTCAGCTAAGATGGCTGCATTGATGATGAACTCCGATGCCAATTTTAACATCCGCCCGCCAAACCAATCTTCAAACGTATGATAATTAAACAACGCCAAATCGGCGCGGTCCAGCGTCGGATCAGGTGAAGCCCAATTGTACTGACGCTGTTGGAACTGTAAGACCTGGCGCAGCATGTTAGGAGATATCACTTTTTCAGCTAAGAACAGTTGAACCCGCGCTTGGATCGCTTGTGGATCTAAGGCAGATGAGGCCGATTGCAGAGTCGCTAAATTTTGATTGATATCGGGCGAGAAGTGATTCCACACATTCACAGCACTGAGGAACTTAGCATTTGGATTTGTGTAAGGGACAAACCGCTTCTCTTTCTCAAGCTTCGAGACGAAATCAGAACCGAGCTCGTTTTTATATTTGTTTAACAACAGTTCAGCGATTCCCGTTTCGACGATATCTTTCTTCAAGACGCCGTCGTTAAAGAAGTTAGGGCCCCATTGTCCGCCAAACAGCGTTTTATCGCTCGCGTCGGTGCTGAGGAACAACGCCATCTCTTCCACCTCTTTCCGGTACACCGTCGACCCGTCAACCGCAGTGAAAGCGGGTACATTGGAGTATGTGGGTTCGGAGAGAGTGGAGTAAGTCCCAAAGAATGAGAAAGATATGACAATCACTACAGTGAAGATGATAAAGAAGGCACGCTGGTACTTGCGGAAAAACTCTAACATGGAAGCTCCCTACAAATGAATTGATAGAGAATCGTAACAAAATCATCCCTTTTTTAAAATGACTTATTCCGACACAAGACCAAGACAAACAGGACGCGTAGTTAGGTCCGTATGTTATGTTTGTCCTGTAATCTAAAATTGCTTTGCATTATGATCATTGCATGTTTATCGCTAAACAATTGAAAATGATGAGTTCTCGCTACCGGGAGTTCCTTCCCAAAACGATCTCTTGCTTTCAAGAAGGATACTCATTCAAAACATTTTTTAGCGATCTGTTTGCCGGCGTCAGTGTAGGCATTATTGCCCTGCCCTTGGCAATGGCTTTTGCGATTGCTTCGGGGGTTGCCCCGGAGCGTGGATTATTTACCGCCATTGTGGCAGGATTTATCATTTCGCTGCTCGGCGGCAGCCGTACCCAAATTGCGGGGCCAACCGGAGCGTTCGTGGTCATTATTTATGCCGTTGTCCAGCGGCATGGATATGATGGGCTTGCTGTGGCCACCTTAATGGCTGGGATCATGATTTTCCTGATGGGGATCGCTCGGCTTGGATCTTTGATCAAATTCATTCCCTATCCGGTGATCATTGGATTTACTGCCGGCATTGCCCTATCCATTTTCTCGTCCGCCGTTAAAGATTTTTTAGGATTGCAGACAGCAGGGGCCGTTCCGGTAGAATTTCTGGATAAATGGACGCTGTACTACCAAACGGCACATACATGGAGCCCCTGGGCCGTCGCCATTGGAACCGTCACGCTAGGCGCGATTTTTCTGTTGCGCTGGAAATATCCCCGTTTGCCTGGTGTGATTTTGACCCTGGTCGTGGTCACAGCGATTGCTTGGGTGTTCGGTGTTCCGACTGAGACGATCGGATCGAAATTCGGAGAGATTCCCAATATGCTTCCGGCGCCTTCATTGCCGGAATTAACCCTCGATAAAATTCAAGCTGTCTTTCCCGATGCCATTACGATTGCCTTGCTCGGCGCGATCGAATCGTTGTTATCAGCGGTCATCGCAGATGGGATGACGGGCACGCGACACCGGTCTAATGGGGAACTGGTCGCGCAAGGACTAGGAAATTTAGGATCCGTCATTTTTGGCGGCATCCCTGCGACAGGGGCGATTGCGCGTACAGCTGCAAATATCAAGCTGGGAGCCAAAACTCCTGTGGCGGGAATGATCCACTCCGTAACACTCCTGGTTTTAATGATCTTGGTCGCCCCATGTGCGGCACTGATTCCACTGCCGGCATTGGCAGCGGTCTTGTTCTTCATCGCGTGGAATATGAGCGAATTGGAAAACTGCATGGAAGTCGCCAAAGGTCCATTCAGTGAAACGCTCGTGATGTTGATTACCTTCTTGTTGACGGTGTTGATCGATTTGACCGTTGCCGTACAAGTGGGAGTGATTTTGGCTGCCGTGATTTTTATGAAGCGGATGACCGATCTCACCAAAGGGAATATCACCAAATATCTGGAACAGGAGGTGGGTGAATCCGAAGAAAAAGATTCCGAATTTTTGTATCGCTCTGATGTGCCGCGCGAGGTGACCGTGTTTGAGATTGACGGCCCCTTATTTTATGGGGCTGCGGATATCCTGAACGAGGCGTATCAACGGCTGGATTCAACGACCAAAATCTTTATTTTGCGGCTGCACAAATGTCCTTTGATCGATGCGACAGGCTTGCAAGCATTGAAAAAATTCAACCAACGCTGCGAGCAGCATGGGATTAAATTGCTGATCTCCGGCACGAAGCCAGAAATTACCAAGCAGATGTTGAAATCGCATGAAGCGCATGGGATTCCGTTGAAGAATTTCTTTCCTACTATCTCCACCGCGCTGGAGTACTCTAAAACACTTCTTGAATCACAAGCAAATTAACAAGATAAGCAGGATGCGCTACGCGCTGCAGGATTGGCAGGATATTGGATAAGAATAACAAAGATGACCAGGATAAAATACAAGATAGCAAATTGATTGGATTTGAAATTTGATCTCAGATTAGGACTGGCATATTTCCATTTATTTATTCTTTTTTTCTATCCTAGTTATCCTGGTCATCTTTGTTATTTGTTTATGTAATCCTGCCTATCCTGTTAATTGGATTTAAAAGGATAACTCTTTTGCAAAGACAGCTTGCAAACACGATTGAAACCGTTGACGGTCTTGTTGTGTAGGTGGCTTTGGCAATAAGGAAATCGACTCTTCAGCCATCCGGGAAGCCATGTATTGATAATCAGGAACCAACGCCGACCGGATAAATTCCGGATCGGGCAAATGCAACGTTACCGAACCTTGATGTAAAAATCCTGATTTTGTCTTCCGCTGCGAAGCGCCCCCGACTTTGCGTCCGCCTAAAATCACATCGTAGATCGTCGGATGCGCTAAACAAAACTGCTTGTCAGTGGCATCCGCACAGCGAATATCTTCTTGGAGCGTCACCTCAGGCGTCCGATTTAAAAAATCCCCGATCGCCCGGATCACGCACGAATTGATAAAACGATAGTTTGCCATGGTGTTCATCAAGAAACGCGGATGCCCTACCGGCACGACAACCCCAAAAGCCACATCATAGACATGAAAGATAATTCCGCCGCCCGTGGGACGTTTATACAGCTGGATTTTTGATAAATCTAAAAACGATCCTGCCTGGGTAAAATGGCCATAGGTTGCACACGGCTGCCATTCATAGAAATGCAGTAAAGGTTTCGTTCCCAGCTTAGCGTCCAGCAGATAAGCATAATCGTTCTCCATATCTTCACGCGGCGTATTTGCCTTCTCTGTAACGAGGCGAAGAGTCATGCTTTCACGACGGTTGGATAGTGTTTTTCCTTTAACTTATCCCCATAGACGTACCCTAGTTCTTTCATGTGATATCCATAGGGATCCAATTCTTGGGCGATGTAGACCGCATTCGGAACAGCATAAGCGATCAACAAGTAGCGCTGCGGCAGCGGGAAAGCCAGGATTTTGAATGAGAGCGGGTGCTCCGGACGAATAAACGCCACATGTCCCGGCTGGGTGGGAAACGGATTCTTCTTTTGATCGTCAGGCAAATCATTTTTTAGGCACACCAGCGCACCAAAATTCACCCCCTGCAAACAACTGATCTCTCTTAAATTTTTTCCTTCTGGCAGGTTTAAATAACGGTTAACTCCCTTGCCAAACGCCTTGTCATGCGGATCGTTCTCCAGCAACTGATCGTATCCTAAACGCACACTCTTGATGCGCATTAACTCGGTGCCGATCTCCCCAATCGTTTTCAAGACCGCAATTTTCTTAACCGCCGGAATGTCCAAATGCAGGTCCCGTTGACGGTTTTGAACGTGATCGATTTGCGCATTGGCTTCTTGCACTTGTTTGGGGGAGATCAGCCCTTCGAACTCGATCCATCCTTCTTTTTCGAAGAAATCGCGATGTTCTTTGGCTAGAGAGTACTTCATTTTAAAACCTTTAGGATTGAGTACAAGAAATTTACCGGAAACACATAAAAATGGCAACTATCTCGCGGATGGGATACAATCCGCACATGCAATCATTAGAGAATCTACTCAAATTGACTCAGGAGATCGAAGCCAAACTCGGCTATTCCTTTAAGGATAAAAATTTTTTGATTTTATCGTTCATCCATCGTTCCTACATTAACGAAAATCGCCAAACCGTCCAAAATCACAACGAACGGTTGGAGTTTTTAGGCGATTCCGTTCTAGGTTTGCTGATTGCCGAATACCTCTATAAATATCTGCCATCCACTCCGGAAGGGGAACTCTCGCACCTGCGCTCCCGCCTGGTAGAAGCCGGTTCGTGCGTCACCTATGTATCCAAGCTTGACCTGGAAAGTTATATTTTGATGGGCAAAGGAGAACGGCGCAGCTACTCCCGAGGACGGGAATCGATCCTCGCCGATCTTTTTGAAGCGATCATCGGCGCCATCTACCTCGATGGCGGACTCGATGCTGCGCGCAAGTTCTTGTTTAAAAATTTCTCGAAAGAGATTGATGCCATCTTGAAAAAACCGGACCGCAATTGGAAGGCGCTGCTTCAAGAGCTCGTTCAAAAACTGCATAAAGTTTCACCCGTCTACCATGTCATCGAATCTTCGGGACCCGACCACAACAAAACCTTTATCATTTCGGTGTCCATCCATGGAGAAGAAGTGGGGCGCGGCCAGGGAGCTTCCAAGAAAGAAGCGCAGCAAGCCGCGGCAGAACAAGCCATAAATGTTTTAAAAAAACGGACGAGTTAGGTCACGATGGCTAAGATAAAAAATGTGTGGTACTGCCTTGAGTGTGGACAGAAGCAATCGCGTTGGACCGGCCAATGTCCGGCTTGCGGCAAATGGAACACCTTCAGCGAAGAGGTGGAAGTTTCCGACAAACAGCAAAAATTTGAATCGAAACCGGTCAGCACCGGACGACCGCTCCGCCTGAAAGAAATCAGCGTAGATAAAACGCCCCGCATCGCAACTGGGATCGGGGAATGCGACCGTTTGTTTGGCGGAGGCATTGTTCCGGGATCGCTTGTGCTTGTCGGCGGAGATCCCGGCATCGGCAAATCGACCCTTATGTTGCAAATGGCTGACGCATTAGCCAGACAAGGATTGACGGTGCTTTACATCTGCGGCGAGGAATCGATCGAACAAACCACTTTGCGTGCCAGACGACTCGGCGTGGAATCGGATAACTTACTTCTTTACAGCGAAACCAACTTCTCCCACATCAAAGCGCAAGTCGACCATGTCAATCCGCAAGTATTGATCGTGGATTCGATCCAAATTGTGTACAAAAACGATTTGCAGTCGGCTCCCGGATCGGTGACGCAAGTGCGGGAAACCACCACCGAATTCATGCATCTCGCCAAAGGACGATCGATTGCGACCTTCTTAATTGGGCATGTGACCAAAGCGGGCGAGATTGCCGGCCCAAAAGTGTTGGAACATTTGGTCGATACGGTTTTGTATTTTGAGGGTGACCGCCAAAACCATTACCGCATGATCCGCGTCGTCAAAAACCGTTTCGGCGGCACTGACGAAATTGCGTTGTTTCAAATGACCGGCATCGGATTAACCGAAGTGCCGAACGCGTCTCATTTATTCTTGGAAGAACGCAAACGGGATGTAATTGGTTCCGTCATCATTCCGACGATTGAAGGCTCACGTCCTTTTTTGGTGGAAGTGCAGGCGTTGGTCACGAATACTGTCTTCAGTACCCCTTCGCGCCGCTGCACCGGACTCGACACCAACCGCCTTGGATTGTTGCTCGCCGTCTTAGAAAAGCGGCTGGGTTACCCGATGTACAAAAACGATGTGTTTGTCTCGATCGCCGGCGGCCTCAAAATCACTGAACCGGCAGTCGATCTAGGAGTGATTTTGGCCGTCGCATCCTCATTACGCAACCGGATGCTGGATCCTGAAACGTTGGTGATGGGCGAAGTCGGTTTGGGCGGCGAGATCCGCAGCATCCCGCGCGCCGAAAGTCGGATCAAAGAAGCGATTCACATGGGGTTCAAAAAGGTGGTGTTGCCGAAAAACAATTTGCGCGGCATCTCCGAAGAGCTGCGCAAAAAGATCGCGATCCACGCGGTTGAGTTTGTGGACGACGCCATCGAACAGGCGTTGCGTTAACATTTCAAAAGACAAATTAACAGGATAGACAGGATCGCTGCGCGACAGGATTAGCAGGATTAAAATAATAAAATTTACTGAGGCGCTAATCCAGTGATTGTTCTTAGAGCCATAAGGCCTCCTTCTTTATAAGGGTTCACCGTGTCCCACGCCCATAGATTCACCGCGAGAAAGAATGTATTCACAAAAGGTTTATATGTGTAACTAGTAAGTGCCCCCAAGGTAAGAAACTCACACGGTATGCCTGATATTAATACAAAAACTCCGACAATAAACTTGTTTACACGCTTACTCGTATCGACACACTTGTAAAGGATGCAACCAACTCCTGCAGCCGCCGCGTCTCCTATTAGAATGGTAAAAAGTTCTCGATTGCTAAACGGTTTGGTGGCTGGGAAATATTCTCTAACCGCAAGGATAGAACAGATAAGACCGAAATTTCTGAAATCCTTAACCATTGAATGGCTAAAATGTTGCTCAACGGCTGACGCTATGGCGTAACCCACTTTTACAGCAGTTGTTGCGCCAAAACTTAAAATCAAATTTGTTCCGCTTTTTAAAAACAAATCTGCGAAACTTATACTATTCATCAATTCCCAAAAATTATTAATTTGCTAAATGTGAAACATTTAAATATATTTACTCAACAAAAATAACCCTCCACAACCTTTATAATAAATTACTTTAAGTGTCATGGATGAATGGCTTCGGGATTCAAATTGCTAATATAGATCCTTTTTTGGAAAATAGGTGAAAAACAAAAAAATAAAAACCAAGGAGTGCATATGGTTCAAAAATTTGAACTTCCCAAACTGCCGTACGAACTTTCAGACCTTGAGCCGGTGATCAGTGCCGAGATCATGAATCTGCACTACAACAAACACCATAAGGCGTATGTCGATAATTTGAATAAAGCGCTTGAACAACTAGAGCAGGCGGAAAAAAATAACGACGTCGCTCAAATGATCGCCCTGCAATCCGCCATCAAATTCAACGGCGGCGGCCACGTCAACCACAGCATTTTCTGGACCAATTTGGCCCCGAAAAAAGCGGGTGGCGGCACCCCTCCCGATGGCGATCTCACCAAAGCGATCGAAGCGGAATGGGGTTCATTAAAAGATTTTATTGAGATGTTCAACACCAAAACAGGGGCGATCCAAGGTTCAGGCTGGGGGTGGCTAGGCTACTGTAAAAAATCGAAAAGACTTAAGTTTGTGACCTGCGAAAATCAAGATCCGTTAAGCACCAAGGATCTCATCCCTCTCTTAGGCATCGACGTCTGGGAACACGCCTATTACCTCCAATATAAGAATGTCCGCGCGGACTATTTGAAGGCAATTTGGGACGTCGTCAACTGGAAAAACGTCGCCGAACGGTACGCCAACGCTCAAAAAGGATAATATCAGGACCAGGACATCCAGGACTCACAGGACACACACGACCTAAATGATTTGTCGCGTGTCTTGGGAGTCCTGGCTCTTTTTAATAATAATTTGATTAATAAATCTAATGGGTTTATGATTCTATGCAATTAATTAGGAATAATTTATGGTAAAAATATTACGATTATTTTCGCGCGATAAACCCAAAATTAAAGTCCAATCATCCAAGAAAGATAGTTTCAGCGGCTG
Organism: Parachlamydiales bacterium; assembly: GCA_020054065.1. Classification (GTDB taxonomy): domain Bacteria; phylum Chlamydiota; class Chlamydiia; order Chlamydiales; family JAEYWL01; genus JAGVLX01. The sequence continues at coordinate 4,727 of JAGVLX010000121.1, read as the reverse complement.
GTTGAAATGCACGCACTGCAACGAACTGATTCACGCTAACGAACTCGAACAAAACAGCAACTGCTGCCCCAAATGCGACTATCACTATCGCCTCCCCGCCGATGACCGTATCAAACAAATCGCGGATGAAGGTTCTTTCCACGAACTATTCTTCGATATCCAATCCACCGATCCCCTACAATTTGTCGACACCGAACCATATGCCCAGCGCCTGAAAGAGGCGAAAGAAAAATCAGCCCGCTCCGATGCCATCATCGTCGGAACTTGCTTGCTCGCCTCCCAACCCATCGCGTTGGGGGTCATGGATTTCAATTTCATGGGCGGCTCGATGGGATCGGTCGTGGGAGAACGGCTCACCCTGCTCATCGAACACGCGATCACCCACCGCCTGCCAGTCGTGATTGTCTCTTCCTCCGGCGGAGCCCGCATGCAGGAATCGATCCTTTCTTTGATGCAAATGGCTAAAACGTCAGCCGCTCTGGCTAAGTTAGATGCCGCACGCCTTCCCTACGTTTCCGTCTTAACTAACCCGACCACCGGCGGTGTCACCGCCTCGTTTGCGTCCCTAGGCGACGTCATCATCGCCGAACCAGGCGCCTTGATCTGCTTCGCGGGCCCCCGCGTCATCGAACAAACCATCAAGCAAAAGCTACCGCCTGGCGCCCAAAAGTCGGAATTTCTCTTGAAACATGGAATGATAGACTGTATTGTCAAAAGGCACGAGCTCAAGGGCAAACTCACAGAAGTGGTTGCCTTCCTTTCAGGCAATGAAAGAGAAGTTGACGAAGAGCTGGAAGACGAGCCAAAAAAACCCTCAAAAAAACTCACCCATTCTTAACCTATGACCGATATGACATTGGAAGAAGCATTAGAAATCACCATCCCCACGCTCGCCCAAAATCCGGATCAACTCCCCCATTACGCCTCACATGGAGCCGCGGGAGCCGACGTGCAAGCTGCAATCGCTCAACCGATCACGATTCCGGCCGGTGGAAGCGCCCTCATTCCCACCGGACTGAAAACCGCCATCCCCGAAGGGTATGAAATCCAAATCCGTCCGCGCAGCGGACTCGCCTTAAAGCATCAAATTACCGTCCTGAATACTCCCGGAACCATCGATTCCGACTATCGTGGCGAGATAGGAGTGATCTTGATCAATCACGGAAAGAACGATTTTGTCGTCACCCCAGGGATGCGTATCGCTCAATTCATTGTCGCGCCTTATGTGCGGGGCAATTTTGTATTGACTCAAGATCTGGCAGATACAAAACGGGGAGCTGGCGGCTTTGGGCATACCGGAACTCACTAATTAGAGATTATGGTAAAAATATCCAAGTTTCTTGACAGTAAGCAAGTGGTCTTCACTGACGCCAAAAAACGGGATCTTGTGATCCATCAATTGGTGGATGTGATGTCCCACTCCGGCCGCTTGAAAGACGCTCAAGGATTTTTTAAAGCAATCATCGACCGTGAAAAGATTGTCACGACCGGCATTGGAATGGGGGTGGCAATTCCCCATGCCAAACAACATGAGTTTAATGATTTTTTTATTGTGGTCGGCGTATTACGCGAAGGAGTCGACTGGAGCTCTCTGGACGGCACGCCTGTGAGATTAGTCTTCTTGATTGGAGGACCAGACGATAAGCAAACCGAATATCTGCAGATCTTATCGGCCCTGACCCTTGCCATCAAAGATGAAGAACGACGCAAAAAAATTGTCAATGCAGGGTCTGCCGAAGAGGTGATCAAATTATTCAAAGGCTTTTGAAATTTAAAGACAAAAATCAACCACAGAGACACAGAGAAAAAAAATATAAAATTATCAGATTGCTTTAGTAGCAGAATATTTTTGAAATTATTGAAAGAATTTTGTAACTATTTATTAGTTTTCTTCTCTGTGCCTCTGTGTCTCTGTGGTTAATTTATAAGTAATAAAAAGCGCACGCGGGCATGGGGACGAAAAATTCGAAAAAAGGGGAACGCTCATGGATCTCAAAATCAAAGATGTTGCAGATTTGTTGAATGTCTCAGAGACAACGATCCGCCGCTGGCTATCCGAAGGAAAAATCCCCGCCTACCGCCTTAACCACCAATACCGCTTTAGTTTAATCGAAATCGAAGAGTGGGTGATGCGCCACAAATTAGGCCATAGCCAAGAACCTCCTGCCTTTAGTGCGAACGCACGCATCGAGCTGCAGGAAAAACCGTCTGTGTCCCAAAAAACCGGGATCAAACAATTCAGCCTCTACCGCGCAATTCACAAGGGACTGGTTCTCAACCACGTTCCTGGAAGCACCAAAGAAGAACTGATTCTCAACGCAATCAAACCCATTGCGAAAGAACTCGGACTCGATGCTGAAGTGATCGGCGACCTCTTGTTAGACCGCGAAAAATTAATGTCCACCTCCGTCAATCGCGGAATCGCGGTTCCCCACCCACGGGAAATTTTAGCGAATTTGAAGCACGATTCTATCTCGGTCGTCTTTCCCGCCAAACCGATCGCCTATGGCGCCCTTGACGGCAAGCCTGTCCATACCCTCTTCTTCCTCCTAAGCTCTTGCGAAAAAAACCACTTGCACCTGCTGGCAAAGTTAGCCCATTTGACCCAATTGCCGAAGACGCAAGCGCTGCTTGAGAAACATCCTACTAAAAATCAATTACTTGAATACGTTAAAGAATGGGAATCCGGAATCTCCCACCCCGGCCACGAGTAATCCTCGCTTTTATTTAACGCTTTTCTTAGCATGGAGATATGGAGGTGATGTGTATGAACATCCTGCGTATCTTAGCGTTAAGCATGCTAGTTTTCCCGTTAGCTCATCTGCCAGCAGCAACCACCCAAGTGCAGCAAAATGCACCCCAAACAATTGAAGTAGAAGATCCATACGATTTATATCAAAACGAGTTCATCCAAGAATATAACGAAGACGAACAGCACTTCAACACTACCATTCAAGAAGATGAGCTGTACGACAGCTATCATCAAAAATAAGTAACCCACTTAGAACCGATAACAGGACGTACAAGAGCAGGCTGTTTTTGTACGTCTTTTTATTTTAGGGTGAGTTCCGAAGAGAAGACATGGGTGGCTTGGGCATGCAACCGGGATCGGAATGGCTGTTGGGAAAGCACTTCGATGATCGCTTTGCCTGGCCGCTGCATGAAATGACCTTGCTCAGAGATAATCATTTTGGTTTCCCTGGGGACCATATGGTTTTTTAACGCATATTCGACCATCCCGCCTTGCATCGAACCTGTCACAGGATCTTCAGGAATCCCCACTAAGGGAGCAAACCCGCGTACATGCATATGATGGCCCGATTCAAAAGCGTGCGGAGTCAACGCACAAATCACAATGATTTGACCTTGGCGGCAAAATTCTGTTGCTTTCGCCGTATCGGGTTCCAATTGTTTTAATTGCTCTAGAGAAGGCACAGCAAAATAGAGATACTGATTATTTTTTTCCCACCAAATGGGCTTCGCCTGATCTAGAAGGTGTTTAGAAACTCCTAAACCCGCTGCAACTTGATCATGCGTGTAGGACGCCGGAACAAAATCTGTGCTTGTACAAGCGAATACCATGTTCATGTTGCCGGTTGAATCGTGTTGCACCTCCATCTCCAACACCCCGGCGTTTGTTTCCACCTTAAACTGCCCTTCTTTAGCTAAGGCAAATAATGCCCCTACCGTAGCATGTCCGCAAAATCTGACCTCATCTCCTGACCGGGTGAAATAACGAAGCCTAAAATCTGCTTTTTGACTCTTCAAAATAAAACTGGTTTCAGGGACATTCATTTCCCGCGCAATCAGTTGCATTTCGTGTTCAGCTAAGGTGTCCGCATGAAAAACAGCAACTGTCGGGTTACCGCCAAACTGTTTATCAGTAAAAGCATCAATATGGTGAATGGGGTATGTTCTCATCGATTACATAACAAAGATAACCAAGATGACCAGGATAGAAACAAGGATAAGCAAGGATAAGAGTATACGATCTTATCCTGGCTATTCTGGTCCTCTTTGTTTATTGCCTCTATCCTGTTTGTTTATGCTGCGGGAGCCGTAGACGCCTTAGGTGTTTTGGGCGGCTGCACGATCGGCAAGGTCTCAATCACATCAAACTGTAGCTCGTTGCCATTCGGAGCTAAGGTCACCTTATAGCGGCGCCCTTCGTTAGGATGAGTCAAGAGCTTATCCGTCAACGGATCTGCCAGGTACTCTTCGATCTTACGGCGCAGCGGACGGGCACCCATCTCGGGCTGGAACCCTTTGTTAATGAGAAACTCTTTCGCCTTGTCATCGAGTTCGATAAAGATTTGACGCACCGAGATGCGCTCTTGCAATTTATCCACTTCCAGTTTGATGACTTCCATGAGGTCTTCTTTGCTGAGCGGTTTAAAGATGACCATGTTATCGAGCCGGTTTAAGAACTCGGGCTTCATCTTCTTCATGACATCCGCCTCGATCTTCTCTTTGATCGTATCGTAATCGAGCGACCCCTCTTTGGCTCCAAACCCGATCTCGGTGCTTTTCCGGATCAAGTCCGCCCCAATGTTCGAGGTCATGATGACGACCGTATTGCGGAAATCCACTTTATTGCCGTACGAATCAGTCAGGCGTCCTTCTTCCAAAATTTGAAGGAGCAGGTCCATCACATCCGGATGCGCTTTTTCAATCTCATCGAACAGCACAACAGAATAGGGACGCTGACGCACTTGCTCCGTCAGCTG
>JAGVLX010000030.1 GCA_020054065.1 Parachlamydiales bacterium | reverse complement strand
TGCGGGAACTAATGGTTCCAAGACGAGAGCAAGGTTGGCAAACGCTTTGCCGCGGTGGGAGATCCGGTTTTTCACCGCCTCATCCAACTCGGCGAAGGTTTTGTCGTAATCATGTTTCATAAAAATGGGATCGTAGCCAAAACCATTGCCGCCTCGTTCTTCGGTCGTGATCACTCCTTCACAGCGGCCGGTGACTGCTTTTTTGAGTCCGTTCGGATCGGCCAAGGCAATGCAGCATTCAAAATAGGCAGAGCGCTGCAGGTTGCCCTTGCCGGTTAGGGCTTTGAGGAGTTTGCGCCGGTTATCCGCGTCGGTGGCATCTTCGCCAGCATACCGCCGCGACAATACACCCGGTTCGCCATCTAAAATCGGTACGACCAAACCGGAATCATCCGCTAAGACAAGCTTTCCTAGAGTTTGGGCAGCGTGGACGGCTTTCAGAACAGCGTTATCTTTAAAGGTTTTACCGGTTTCGGCTGGCGGCTGATAGTCGGGAAAATGGTGAAGGGAAAGGATATCAAAGCCCCCTAACGCGCGCAACATTTCCCTGAATTCGCGTACTTTATGGAGGTTGAGCGAGGCAATGACGATTTCCATTCAAATTAACATCCCTATATCGTTCTTACCGTTGATTAACGCAGAGACGGAGAGTCAGAGAGACGAAGGAATAAATCATTGACTATCCTGTTCAATTATATCCATGAGGCCTTTGTCAAAATTGATTACTAACCTAATTTTAGAATTCTCAATTTGCTCTGCGCCTCTCCGACTCTCCGCCTCTGCGTTAAATCTTATAAGAGTTTATAGAAGGGCTTGATCCCCACTACCGTATATTCATCATCCCTAAATTGGAACGATTCTCCTTCCTTCAAACCAATCATTGATTCGGCAAGCTTCGATTGGAACGACAAAATATTTTTTTCCGCATCAGCATCCCAAGGTCCAAGGATCGTATAGGTCACCTTTTTGCCATGGCTATCTTTCAGATCCACCACAGCGCCCACGCCCACTTCATCCGGACTGATGTCTTCACTGGTAATCACCCGTGCTTTATGGAGCTGATCAGACAACATTTTCATCTCGCCTTGTAAGCGATTTCGTCTTTCCAATGCAAACTTATATTCGGAATTTTCGCGGAGGTCGCCTAACGCTCTCGCCGCCTCGATTTCACGTGCATTATCGACAATCTCAATCGTGCCGATGTGTTTGATGCGGTCCTGGGTTTTGAGATACCCTTCTTCAGATGTCCAGATGACATTCTGATCGGTTTTAGCGCTCTTCTTTGTTTTCGATCCCAAGGAGGGCTGCACGACCTCTGCCAAGGAACGGAGGATTTTTAAATCATGGTCGTTAAAGGTTTGACATTTTGAGCTGAGGAGCAAAAACTCTTTCAAAAATTCAACCGAGCTGCCTTCGATCAGCTTTCTGACCACCGCATACCGTTTGCCGGAGAGCAGGTTGTAGATTTTTTTAACTAGGTCCTTGTACGGCGAGCGGGACTCGATTTTATTGAGCAGCACCAATAAACCGTCCAAAAATTCGCATTGCCCTTGCTTCGTTCCATAAGGAATGGAATGATCATCCAAGATTTGTTGGAAATACCAGACAAACATTTCAGGATATTGGGCGGGGTCTTTCAACAGGTCATGGATTTTTTTCTGAAGCATGGGAGCGGTTTGCCCTTGATTCAACTCTTTCACCAGAAATTCTTTGATTGTCGACTGGTCGATATGAAAAAGCGCTTCTAGATAAAGCTGTGGCCAATCTTGACGATATTGCTTCACGAATTGGAGGGCCCGTTTTTTAAACGCTACAATTTCGATCGCATCAATCACATCAGAGATGTTTTTGGACTGCGTGATGATCTGCTCGATCGACTTGCCGGGCAGTTTCTCATTTAACAGGGTTTCGAAGAAAATCGCGATTTGCAGCTCTAGGTCAGGCGTCAGGCTGGAACTATTCAACAACCCTGCCACTTTTTCTTTGATCGACTGGCGCACATCTTCTTTTTTAAGCATGTTGGGGAAATCGCGCACATAGTTGTAGGAGGTTTGTAGAATCTCCATCTCATCGGTTTTGCCGTAGATCTCTTTTTTCATCCGCTCTTCGTGAGTCACTTCAGAAGTGCGAAGGTTAAAGGGGTCTTTTAGATTGTTTGGTGACTCGATAAAGGTATCTTTTTTCAATTTAGCGCGGGCGCCCTGCCACCATTTGGTCCATTCCTTTTCAGGGATCACTAAGTCGCATAGCTCATCTTTGATCTCGGAAGCGGTTTTAGGCCCAAGGTCGCGAAGCAGCAGCCGCAGCACTTGCAGGGGGTTTTCGCGCGCTTCTTTTTCCAGATCGTCCGGATTACCGAAACGACGTGCTAAGAAGTGATCGTCAGGGATCGGAATCAGGGTTTTGAAGGCATTCTCAAAGGAGATGTCTTTGCGCCCACCGACATTTTCAAATTCAACGACAATTTGTTCGCGCACCGCGGAGAGGTCGACAATTTCGCCGACGCCCCAGCCTCCGGTATGAAAAACATACTTGCCTTTGCTCATATGGGCCAATAGCTCATAGCTCGAGATGGCGCCTTGGAAGTTATCGCGCGAACGCAGCCCGACTAAACGGATGCGGTCTTTGAATTGCGGTTCCTGCCCATACTTCTTTTCCAGGGCACTCATGGAGATATCCGCTAACAGCGGCGAGTTCGTATTTTGAAGATCAATGAGGAGTTTTAACACTTGGAATTTATTTTCTTCGGTATCGATTAAATTAAGAAGAGGAAGGGCTGACTCAACATATTTGCCGAAAGGTTTGGCGTAGTCGGATGCTTTGATCATTTTTAAAATCGCTTTGAACTCTTCAACATCCACCCGGTCGCCATGGACATATTCTTCCCAAATTTGCATGAACTTAGGAAAGTCGCTACTTTCAACGCGTGCCCTTAGCTCTTCCAAATACCTCATCTGAACCCCTTACTATTTTGTGACGTATAAACTCTTGTAATTGTCTTATGATAATAGATTTTGATAGAAAATCATAAATTCAAACCCCTTTATTCTCAATCGAAAATAGTGCTAATAAATAGGGCCTTATGCCATGGTTTTACCGAACGTTATGCAGAAGATCGATTCCCATAAACTCATTCACTGGTTCCAATCAGCCAAACGGGATCTTCCCTGGCGCCGCAATCCGACCCCCTATCAAATTTGGATTTCCGAAGTGATGCTGCAGCAAACCCAGGTCGCGGTTGTTGTCCCCTATTATGAACGGTGGCTCAAACGTTTTCCCACAGTCCACGATCTAGCGGAAGCTCCTATTAATGAGGTACTTAAGCTTTGGGAAGGGCTCGGATACTACTCCCGTGCGCGCCATCTCCATGCGGGAGCGCAAACGATTGTCGAGCGGTTTAATGGGGAGATTCCCTCTACTCCTGACCAGCTTAAACTGATCAAAGGGCTTGGCCCCTATACGATTGGCGCGATCTTGAGCTTGGCATTTCAAAAACAAGCGGCGGCGGTCGATGGGAATGTGATGCGAGTTTTGGCGCGGTTTTTCGCGTATCGGGAAGATATCTCTAAAAGCTCTTCAATTAAAATCTTACGTCAAATTGCCGAGGAGAATGTTCCACAGAACGATCCGGGAGCCTTCAATGAAGCGCTAATTGAATTGGGAGCGACGATCTGTACCCGCACCCCTCAGTGTCAAAAATGTCCTTTGCGATCGAACTGCGCGGCATTAGCGCAAGAGCTTGAACATGAACTTCCTATAAAAGGAAAATCAGTCTCATATCAACAGTTGTTCCGCTCGGTAGCCGTTGTGATCAGTCAAAACCGTTTATTAGTCAAAAAGGGAGAAAAAGGGTCGATCATGACCGATTTGTATGAATTTCCCTATTTTGAAGTGGAAGCGAGCGGCATCACGACCACTGCTTTAGCCGGTTTGCTCAAAAAAAATTTCAACCTCGCCACGCGTGAAGTGGCATCCCTGCCTGAATTCGAGCATGCGTTCACTCGCTTTCGGGTAAAGCTGCTGCCAGTTCTTTATCATAGCACACAGATAAAACCGGTGGCAGGTTACGAGTGGCTCGGGCGCGAAGAAGTGGCCAAGCTGCCGTTTTCATCAGGACACCGCCGGATCTTGCACCATTTGCAAAAGGAACAGTTGTGGTAAAGCTATTACATACCGAAGCCTCCACGGGCTGGGGAGGACAGGAAATTCGGATTCTGCGCGAAGCGGAAGGGATGCGGCAGCGCGGGCATACCGTGTCATTTGCGGTTGTACATGGAGCACAGCTGGGTATACGTGCCCAAAAAGCCGGGTTCCCAGTTGCCGAGATGCCGTTGGAAATTCGTAAAGCTCCGCTGGCGTTGTATCAACTGCAGCGTTGGATCCGTAGACAGCAAGTGGATATCGTCAATACGCACTCCTCTGCCGATGGATGGCTAGGAGGGGTTGCTGCGCGTTTAACCGGACGCAAAGTGATCCGTACGCGCCATTTGTCAACCCCGATCAAACCGGGACTTAACAGCCGTTTGTTATACAATTGGTTGTCCGATTTCACCGCCACAACCTGCCAAGAAGTGGCAGAGATCATCGTGAACCAAGCTAAAATCGATTCGACCCGCTGCAAATCGATTCCCACCGGAGTCGACCCGGCCAAGATGAGCGTAGAAGAAAAGGAAAGAGAAGCGTTCCGTGAAAAATGGGGCCTTAAACCCACCGATTGTGTCTTAGGATCGGTTTGTGTATTGCGTTCCTGGAAAGGGATTATGACCCTGCTGCAAGCCGCGAAACAACTCGAGCATGTTCCCCATTTGAAATGGGTTGTCGTCGGCGGCGGGACCGCCGAACACTATTTTAAACAAGAGTGGGAGCGGCTTGGATTGCACAAACAAGTGATCTTTACCGGGCATTTAGACAACCCCTTGCCAGCTTTAGCCGCATTGGATGTCTTCCTCTTGCTAAGCACTGCCCACGAGGGGATTAGCCAAGCTTCCCTGCAAGCCGCCTATTTCAAAAAACCGTTAATCACCACCCGCACGGGCGGATTGCGCGAAGTGTGCCTTCATGACAAGACTGGTTTTTTGGTAGACCCGCACAACGCCGAACAGGTTGCCAACTGGGCAAAGCATTTAGGAGAACAGCCAGCCGTGCGTCAGCAGTTAGGACAACATGCGCACGAACTTGTTTTAGAGAAATACACCTTCGACCGCACCCTGGATGACATGGAAGCGATCTACCGCCAACTCGGATTTTAAATGGACGCTATGGACAAAATAATTTAACTTTTGTCCATGTCGTCCATTTAGTCCATTCCGTCCATATCGTCCATCTGTCCATTTAATCTTCGCGGTTTTTTTCGGCGAGCTTTAGATACTTGTAAAAGGCGGTGTTGGCGTTATAGATCGAAATTTGAAACCCTTCCGGGCCGTTCAAAAACCCTTTTTTCAAAATATAGCTTTTAAAGAAGGTGAATACACCGCGTAAAAAAGCTTTGGCCGTCGAGGAGTACACTTTTCCCTTATTTTGCTGCGCAAACAGCTCGGAGTACGATTGCATTTTTTGCAAAAAGTCAGCTGTATTCGCATAAGAGTGATGGATTAAAGGTGATTTCAACTTCACCACATGCAGATCCTTAACCAGCACGCTTTCATGCACTTTGGCATCGCTGAAACAAGTCATTTTGCGATTATATAGGCGAATCACACGGTCGGGATACCACCCGCACGATTTGATCCACTTCCCATTATAGTAATTATGACGCGGCATCGCATACACTTGATGAGGGTCCAGCTCCAAACTATGGATCTCTGCTGCAAGCTCCGGCGTCACCACCTCATCGCTATCGATTGACAAAATCCAATCATATTTGGCCGTTTCAGACGCATGGTTATGGGTTGGACCAAACCCCACAAACGGCCCTTCATGAATCGTCACATTTGAATATTGATGGGCGATTTCCAAGGTGTTGTCCGTCGAACCGGTATCGTACACCACCACTTCTTCAAAAGAACGCAAAGCAGACAATACCTGCGGCAGATATTTTGCACTATTTTTTGTGAGAATTGTTATACTTATCATCATATTAATCGTTAGTAAGTTGGATTGTACCATACAATGAAATTAATTGCCGATTCTTCCATGCCTTTACTGGCTGCCTTAGAAAAAATCTCGCCTAAAAGTTCAAAGACAACCTTAAGATCCTGGATCAAAGA
>JAGVLX010000134.1 GCA_020054065.1 Parachlamydiales bacterium | reverse complement strand
CTCCTCTTCCAGCACCACATTGCGCATGACGCCGGTCGACAAACGCAGCGAATCGATCATCGTTAACCCGCCTTGCTGCAAGGTTGCCATGGTGCGGGAGAACCGGGCGATGGCCGCTTGGACGGCAAGCGTGCGAATGAGGGGGATTTTGAGAGAGATCCTTTCGATCCAAATGCGTCCTTCGGGAGTTCTCAATTTGTATACCGCGCCGATGATTAAACCGATGATCACCGGAATGTAAATGTACCAATAGGTGCGAAAGATATGGCTAACGCCCAGTACAAATGCGGTAAAACCGTTGAGCTGACGTCCCTCAAAAATCCCTTCAATCGAAGGCACCACAAAACCTAGCAGGAGGGCAATCACCAGCAAGCAAAAGCAGCCCAAAATCATGGGATAGGTAAGCGCCGTGGTAATTTCCCGCTTCAAACGCATTTGGCGCGTCAGCAACTGGGTCAGCCGTTCTAAAACGAGTCCCAAAGCTCCAGATGCTTCGCCGGCACTGACCATCGCGCAATAAAGTTTGTCAAAACTTTCCGGGTAGGCCCGCATCGCATCCGACAAGGAAGAACCGGCTTTAATCTGATCGCACAAGCTCATTAATACCCGATGGTACGGTTCCCGTTGGGATTGATCTTCGATGGCGACTAAACTCTCATAGAGGGGAACGCCCGCATTCACGAGCTGCGACAGCTGAAGGGTAAAGGCGAGCAGGTTTTCACCAGTCAGATTTTGCTTTGAGGAGCCTTTGGTTTTGACTCCGATTTTACTGACCATCATCCCTTTTGCGCGCAGCTTCTCTTTGGCTTCGCGCTCGGTAGGGGCTTCAACCACACCGCTTTGCTTCTTTCCCATTGTGTCATAGGCGACATACTCAAACAGTGGCATGGCTATCCCTCTTCCACAGCACGCACAGCGCGCAACACTTCCGTCACCGTTGTGATTCCTTTTTTGACTAGGTCGGCTCCATGCTCGCGCAGCGACACCATCCCTTGGGTCAGTGCCATTTGTCTTAAGGCATTAGCGTCGGGGCTTTTGACAATTTGAGTTTGCAGGGCGCTATTGACAGTCATCAATTCGTAGATCCCGTGGCGGCCGCGATATCCGTAACCGTAGCAAGCCGTGCAGCCTTCGCCGCGGTAAAGCTTTCCTTCAGGCAAATCTTCTAAGCGCAATCCGACGCTTTGCAGTTCTTTCTCGGTTGGGATATAGGCGCGTTTGCAATCGGGACAGATGCGGCGTACAAGGCGCTGGGCCAGGACACCCACAATCGTCGACGATAACAAATAGGGTTCAATGCCCATGTCGACCAAACGGGTGATGGCGGAAGGGGCGTCATTTGTATGTAGAGTGCTCATCACGAGGTGGCCGGTCAATGAGGATTGAATGGCAATTTCGGCCGTTTCTTTGTCGCGGATCTCCCCAATCATGATGACGTCTGGGTCTTGACGCAAAATGTGGCGCAGTCCCATGGCAAAGTCGAGATTGATTTTAGGCTGTACGCCGATCTGAGCAATCCCTTTGAGGTTATACTCCACCGGATCTTCGATGGTCATGATATTAATTTCATCATCGTAAAGGTCGTGGATAGCGCTATAGAGAGTAGTCGTTTTACCGCTGCCGGTGGGGCCAGTGACCAAGACGATCCCTTCTGGAAGGTGGATAAGCCGTTTGAACTCTTCATACATGTTAGGGAGCATTCCCATCCGGTCCAATCCCAGGACAACGTTGCCTTTATCCAAAATACGCATCACAATCCGTTCGCCGCCTGAAACAGGTACAGTACTCACCCGGAAATCGATTTCGCGCCGCCCCATCTTCAACTTGATCCGTCCATCCTGCGGCAAGCGGCGTTCGGCAATATCCAGCTTGGCCATCACTTTGACGCGGGTCATCAGTTGCGCTTGATATTCGGTCGCGGGCGCATGCCGGTTGTGCAGCACACCGTCGATGCGATAGCGTACACGCATGCTATTTTCGAATGGTTCAAAATGGATATCAGAAGCCCCTTGCTGAATCGCTTCGGTGACGATTAAGTTCAGCAGTTTGACAATCGGCGCCTGCCCTTTGGCATCATCAAGCAAGTCGTATACTTCAACCACTTCCGAGCCGCCATCTTCGCTTTGCTCTTGCATGTCGGCAATCATTTGCGAGGCAGCGCCCGTTTCTTTGTTATAGCAGTCGTTGATCGCTTGAATGATCGTGTCTTTGGGACTATAGACCGCTTTGATCTCGCGGTCCAGCATCAGGCGCAATTCTTCCAAAGGCTCAAGGTTTAAGGGATCGGCCAGCGCGGCCAGAATTACCCCGTTTTCTTCTTTAATCGGCAGGATCAGATGCTTTTTGGCAAACGAGTAAGGGACTTTTTTGAAAAGGTCACGCGGAATTGTAATGTCGTCCAATTGTTCATAAACTGGCACCCCCAGCTGCCGGGCCAGTGTGATATTGACATCATCCCCTCCCAAAACGCCTTGCCGGGCCAATTCTTCGCCGATCGGCAGCGCTTCAGAGCCTTCCGGATGCTCCTCATACGCTTCTTCCGGGGTTGGCGGTTTTTTGCCGCGCAACTTATCGAGATACGCTTTACCTTTATTCCACCACTCTTTAGCTTCCATCGTACTCACCACACGCGCACCAGGGTGTTTCCATCCATGCTTCTGCATAGCTGTCGGGCCAGCAGCCGACTTGAGTCTCAAAGTACTCGTCTTGTTCGCGGCCGAGCAGGACTTTCAAGGTTTGCGAGAATAGGCGTCCCCGCTCCAGTTTGCGCGATTCGTTCAACATCATCATGAAATCGGGGACGTCGCCAGGGCGGCGCATCATCTCTTCCAATTTGATCCGTTCAATATCTTCGCACGGATCGGCAATGATGGTGGGTGTGATGAAAATAAACATTTCGGTGGTTTGATCGACAAGGGTTGTCGTGCTGAAAAGTTTTCCTAATCCAGGAATTTCGCCAAGGAAAGGAACCGACTCTTTCTCGTCACCGGTATTTTTACGGCGCAATCCGCCTAAAATCAATGTTTGGCCATCGCCCAGCACCACTTCGTTAGTGATCTTGCGGCGGGTGACCGGCGGACGGTCGTCTTGCGTTGTAGGATTGCCTTGCACCGTATCAAACGCCACATCAGTTTCTAAAGTGATTAAGTTGGGAGAGTCCCCATACATATCGTCATCATTGCCTAAATGGATGGTGGGGGTGATTTCCATCGTCACCCCATACTGAGCGCGAGTGAACGCTTGTTTTAGGGTGACGGCGCCGGTGGTTTCGACGTCATACGTACCGGTGTTGATGGAAAACTCTTCCACAATCGCTACCTGGGCCGGAGTTTGATTGACAGTGGTGACTGTGGGGTTGGAATTGATCATGATGTCGGTTTGCGACAGCAAGAAATTGTAGGTTAAGTCAAAGGCAGGTGTATGACCATCTTTGGCACGACTGAACATGAACGAAGTGATGCCAGCGATCCCTCCGGACTTGATCAGATCGTTAAACGATACGCACGACTCGTTAGTTTGCGAGGCGCATGAGCCGATCTTCAACAGATTCAAGCCATAGTTGGTGTTGTCGGAGATTTTCTTTTCAAAGAGCAGAACGTCAATCCTGACCATTTTTTTCGGCACGTCCAGCCTGCGCAGCGTCTCTTGCAGTTTCGGCAAGATATCTTGTTCGACGACCATGACGATCGATCCGGTCTTAGAATCCACAATAAAGTTTGCACGGTCATCACGCTTCCGTTTTTTCTTGTCGTACCCCGCCAAAGTGACAATGCTGGGGTTGACCACTACGTCGCCTGCTTGATAAAAGCTTTCAGCATAGATTTGCTTTTGTGTCCTTTTCGGGGGAGGCCCCGGCACAGGATTGACATCCACATTCTGAGTAATCGCTTGCTGATCTTTTTGTCCTGGCACCGCCTGAGTTTGATAGGTGAGCTCCTGCACCATGACCAAATAAATCCGTTCAAGCAAGTCTGCAAGCTCCTCCGGATCGGAATATTTAACGGTGTACCAGTAGATCGTTTTTTCGCGCCGGCCGCCAATCTGACTTTCGACATCGTGGATCATTTGTTCCGCTTTATTGATCTCTTCGCGGGTACCAATTAGGAACAAGGCTTGAGACAAGCTTTTCAGCACGATCACTTTTAACCCATTCGCTTCCGAGATGGCAGCAAGCTTGTCGGTTCCGCGGCGCGGCGCTTCCCCTTCTTTAGTGGGTTCTCCGGGAACTTCAGCTCCCATGTGATCAAACACCGCCGCTAAAATCTTGGCCATCTCTTCAGCCCTGACTTTGCTGAGCGCGACCAGCTTGTAATCCTTGGTGCCTTTGTTGGTCGAAATGAAGTCATACAACTTCATCAGGTCTTGGATTTCGCCGACTTGCGCGACAATGAGAATATCCCTTCCGATCAGCTGGAGAACCGTTGAATTGGGATTAGCGAACTTATCTAAAAAGAGCCAAATACGCCGCACATCGGCCGGATCGGGTGACAAGACAAAAGCAATGCGCGCTTCGCGCGGCAGCAATTCCAAATCTTGACGGCGATTGGTGATATAATTCAAATTCGCGCTGTTATCTTTTAGCAGATACAGTTCACGAAGAAACGGATTGATCTGCCGGATGCCGACTCCGTTTTGCGCCAGAATCACTTCCAGCATTTCACTCCACGCCGCCCGCGGAACGGGAAGATTGGAGCTGATGCTGATTTTCCGTGCGCCGATTTCAGGCGTCATCAAATAAACGTAATCTTGGGAGCCATAGTCGATGACCAGCTGTTCCAAATTCGTGTCAGGCTGATGCCAAAGCGCATACGATTCCGACATTGCATTGGTGGTTGCGGTTTCCCGCCATTGGTTTTCGATGGCAATGATTTTGGCACGCACTTCATTGATCTGTTGCAATAGGGATTGGAAACGCGCGGGAGAGGCGTGTTGTTGGTGCAGTACCATAACTTCGGCATAGAGCTCTTTCAATTCTAATTTGTATTCGGTGAGCTCTTGATTGACTTTCGTCAGCAGCGCTTGGGTTTCCCGGTCAAGATCGGCGCCGCTTCCTTTTTGGAGTCCTTGTTTTTTCTCGGCAATGGTCTGAGCAGACAATGACCCTGCCATCAAACAGGTGAGTAAAAAGGTGCTCAGATAGAAAAAACGAACGAATGGCATGGAGTTCTCCCTAAGGTGCAATTATACTTCATCTGGTTAGGAAAACAAAACGAAAAAAATGGACGACATGGACAATTATGGACTACATGGACGAGATGGACAAGTAAACAATTTAGTGTCCATAAGTGTCCATTTTTTACCAATTTTTAGAAGGAATAGGAAACCCTAATTTGGCATCTAAAATCTTAGCTTGGGCGGTGTAGTTGCGGATGATATCCCCTACTTTACTCTCAGGTTCATTGGAAGGAAGGATGTACCCCTTTCCTAGGGCATTTAAAAACATTTTATCATGAAACCGTCTGGCGCTTTGGTCGTAGTTATCTAACAAGATTTCAAAACGTTCCTTGCAATTTTGATCATTGAGCTCTTTACAGCGGCGGTATAATTTGTCTAATTTGACGAGCGCCATCACCGCACTGACATTTTCTGTATTCCGGTTTAGCCACTCTTTGTTTTTATAATCGCTGTTTTCTCCGAGCATTTCGATGATAATAGCTGTTTTAGCGTCAAATTCTTGGACGATGTCATCATATTTTGCAAAAGGATCGTTCCCATTGCCGAATTGTGTTCGCATCCAGGGCGGCAATTTTGAATTCAAGTACTCTTGATGGGCTTGCTCCATTTCAAACGGTTCGAGCGGTTTTAGCGCCTCCGTAATGACTTTACCGACATAGCTCTGGGGAAATTCATTCGCAATGTCCGCCAGCTGTTTATTGCGATCGGCTTTCAACGCCTCCAGCTGATAGTAGTATTCAAGGGTTTGCTTTTCTTTCCGGGCGCTTAAGGGTTCGTTCTCGGTTGGCAGCGATCCTTTCTGGGCTTGGTAGCGCGCTTCGACTTCAGCGAGAAATTCATTAAATTTCCCGGCCTGATAATCTTTTTGGAGTTGGATATACCATTCCTCAGCTGGCATCCAGCTGACTAAGGGAGCAGCCTTGCGCGGCTTGACGGGCGCATTGGCTGCTTCGATGGTAAAAGGAATCAATAACAAGGCAAGAAGTAAGCGCAGCATAAGCATTCCCGGTTGCAGGTTCAACGTTTCAGTTATTCAGTCGGATGTTCAGACGTCACAGGCGCATTGTCAGCCACCGTTTCGATCGGATCGGGCTTTGATTCCGGAATCGTCACCACGGTTGTGCTGCTGCAAGCTTGTGGAACAGCAAGTTCGACCGTTTCCATTTCGGCACGGTTGTTGCTGAACAAGGTTCCGCTTAACGTTTGGCAGTCGTCCTTTTTAATGATGCCGTCGAAGACGAACATCGGACCGACCACTTTACGGTTTACATAATCATCAATCTCTTCTGCAGTCGTCAGCTTCTGCCACCCTTTTTCGGTCATGACCAACCAATCTTTAGGCTTCAGCAACACACGCTCTCCATTCACTTCAAACACATATTGGGAGCGGGTGCGGGCGGCAACAAACTTGAACTCTTTTTGGATACTTTGCGGCGACCATTGCTCGGTCGATTTCAGCAAATTGAGCGTAATCTTATTCTTCCCTTCGGCATCCCATAAGTCGAAAGTGATCATCCGCTCGTCAACTTTCTTCACTTGCATCAGATCTTTGCCTAAGGTGTCTTTGCCTGGTGCGACAACCACCCAGTGGCTGCCATCCCAGATTAAGCAATCGCCAGCGCCAAGGTAAGCAAAATACCCTTCATTTTCATCGCCGAAATCAATCCGCTGCTTGCCTTGAATCTCTTTAAATTCATCTCCGCCGTGCCGTTCCATAAAACGGTCTTGGCCGAACCAGCGCACTTTTTGGCGTGCTAACAACGTTCCATCAACGCGGAATTTCCCAATTTCCCAGTTGCCGGGCTGCAGCCTGACAAAATCTTTTTGCGGCAGCACAAACTGCGCATTCGCAAACGGTTCATTGATGACGACGCCATCTTCATTGCGGACGCTGATCTTCACGGCAGCTTCGTTGCCTTTCTGTTCAGCTTCCAGCCAGAGGGCTGTTTCTTGGTTTTTAGGACTGAACACATAGCGTGCGGGGGTCTGTGAGCGATCATACATCAGATACAGTTTTTCCCCAGGAACGACGGATGCTTGGCTCTTGCTGTCTGTCAGGGCAAAATGCAACGCCGTCGCATTCGTATTCGCATCAGGGCGGGCATTCTTGCCAAAGAACATTAATAGCTGGCGCAAGTCGGGAACTTTCATGCTCAGAGGAGCAAATTTAAGCTCCAACAACGATTGTCCGATCGCATCATAAGCAATTTTGGGCAGTTCGAATGAGCTCTTAGGAAGAGTATGGCTTTTAAGCGCTGTCGTAGGATAGGGGATTTCTCCCGGGCGGAATAATGCGACCAAAAGGGCAGCCAGTAATAGGAGTCCTGCTAAGGTTCCTAAACCGACATTTACAAACATTAACCACTTTTTAGTCATCTACCTATCTCGTTTATTAAAATACTTTATTTAAAGTGTAGCAAATCGGTTAATTAATTTCAAGCGTTTTTAAAATAATTATTATGCGAAATTTACCTCCTTTTTCTTGATAAAAGGGGTTTAAACCCTCTCAAATGTTAAAAATAGTTTTAAATTGTTGTTGATCCGATCCCCCTGGATATGCCATATAAATGTTCAAAGCGTCTTTTTTGTGATGTAAACCAAGGGAACAAACTATGACACAACCTTCTAATCCTAACGGTCCTAGAAATCCAGAACAAAAGCCTCCTATCAGGGAAAATGGGCCAAAAACCTCCTCTTTCAGCGGGTTAAAAAAGCCAGAAAACATAGATCAACTTTATAACTTAGCCAAGTCCAATACGTGGGATACGGCAGCTTTAGGGGTGCTCTTTGTCGGGATTATTCTATCCACTTTCTCCACTTTTTACGGCGGACTGCTCGTCGGTCTCGTAGCCGGATTCTATTTTGCCGAAGATACAATCCGCTGGGCCAAAAATGTGCAGGACTATGTCGAAAAGGAGGGGGTGATCCGAGTTCTTATCCTAGGGGGTTTGGCTTTAGGGTTATTTATTAGCGCCCCAGGGATTTTTATCGGAGCCGCCGCTGCGATCGGATTAAAGCTCGTCATTTCGGCCATCAGTAGCAAGTAATTCCTCTTCCGGTTATTCTTTAGGGACGAAGCGATGTTAAGGTCGCTTCGTCTTTTTTATGAAAATTTG
>JAGVLX010000011.1 GCA_020054065.1 Parachlamydiales bacterium | reverse complement strand
ATTTCTTCCGCAAATGAAAGCGGCGATAGATCGCCCGCACTCCCAAAGCGCACTTCGTGCGCGTATTACAGCTGCTTGCGGATGGCATCCCATTTTGATAAGGGGATTTCTGCCCCATGCTCCATGACGACCGCTGCCCCTAAAAGGGCCCCATAGCGGGCGCACGTTTCAATAGGTGCCTCGGAAAGATAGCCGTGCAAGAATCCACTAGCAAACAGATCTCCGGCACCCGTGGTGTCCACCGGTTCTTTCGGGTAAGCAGGAAAACAGCTCACCTTCCCTTTACCTGCCACCCAGCACCCCTGCCGCCCGATCGAGGCCACAATGACTTTGCCCGGATGGGATAACTGACGCACCGCTTCGGCCACCTCCCGCCCGGTTAAAGCATGGATTTCGTGTTCGTTAGAAAACAATACATCGATATACTTATCCAGCAGGTGTTGGATGATAGACTGATGCTGTTCAACAATTTCAAATGCCGAAAGATCGAATGACACGCGTGCCCCGGCTCTTTTTGCCATGTGCATGGCCGTTTCCACCAGCTCCGCTCCATTATGCAGGCTATACCCTTCAATATGCACCAGCCGCAAGTCGTTAAAATGGCGCGCTTCTAAATCTTTTGCCGAAAGTTCCCGTCCCGCTCCCACATAGGTACGGAAGGTGCGCTTTCCATCGGGATCCACTAAGCACACCACATGACCAGTAGGAATTTGCGTTTCGACGAGCAGCGGATTGACATAGTTATCTTGTAAATTCTTCTTGATGAGTTGCGCCACTGGATCGTTGCCAATGCTGCCGATCAAGGCACAATGCCGCCCCAAATGAGCGAGCCCTTTCAACGTATTGCAAGCGCTGCCTCCCGCAACACTGACTTCAGGCTTATGGGTCGATTGAATAAGCTTCCATACCTCTTCATAATCGATGTATTTCATCCCTTCCTTTTTACCAGGCAGGGTCGTTAAAAAATCAGCGGGAACTTTGACAATGTGATCAAGATTGGGTGCGCCGATGCCTAACACATCATACGGCATCTGGCGAACCTTGATTGCGGATCATCCTGGCAATGTACTCACGGTTGGCATAAATGTAGTCCACCCCAGAGTACAATGTATATACCGCTGCGATCAGCACCACCAGCGTGCTGTTGAATTGCAGAGTCTCTGGCGACAGATGTCCGCGCGTGTAGGGAATTAACATGAGGATAATGATCAACGCAGCGATCGCTTGGATGACAGCTTTAATTTTCCCGCTCGCCCGTGCGGCCAATGCGAACCCTTTCAACGCACAGATCGTTCGGAGTGTGCTCACCACTGCATCCCGGTAGATAAAGACAAACACCAAAATCATCGGCAAATTGACTGGCGGCTGAGTAAAGGTTAAAAAGACGCTAATCCGCGCGATGCTGTCAGCCATGGGATCTAAAATCTTTCCTAGATCGGTCACTTGCCCATATTTGCGGGCAAAATAGCCGTCAAATGCATCCGAAAGTTCAGAGATGACAAATAACACAAGCAAGACGAAGGGTAAAACCTGTTCATTGATATGGAGCGTTTCATACCCCAAATAGACGATAAGAAATAAGGGACTGATGACGATCCGCGCCAAAGTAAGGAAGTTGGGAAGGCTTATCATAACCACCCATCTTAAACGACGGAGTCTTTTCTTGGAAGAACCTAAAGAACAATCCCTTTTCTAACCCATTTTTAACGAAAAGATCGCCTAGGTAGCCTTGCTCTTTAGGTCTTTGTAGATTTTAATGAATTCGTCGGCAGGATAGTTCCAACTATAATCCATCTTCATGCCGTTGATCATGAGCTTCCGCCATTTATCAGGATCTTCAAACCAACATTTGACCGCCCGATCCAAAGCCGAGTCAACCCCCTCATCGTCAGGAAAATCAAACATATACCCGTTGGTCTCTTCAAAAGGCTTGCCTGAGAAATCGACATCAAAAATCGTATCGGCCAATCCTCCCGTTTTTCTAACGATCGGGACGGTACCATATTTTAATGCGATCAGTTGAGTCAGTCCGCATGGCTCAAATAAAGAGGGGACAATGAACATGTCTGAACCGGCATAGATCAAATGGGCAAGCTCTTCTTGATGGTGCAAGATGAGGCTGACGTGCGGATGGTCCGCAAACCGATGTTTGAGCTCATGAAATTCAGCGTTGATGCTAGGAATCGGAGTCGATCCAAGCAAAATAAACTGGCCATTAAGTTCAAGGGTGCGGTAGATTGCATGCTTGATCAGATCCACTCCTTTTTGGGGAACCAGCCGCGTCACGATCCCTACAATGGGGCGGTGCGGCTCATCCAAATTCAGGCGCTCGCGCAATACCTTTTTGACAAAAGCCTTTTTATCTAGTGTATTACGGTCCTTTTTATCCATGGGCATTTCGCGCATGGAGTAATGCGCTGGCAGATAGCGGTCAATTTCAGGATTCCAATAGGAGTAATCGATCCCATTTAAAATGCCGGTAAATTTATTTTGGTATTGAGTGATCACCCCTTCCAATCCCCGTCCCCCTTCGGAAGTTAAAATCTCTTTGGCATAATTTGGAGATACCGTCGTAAAGTGATCTGAATAAACAATTCCTCCCTTCAACAGGTTTACATCGCCTGGATGGGTGGGGTCTCCCAATTTTTCTTGAGAGAGATAACTGGGGTCGGTCAAACCGATCCGTCCAATGTCCGAAGTCTGACATCGTCCTTGGTATTCGATGTTATGAACGGTGAAGACTAATTTTGGTTTATTGAACCCGAGGGGCTGGTAGATATCTTTGTAAATGGGAGCGACGGCGGCAGTCTGCCAATCATGGATATGAATAATGTCGGGCTGGATCGCTCGTTTGTGCAAAAATTCAACAGCGGTCCGGGAAAAATAGAGAAAGCGCTCAATGTCATCATCAGCGCCATAGATACAGCTGCGATTGAAGAAATATTTGGGATGATGAGGATCGATAAAATAGACTTTTAAATTTTCAACCCATCCGACCCAGACTGTGTTTGAGTACATTTGGCCGTTATAATACGACTGAAGATCGTAGACATCGACTGCCATATCCCGGATTTCATTACTATCCATGCAATCGTATTTGGGAATGATGATATCGACGTCGTACTTTTTCCAGGTCAGCTCGCGGCATAACCCTAGCACGACATCTGCTAAACCACCCACTTTGGCAAGGGGTGCTAATTCCGATGCGATATGAACGATGTGCATAAGAGTACTATAATGATAATCTTATTATCTTCCTATGGTGAATTTTCACATTCCCGTGCCCCTGCCGCTGCCCTTGCCCGATCTTTTTTCCGTTTGCCTTTATCCGTGTGCAGTTCTTAAAGGGCACGGGCAAGGGCATGGGCAGGGGCAAGGGAAATAAGTTAATGATCGGCTAGGAAAGCCTTTAACTTGGAGACATTATCTTCGAGGTGCTGCGTATAAGACCGAATATTTTTTTCAATCTTCAGGTAATTATCTGAATTTGGCTCTAAGGTTTTAAGTTTTTCAATATCGGCATCCATCCCATTCAACAAATGATGACTTTGCTTCTTAAACTCTTTCTTTTTATCTTGAAGCCATAGTTGTTTGGTGTGCTCTTTAGCGTGTTTCGATTTTCCTTTTTCTTTCATTTCGATTTCTTTGATGTCGTGATGGGATAAGACGATCTCTTCTGTTTTTTGTTTTACTTGCTCGCGCAACAATTTAATTTCTCGGGAAAATTCACGAACCGTCTCATCAATGGTATCTTTAATGTGATCTAAATGGACCGCATGCACGCCTTCCGGCTCGATCGGCGATGGCGCCTCTTGCGCGACAGTCGGCTGCTCGGCCCGCGAGGACAGTATCAGTCGAATATTAGCCAAGTTGGGATTGTCCGCCGATTTGTTCGGATCCACGACTTTAGCCTTAAAATTCCCTTTGCTCATCTCTGACACGGACGGCATATCCACCCGCATCAGATGCGATTCTCTGATCGTGCCGACCTTTTCTTGCCCGACGTACTGGTGATCATCCGTTTTCTTTGACGCGGCAATCATCGTATTCCGATAGGTCGTGGCGGCAATTAGGATCATCCAACGCAACAACTTTTGATTGGTAGGCGGTTCTTTGAGTTCTACTTCAATCTCTTCAAAGTGGGATACCGGCTTTTGACGTTCCCGTTCAATCGTCCAGTCAATATGCAATTTGTATTTACCCGGTCCGGTTTCCACGATATTGATGAGATTATCCTCCCCCTCAACCTCCTGAAATTCCCCTTGCACAGACAAAATCTTGATCCCATCCCCTTTTAATTCCGCGAGTTTCTCTAGCAAATTTTTAGGCTCTTCCGATCCATACTCCGGTCTATAGCCGCCTCCGACAGGCGGCAAATTGGATGGTATTGGTGCAGTCATAATGTCCTCATGAACTTGAGCAGGTTAACACATACTCCTCAAAATTTCTCATTGATATTGTCCATTCCTGTTGCACTTGTTATATAGGCATCTAACTTTTCTAGTTTTTCAGAAAGATCTTCGGTCAGCTCGTCGTAGCGGCGTTGTTGCGCTTCATAGTTTGTTTTATCGGGCTTAATCGAACGCAACTCTACCAAATCTTTTTGAATCTCTTCGATCTGTCGCTTTGTTTCATTTGGGAACGCTTTTCTTTTCGCTTTAAGCGCGTCATTTTCCATTTTTTGAATATTCTTATTCTTTGCCAGAGGTTCAAATTGCATTCTCTGTTTAATCGTATCCCGATCTTTCTGAGTTAAGGCAACTTTCTCCCGTTTGATGCGCGTTTGCAAAAACCCCAATCTTTTAGTTTCCTTCTCTACTATATCCCTTATTCGCGTGTTCAGCTGCTCAACATGCCTATCTGTAATCTGTGTGGTAAATTCTCCTTCCACTTCAAGATATGTACCTTCACGTGGAGATGTGAATCCCGACCCAACGCTCCGTGGGCTTGAGAGTTCACTATCCGATGGCGGAGGAGAACGAGTCCAATGCAGTTGTCGTTCTGGAGGGGGTGCATATTTTTTAGGATCTGCACCTGGCGGGAGATTTAAAGGAGGCGGCCGTGGGAGCGGCGATGAGATGGGTTTACCAACCTGCTTGTGTGTTAAAGGTGCTTGTCCGGTAGATGGAGGGGAACGAGGTGGCGGCTGCGGGGCTGGATGGTCATCTGCAGCCCTAATTTGAGCCGCTTGTTCTCTGCCTCTCTGTTCTTGCAAATCTACAGCTTGATCTTCCTCACGTACTGCGGCTTCTCTTTGGTCAACGGCTTCATCCTCATCCCTTATGCCTCCTTCCATACGATCTAGCGCTTGATCTTCAGCCAAGAGCCTTTGCTCATCATCCTCAACCTCTCTTTGCAAAGCAGCTATCTCCTCTTCTTCCTCTTCTATCGATACAGCTCTTGAGTGCACTTCCGACGGAGGCGGCGCCCCCGGAGGAACAACACTATAAGGCTGCTCTTCAGGCGGAGCCGAGGGAACTGGCATCCCAACAAAACCGCTATCGAATGCTACAGGAGGGGGATATTGCTGATAAAATTCAGGTCCAAATTGATAAACCGGCGGAGGCGGGTAATAAATTGCCGCAGGCGGCGCTTGGTAAAGAGGATTCGGTGGGACATGTGAATGCACTTCAGCAAACGGTTGGCCGCCTGCTCCTGCAGGAACCGGTCCTCTTCCCGCATGCGGATGAAGAAATTGGTAAATCCGTTGGGCTTGTTGTGCGATACGGACATCCTTTGTCGCTCCGCCCGCATCGTGAGCGGTTGCGCGAACGCCAAAGTCGAGTTCTTTTTCCACATGGTCATTATGCGGATTAATCACGCGAGCTTTGTAATTCCCCCTTTGGATATCTTGTTCACTTGGCAGCGAAACTTTCATAAAGTGAGAATTTTTGAAGCCTGTGATCTTTTCCTGCTGGAGGATTTGTCCGTCATCATCACTCCCTTTTTGAGCAGCCGATTTCATCGTGCGCCGGTACGTTTTGACAGCGATTAAGACCATTTGGAGACGTAATTTTTCGTCTGCTGGAGGATTGCGTAAATGCACGGTCAATTCCTCTGCATGCAAGAATGCGCCGCGATCGGTATCAATTGTCCAGTTCAGAGTAAGTTTAAAATCGTTCTCTCCGACGGGTTTGACATCGATAACCCCGGCAGCAGCTTCTTTTAAGCTGCCACGGATATCGCGCACCTGCATTCCGCGCATCGTATCGAGTTTCTCGAGCAGGTTTTGCGATTGGGGTCCAGGCTGAGGCCCTGGGGGTTGTCCCGGAGGGGGCATTCCGAATAGGGGTGGCGGGGCTTGCATGGTTCACCTCACATTAAATCTAAGTTTTAATTGTTCGATCTCAATCTCTAAATTTTCGATCAACGTCACGATGTCAGCGAGCTTACGGTCGGTAATCATCGTGCGGATTTGTTCGACTTTGTGATCGAGATCGGCAAAATCTTTTCGTTGTTCAGCAAGTTGTATTTTTAAAGCTCTGATTTCATCAGCTAAACGGGCAATATCCCGCTCATGCGCCAATAAAATCTCTTGTTCCAGCTTGTCCACTTCCGGATGGGGTTGGTGTAGCGGCAATTCACTCACAGGAAGCGCTGTCGAGACTTCGGCCATGGTAGCGCGGTGAGAAGGCGGCGCAAGCGGCAATAAAATGGATCTTTCGGCGTCCCTTGAACGATAGTAGTCGCAGATCCGTCCTGCTTGCTGATCTATGCGTGCGCTTTTGCTCATTTCAACGAAGTCTCGCTTAGCAGCATTGGCTTTGGCAGGTTTGCTAAAACTAAATTCTTGCGTTCCGGCGGGATCAATGACCCGTGCTTGATAGTTGCCTTGCAGCATCTCCCCTTCCGTCGGCAAGCGAATCTTCATCAAATGCGAGTTCTTTAACACTTGCACCTTATTGTTTGCTAAAGGAGCATCATCTCCTTTGTTAGCGGCGGCTTTCATCATCCGCCGATAGGTTTTCACAGCGATCAGGATCATTTGGTAACGTGTTTTCTCATTCAAAGGCGGATGCTTCAGCGTGACAGTTAAGTTTTCAACGTGTTTGTGAATGCCGCGATCCGTTTCAATCGACCACTCCAACTGCAATTTAAACCCCTCGCCTTCCGTCGCAATATCGATCACACCTTGTGCTCCCTGAATCTCTTTGAAATTGCCATCGATACGCTTGATTTCGCCAACTCCTCCAGCTTTTAATTCATCAATTTTTTCAAGCAGGTTCTGGCTTTGCACTGCCTCCATGGGGCGAAGCGCACTCGAATGGATGGGTGGTGGAACCGCTCTGCCTGCTTCCATTAACCACCTCGTTTTCTGGCTTCGATAAAGTCAATTAATTGTTGAGCAAGTCGGTCAGCTTCATTTTTTGAATCGGCAATCATGGTCGGAGTGGTAAGGCGCCCTGCGTTCGCTTGAAAACGAGCTAAAAGGTATTTAATAGGTTCCATTCCCTCGCTTCCTTGTTTCTTTTCGATCTCTTCCAGTTTAACTTTCATTTCTTTGCCAAATTGTTCATACCGTTCTCTGACTAACACATGCGTCTTAACAAAAGTGCTTTCTCCGGCTTTGATCTCAGCCTCGCGCGTATCGATAGCCTTTTGGCCGAAATAGCGGTCAACGGGTGATTGGGGCAGCCCGCTTTTTTGGCTCGAATCTAATAGGGCATCCAGCTCCTCTAAAGACATCTGTGGATTTGGCCTTCCCGCTGTCGCTTTCACCTGTACCGAAGGCCCTAAAAGGGCGTCAAGGTCAGCTTCCTGTTGTTTTCTAAGCTCCGCTTGCTGTTTTTGAATGGCTTCTCGATCGATGGGTTGCCGTTTTTCCGATGCAACTTCACGCTCTAGATCTTCTGTGGAAGAGGGAAGGGATAGCTCATTGAGTAATTGATCAAATTCATCCATATTCACTTCCCTTGGAGGATTTTCTCCCTCACTCCTGGGGATGCCTAAGTCGTCCATGAGAGCATCGAGCTCATCAAGCTGTGCTTCTTTAGTTGTAGATAGTGGGCGGGTATCTCTGGCAAGCGCCTCTAAATCATCAGAATCTGCCTCAACTTCGATATGCGTTTCTTGCACCGGCAGACCCGTCCTGGGTGCTTCTGGCATTGAACCGGGAGCTTGCCCATGAGAAAGGGGTGGTGGTTGGTGAATGGGTGGTGCTTGGGGATGTACAGGTGGCGGAACAGCTGTATGAACATCAGCTCCAGGTTGATGCGCCCGCTGCATCAACACATTCACTTGAAAGATGATCCGTTCTAATTTGGTTTGAGGGCCAAATCCATATTTTGATTGTTGAGTTGTATCAAACGTTCCGACGGGTTTCCCTTGATTCATCATGCGGAAGTGGCGTGGTCCATCGGGCCGGCTGATATCAGCCATCGTCGGCATCTTCGACGTTTTAAAGAATCGTTCCGCCTTATAGTCATCAACTTTTTTGCGCAGGTCTGCTCCCGGATTCTCCACCATCGATTTGAAGGAATTCCGATACGTTTTGGCAATTAGCAAGACGGCTAAGAGTTTATCTTCTTGTTTAGCCGGCGGATTTTTTAGATGAACTGTGATGTTCTCAGAATATTTGTATTCTTGGTTATCGCTTCCCCTCACTTTCCACTCAATGCTCATTTTGAAGTCGCCGGGATGTGCGGGATCTTCTTTAATATCTGGCACCCCGCCTCCAGCATCTCCCGCAAAATGACCCGAAACCTGCAGGCGGGAATGCGATAAATCTATACCTGGCTTGTCCTTTATGCTATCTAGGAATCCCATGAGATTCGGTTCTTGTTTTGGGGCCGCCGCAGGGGCAGCTCTTTGACCAAGCATCTGTTGGAAATGGGTAGGGTCCATAATTACCACCAATGATTAAAAATTCTCATAATTTAATTATAACATTACTAAAAATATTTATTTACAAATTTAAACAGGTCATTCTAAATCACTAGGAGAAAGAATGCTGCGCTTCATCGAAAATTGGTTTAAGCTTGAAGAGCATGGAACAACAGTAAAAACCGAGGTTTTAGCTGGCATAACCACCTTTACAACAATGTCTTACATCATTTTTGTGAACCCACAGATCGTGTCGCAGTCAGGGATGGATTTTGGAGCCGTCATGGCCGCCACCATTTTAACAGGGTGTATCGCCACGCTTTGGATGGGTTTGTTTGCTAATTACCCCTTTGTAGTGGCCTCAGGTATGTCTTTAAATGCGTTTTTTACCTATACGCTCGTGCTGGGCGAAGGGCATTCATGGCAAGTCGCACTGGGGTGCTGTTTTATCGCCGGACTCATTCTGGGAATCCTCAATTTTCTTAACATTCGGGAACGGATCATGAATACGATTCCCCCCTCCTTGCGCCTCTCGGTTAGCGGGGGAATCGGCATCTTCCTCGCATTTGTGGGAATCAAAAATATTGGCCTTGTCGTTGCCAATAAAAATACGCTCATTGGCCTGGGGTATTTAAAGGATCCGGTGATTCTGCTTTCTTTAGGCGGGTTGATCTTGACGGGTGCGCTCCTTGCTCGCCGGATCCGCGGAGCGATTTTATTGGGAATTTTGGCGATTTGGTTGGGAGCGCTAGCGTGGGGATTAGCAGAATGGAAAGGTTTCTTTTCGCTCCCTGCATCCCTAGCTCCCACATTTTTACAGATGGATCTCCTCGGGGCACTCGATCCAGAGACCTTCGGCGCCACGCTTTCCCTAACCTTTGTGACCCTGTTCAACGCCACAGGAGCACTCATTGCATTGGCAAGCCAAGGTCAATTTTTGGATGAGCGCGGCCGTCTTCCCCGTGCCAAAGCGGCCTTATATCCGGATGCCTGGGGAACATCTATCGGGGCGATTCTAGGAACCACACCGCTGACCAACTTTCTGGATTCCGGTGCTGGGATTGCCGAGGGAGGGCGAACAGGGCTTACCTCTGTAGTGACAGCCATCTTGCTGTTGCTAACACTCTTTATCACTCCACTCGCAGAGTCGATTCCCCTTTTTGCCACGGCGCCTGTCCTTATTATCATTGGTTCCTTGATGGTCAGACCGGTGATGCATATCCGTTGGGAAGATATCACGGAAGCTATTCCGGCATTTTTGACCCTGATCACCATCCCTTTGACCTACAGCATCGGAGATGGAATTGCGATTGGGTTTATCGTCTATCCTCTTTTAAAAATGTGCAGTGGCCGCATCAAGGAGGTGCATTGGATCGTTTGGGTGATCGCGATTTTGTTCCTCGCGAAACTCTTGTTCACTTGAAAAATTTCACCACAGAGATAGGGTTTTTTATCTACGCGCTCGAAGTGCGCTTTCCAAAGCGGCGATAGATCGCCCCACTCCCAAAGCATGCTGCGCATGCTCGCAAGACCAGATGCTCGCAGATCCTAGGCTTTTTTCTTAATAATTCTCGTTTAAATACATAAAAACAATTGTTTAAAAATAACCTGACTTTGCTTTTTTAAAATATTTTATATGTTATAATTAAATTAATAATACATAATCAAACCTTACATAATTAGGTATATTATGGAACTAGATCCCATTAAAAAAATGTTACAAATCTCTACGACTCCCCAAGAGTCGAGTGGAATTACGCAAGAAAAAGGGAAAGCTGGAGAAACTGTCGAAGTCACCCGCTATCAAATGCTATCCACGGTTTTTGATCATTTAGAACCAGATACGGTTGTTAAACGAGAGCAATTAACCATTCAAAGAGACGATAGCCAGGAATTGGCCAAATCAGCCGAAGGGATGGCTAGCCGTGTCAAAAGAGGTTCCGGTTCCGGAAGAAAAGGATCGAGTGAGCGCGCCATCGAAAGAAGCAAGACCGACGAAGCTAAATGGATTTATCACACCAAGCAAGATGTTCTGCCTTGGATGACCAATATTCACGATGCAGGAGACCGTGCATTGCGGTTTGTCTACCAACAATTTGTGGATAAAGTCAATCAAGACCCTAATCTGACTCCTAAAGATAAGACGGCGATTCTTGATACGGCCAAGCAATACTTTGATACGATTAAAAAAGACGCGGATGCAGCCCGAAAAGCCACAGTCGATAGTCCGATGTTCAAAGATAGCCCGAACGAACCACTGCTTCCCGATAAAGAACTGATTGCAAAATTCAAAGGAGTATCCAAAGGGATCGAAGAAACTGTCCATCATGAAATTCAAAGACTAGCAGGTTCTTTAGGTCAAGTCTGCGCCAAATATATCCTCGATCACAAGAGTCTCTCTGCCGCCAATTCCGATAGTTATTATAAACTGGGAATTGCATTGGGCAATGACGCCAAAAAAATCGAAGGGCGGATGAGATATGAAATTATCCACGAAGACCCGATGTGGGATCCAACTAAAACGACTTCACGCTACATGTCCCTGTCGAATACGCTTTTAGGGGTAAGCTCATTCCATGCTGCCGGACCTGGGGTCTCCTCACAAGAAGCTTGCAATCGATCAGCGGACGAATCGTTCGCCAGAAACTACTTCGATACCACTTTTGAAATTAAAGATAGCGTAACAGGCAACCAAGAGGTGGTATTTGAAGCGACACGCTCGGCTGTCACCGTAGAATTCGATCAAGCTAATGAAGCTGAAAGACAGCAATGCAACGACAGAATGGTGTTGCAGATCTTGAATGGACAAGCCGCTAAGCTTGTTGCCAAAACCGCTCCTGAAGAGTTGGCACGCGCCGAATCCCCCGATCATCCTCTAGTTCTGACCAGCACGACAGTCAACTTGTTGACTCCAGACGTGTTGCGCGATTTTGCTGCAACGAACGAGACATTTAAAAATATCGGTCAAAAAATTTATCATCAACTGTCCGGCGCAGCAGCTGATAATGAACGGAATCTTGCTGAACAAAACTTGGCGACCCATCAGCGCCTAAATGGTAAAGTGCTGCAAATTAAATTCACCGATGAAAATGGAGTCGACCGCACCGTTCATGTTAAAGTAGACTTGCGGTACATGAATATCCCGAACAACAAAATGAACGAACAGCTACCTGGGTTTTTAACCTTTTCCAAGAGCATCACCGAAGCGAACAATGCAAGTTGGAATAAATTGGAAAGAGATGCCACTAAGGCAATCCAAGACGGCATTGAGAAAACTTCGAAAGCATATAAGTCTCTTCCGGTCGAAGATCAGAAAAAAGCCGAAAAGTTGCTTTTGCTGCTCATTGATAAAGCTGCGACACGCAGGGAAATTATGCAGACCATGCTAGAAAGTAATTTTTCGCTATTGTCCAAATTCGACAAAACAGAGGCGCAATTCAAAGCTTGGCAGCAAATGGGAAAAACATTTAGCGAAATGGCTTCTCAGCTCGAGGCGGACCCAGCGACTTCTCCGCAATTACTCGCTTTGATCAATCAACTCAAACATCAAGACCAGTTAGTAGATCTCTTTTTTGATACCCGCGAACTGTTTAAAAGCGGTCTCTCAAAAAACGTGGAAAACATGGACAACAACTACTCGGCCTTAGCCACACGGATGATCTTGTTATCCTCCTTACTGACTAAAACGAACTTTGGATGCCGCAGTGGCAAGGACCGCACTGGCCTCGTCGATACGGAAATCAAGCTGCTGTTAGCGCTGGCGCACAAGCATGGGCGGATGCCTAGCTACCGCGAACAAGAGAAAGAAAATGTTTTTCCGGACATTCATGAAATGCGGCGCAAAATCTTATTAGAGTCGGGAAACACCTTCGACTTCGTCAAAGCAAATCTAGGCGCTGCAGTGGGTTTGAACACCGGGGGCTCTCGTTCAAAGCCATTAGAAAGTAATCCTGGAGCAGAGCTTCATGTTTTGGCGAACGATTCGGCAGAAGCGTTCTCAAAAATTGCTTCACGCGCACCCGGCCGGGCTAAACCCGCCCACCTCGATTACTGGCAAGCTAAAGACAGAGGAAGATGATAGTGGGTCACGCACGGACGCAACGTCCTTGAAACAACCGGATGACTCAGTGACTGTGACTGCATTTGATACATGCTGCGAATGATCAGTTGATTTTGATTCCAGCTGCAAAATCTTTCGAATGGGGAATTTTTTTCCAGGTAATTATCAAATTGAGGCAGATAGAACGGATCCGGAAACACGGCTTGTTTTTTGCTTTCAGAATCGTAGATTTCCACAGCGCCCATCACATTTCCTTTTTCCCGAACAATCACAAACCAAGGTGTGTTTTTGATCCATTTGATATAGAGAACTCTTGAATTTTCCCCTGGTAGCAAATGGGTCCATTCTACCCCTTTCTTTTCAAGGTTATAACAACCCAAATGATGATCCGAGACATAATAACACAGGCGGCCAATGACTTCCTTTGCCTGGATTTCAGCGAGGAAAGGGTTTTGAGGTTGGGCCATGGCATGCAGGCGCCACGTTCTCGTTCTAAAGTTATAACTGAGTTGAGACCCATACTTTGGAAAGGACTCGCCATCTTTTAGCTCTGGCAACGGAACTGCAGCTCCCCGACTTGATTTCGAGGTTTTAATGAGTTTAAAACTTGCACAAGCTTGAATAAAGCGTTGTCGGAGGGAAAAAGTAATCTGGCTCAGGTTTTCTGCAGGGATCAATGAAAATTCATTCCATACTGCGTTCTTTTCTCCCATTTTATACCAATGTTTGCAGACACGCATCGCTGTGTTCAGTTGAAGGACGGAAAGGAGTTTAAAAATTTTTATATAAAGATCGGTGGGAAGTCCGTTACCAAAGGTTGTCTTGTCGTACGGGCTGGCAGGAGTCCAGTTTGCCATTTCCACGGCTTGATACGCTTTTTGAATGGTTGAATGATTAGCAGCTTCCATTAACAAACCTATATTTTTAATTTACAAAACATTAATAATACTAATATTTAAAATAAAATTCAATAATTATTGATTAATAATTTTTATTTAAAAGATGGATAGTCCCTTGGCCCTTGTTGTACAATTTACCACTGAGCTCGTGAGATCGCTGAGGAGAAGTAAGACTGGGAGTTAGGCTCCGATCTGCCCGCTTATCACACCTTTCTCAATTTTTTCGTACTTACTCGGTGCCCTCAATGGCTCAGTGGTTATTTACCAAACAACGCCAGTCCCTTGTCCATTTCGTCCTAAATCTTCTTTTTCAAGCATTGCTCTATATTATCAACTATTTTATGATTAGAACTTTAATTATTAAAATGGGTGACAAATGACAATGCCTAAGTTCTTGGTAGTGTTCGCCATTCTCTTGTTTTTGACGATTGGGATTTTAGCTTATTTTAAAACTTCAAAAACTCCTTCCAAGCCAGCGGTGAAAACAACCCTTTCTACACCCGTCGAGATTGAACTTAAACCTGAAGTGAGGGTCATTAACGAAAAACCTCAACCACCAACAGTCGTTAAAACCGAACCCCCCAAACCTACTGCCCAGGAAATGACCCAAACCGCACGATCATCCGAAGGGCTGCCCACGGCCGACCGGATCGAAGAACTCTTTACAACCACGGGTGCCAAACTGCCCTTTGTGGAAACAGTCACCTACAAAAGCCGCGTCAGCTGGCAAAAAGGGCGCCCAGCGTGGCTATCGGACTATGCCACCCATTACGACACTTCGCGCCACTTCATCGCCCGCAGCCTAAATGGCAAAGCCGATTACTTTAAACAGGATGTGGCCGATGGCAATAAATTCAATGTATTTAAGCCCGAAAAAAATATTGAATTCTACATCGTCATTGACACTTCGCGTTGCAAGCTATGGCTATATGCGCTGGATGCCGATGTCAACGAAAGAACGTTGTTAAAAGTTTACGACGTCGGATTAGGACGGGTCGACCCATCCAAAGCATCCGGTTTGCTCACTCCGCTCGGCAAGTTTTCGTTAGGAAACAAAGTCGCCATTTTCCAACCCGGCAATATGGGCAACTACCATGGCGAAAAAACCGAAATGATCAAAGTGTTCGGGACCCGCTGGATCCCCTTTGAAAAAGAGATCGGTGAAACCACCGAGCCAGCCAAAGGCTTTGGCCTGCATGGCGTGCCCTGGAAACCGGAAGAGAACGGCAAGCTGGCTGAAGAAGTCGCCAGTATCGGCAAATATGAAAGCGATGGATGCATCCGGTTAGCCACCAAAGATATTGAGGAAATTTTTGCAATCATCATCACAAAGCCCGCGACTGTCGAACTGGTCAAAGATTTCCATCACGCAAAGCTGCCTGGCAAAGAAAAAGCAGCGAGATAAGGAGCCTATGGAAAATTTACCCCATGAGAAACAGATCAATGAGTACGTCAAAACCATTGACCATCTGAAAAAACAGAATCAAAACAATCCGATTTTCAACGCCGAAATCCGCCGCCTGGAACAGAAACTCGATAAGTTGAAAGAGAAAGTGTATTCCGGACTCACTCCTTGGGAGCGAGTGCAAATTTGCCGCCATCCCAACCGTCCACATACGATTGACTACATCAAAAATATCTGTGAAAGCTTCATTGAGCTTGCCGGCGACCGCCACTACAGCGACGACCACGCCATCATCGGCGGACTCGCACGGATCGGCGGTGTGAAATTCATGTTGATCGGACAAGAAAAAGGCAGCGATACAGAAAGCCGCGTCTACCATAACTTTGGGGCTGTCAACCCTGAAGGATTCCGCAAAGCACGCCGCTTGATGCTACTTGCCGAAAAATTTCAAGTCCCCATCGTCACCTTCTTAGACACGAAAGGCGCCAACCCAGTCCTGGAAGCGGAAGAGCGCGGCATCAGCTGGGCGATCGCCGAAAACTTAAGAGAAATGGCTCGTTTGAAAACGCCCATTATCGTCGTGGTCATTGGGGAAGGATGTTCAGGCGGAGCGATCGGCATCGGCGTCGGCGATGTCGTCGCCATGTTGCAGCACTCCTACTACTCCGCCATCTCACCCGAAGGGTGTGCATCGATCTTATGGAAAGATGCCGGCAAAAAAGAAACCGCCTCGGCCGCTTTGCGCCTCAATGCAGAGGACTTGCTTAAATTGGGAATCGTTGACGCTATCATCAACGAACCCCTTGGCGGAGCTCACCACGCGCCTGAAGAGGTGTATCATCACGTTAAAAAATTCATCCTAGAACAATGGGAACTGCTCAAA
Source organism: Parachlamydiales bacterium (assembly GCA_020054065.1). Lineage (GTDB taxonomy): Bacteria > Chlamydiota > Chlamydiia > Chlamydiales > JAEYWL01 > JAGVLX01. The sequence continues at coordinate 3,577 of JAGVLX010000011.1, read as the reverse complement.
CACATCCCGTCAGACATTTTGACCGAGCAGCGTTACCTTAAATTCCGCAAAATGGGGCAATTTGCCGCCTAAGTGATCCATCCATGAGACTTTTATTAAAAATCGCCCTTAAGCATAGCCGCCACCTTTGGCTCATGCTCTTTGCCATTGTCGGCATGTTCTTACTCACGCTTACCCACCAATTGGAGGTCGTCTCTTACGGCGTCATCTTGCAAAAAGGACCTGATTTTTTTGAGCTGTTCGGACCGGTCAAAGATGGACAAATTGAAGAGGTGGGAACGGTTTCAAAGACCCAGATGGAGCAGCGCTGGAGCGAGATTGCACGCGAAAATCCGAACGAGATCACCAAAAAAGATACCCAGCAATTCCTGAACGATCTGCGTCCTAATGGCATCATCGACCGGGTCATCTACGCGGTGAACTTAGTGATCCCCCTCAACGGCAATGTGAAGAATTTGGCGATTATGATGGCCTTCGTCGGGGTGATAGGCGGCATCGCCATGTTCTGGCAACGATTTGTCACCCGCCTTGTCTCGATACGGATCAGCCGCGACTTGCGCCAGGAGTATTTTGAACACATTCAGAAAATGCCAATGAGCTTCTTCCAAGAACATAACATCGGCAGCTTATCGTCGCGTGTCGTCACCGACGCTTTCGCCATCGCTGAAGGAGTCAATTCGTTCTTGGTAAACTATTTTCAAACTCCATTTACAGTGGGCACAACAATGGTGCTCTGCTTTATGACCTCATGGCAGTTGTCGATCATCACATTCCTGGGGTTCCCTCTCATCGTTTTACCCATCATCCTCATCGCCAAAAAATATAAAAAAATCTCCCGCCAGCTGCAAAAAAATCAAGAAAGCTTTGCCTCTGTCTTGATCGAATTTCTTTCCGGCATTCAGACGGTCAAAGTGTTTTCGATGGAAGAATTCACCCATAAAAAATATTCGGAACAAAACTTTCGCATGGCCCATCTGGAAAAGAAAGGCGCCAAATACGACCTATCCACCCGTCCGATCGTCCACACAATTGCCATGTCATTCCTAGCCGGCATGCTGCTGTACGGACTATACATTCTCAACATGAGCGTCGCCGAGATTCTCGTCTACTGCGGATTCCTCTATGTTCTCTATGAACCCGTCAAAAAATTCGCCGAAGAGAACAGCACCATCCTCTGGGGCGCAGCCGCTGCGGAACGACTCTACGATGTCCTATCTCTGACTCCCCAAATCCAAGACCGCCCCGGTGCCGTGCCGCTTGCTCCCTTCAACGACAAGATCGAATTTGACAATGTGTGGTTCCGCTACAAAGACGAATGGGTGTTACGCGGAGTCGACTTCTCAGTCAAAAAAGGGCAAACTGTCGCGCTAGTGGGACCGACTGGGGCTGGCAAGTCCACCATCGTCAATCTCCTTCCCCGTCTGTACGAAATTGAAAAAGGAGAGATTCGCATCGATGGCAAACCGATCACCACCTACACTCAGAAGTCGTTGCGGGAACAAATCGCGTTCGTTCCGCAAAAGCCATTTCTGTTTTACGATACGGTGGCAGAAAACATTTCGTTTGGACGGCAATTTTCACAGGCAGAGATTCAATCAGCCGCCAAAATGGCCCATGCCGACGAGTTTATTGAAAAACTTTCCCATAAGTATGACACGCTCCTTGCCGAAGCAGGCAAAGACCTCTCCGGCGGACAGCAGCAGCGGCTGGCGATCGCCCGGGCCCTGGTGAAACAAGCACCGATCCTCGTGATGGATGAAGCGACCTCTTCCCTGGATGCCATCAGCGAAAACTATATTAAAACCGCTATTCACACGCTCCAAGGAAAAATCACGCAGATCATCATTGCCCACCGTCTGTCCACGATCGAAAATGCGGATAAGATCATCTATCTGGAAGATGGAAAAAAAATCGCGGAAGGCACGCGCGATGAATTGTTGAAATCGTGCATCGGGTTCCGCAGCATGTGGGAAATGATGCACCGCAAACAAGAAGAACATGCTCCTGCATGAAAAAGAAAGCGCTAGTCGTTCATTCCGGGGGTATGGACTCCTCCATCTGCTTAGCTTTGGCCATCCAAGAATTTGGACGGCAAGAGGTCATCAGCGTTTCGTTTAAATATGGCCAGCGGCATGCGCCGGAGCTGGACCAAGCCGCTAAAATTTGCGACGACTGGAAGGTCGATCATATAGAATTGCCGATCGACTGCCTGCAAGAAATCACCGAAAGCGCCTTGATGAACAAAAAGATTCCGATTGAACATCTTCCGGGGCAACTCCCCAATACCCTAGTGGTGGGACGCAATGGACTCATGGCGCATTTGGCGGCCATTCACATTGACCATCTAGGCGGCGAATGCATCTATATGGGAGTGATTGGCGTCGATGGTTCCCATTCAGGCTATCGTGATTGCTCTCGGGCGTACATGGATAGCGTGGAAACCACTTTAAAACTAGATTTGGATAATCCCCGTTTCCAGATCAGAACCCCTTTGGTACACCTCTCCAAAAAAGAAACCTTAGAACTCGCTCAACAACTTGGGGTGCTGGACTATTTATTAAAAACCACAGTCACCTGCTATGAAGGGATTTCGATGGCTGGATGCAAAACCTGCCCGGCCTGCCGATTAAGAAATGAAGGGTTAAGGCAGTTTCTTAAAGAAAATCCGAATTTTATCACTCCTTATCCGTTTTAACGGGACATACAGGACATTCCAGACAATCACGGCACAAAGGACTTAAAGAAGATTCTCTTTGTTCTTAAAAATAAGCAATTTACAGCCACTCATTTTTTAAATTCAATACCTTTTTAAATTAATTAATTACATGTTATAATTAAATTAATAATAAAAGGGAATGCTTATGGAACCAGTAAAAGGTCCTGATGGCAGTTTTTTTGCTCCTGAGATTTATAACGGCTTCTTTAAGGTCAATACCCCTAACCTATCTACCATCCCCAAAAATCAAGTCGATTTCAGTGTCATTGCCAAACTTTTTCCCCAGGCCTCTTCCGGCTTCGGGTCTTTAAAAGATAAGGTTGTTTCCCATGAGCTAACACCTGAAGAAAAATTCCTCAAACAAAAAATTCTGGAAACCATCGGCCACCTAAACGCCACTCTTACCCAAGTGTATCATGCCAGCACGACTCGTGAGCAAGCAACCGTCGACAAAGCAGCCGCAGAATGGATGCAGGTAAAAAGCAATCTTGAACAACTAACCAGCCAGCTTCAGCAGCTACGGGTGAAAGATGCGTTAAAACACGAATTCAAAGATCTTTCCCATACGATCGAAAGTTTGGATCATTTGCTTAAATCTTCCTCTCCCGCTTTCACCGCCGACCAAGCTGCCAAAGAAGTCACCGACGCAATGGCAAAATTTAAAAAACTGCAGGGCAAAAAAGATAAAAGCTTCCAACTGGATGTCTTGCTGTTATCCATGGAACATATTCTCCAGCGTTATGGCAACGAACCAAAAGAATTCGTGAACGCTGCCCGCGAATTGGCATATCGGATTCGAGAAGAGCAATTCAGAATCGTTGTTGCTGAAAATCCCCAAACAAAATCGATCTACGAAAAGTT
>JAGVLX010000027.1 GCA_020054065.1 Parachlamydiales bacterium | reverse complement strand
CATCAGAATAGATGGCTAAATCACTCGCAATGGATTGAAATTCATCAACAAATTTTGGAAATATAGAAATTGTTTCCTGCGTTATCACAGTTCCGTATAGATTATTATTTCGAGCGGTAGAAGTGCCTCTTACTTTGACTAAAGGTTCACCGTAATGCCAATCAAAACCCATGAACGTGTTAAAGACTTTATCAATTTCAAAGGTCGCCTCCCCAAATAGTGGAACGATGATCACTCGCAATTTTTTATCATGGTTACGTATTTCTGCTAAGAATTTTAATTTTGTTCCATTAATGTGACGAATTGTGTAACCCTGTTGCATATCCATACCGTGGGCACGAATTAAATCGGGAGTAGGTAATTGTGTTGTTTTAGAAATAAAGTTATGCCAAAAATACTCAGTATTCTCAGGATTTGCAATTGATTTAATTAAACTAAATGCTAATACATATCCTTCAGTTGTATTAAGGCCTACAAAAATAACATGAAGATCTTTTTCATTTTCTTTTCCACTCAGAATTAGCACGGGGTAATTCCCCCACCATATTTTTCTGCTTTTTACATTAGGAAAACGAGCTAGTTCAGGCTCTAGCGAAAATTTATCGTAGTCTATTTGTGTAACTAAATAACTTATAGCAACTGCGATAATTGGTTCTTTTAATTGATCAGGGTTTTTAAAATAATCTGATAAATCATTTTCTGTTCCCCAATACCAGTCATAATTTTGATCGATTTCAGGATTTAAAGCTGATTCTACCGATATGTAGTTGTTTGGGATTTCTGGTTCGATTGGTAGCATATGTGCTAAACCAGGTAAAAGACTCACAATCCGAGGCTCTTCTAGTTCTTGTTCTTCGCTTTTTAGATCGGAACATGTCAACAACGCAAAAAAATATGTGATAAAAAAAATCTTGTGTTTCATAATCTCTAGATCTCCTGAAAAATCGAATGCAAAAAGAATATACTCAAGGATGCATACGAGCAAGCTATTTTATTAGAGCCGAAGGCTCGGCAATTTTAAAGCCTAGTCCGTAGTGACGCGAAGCGACACGAAGGGCTAGGAAATGGATACCCTCAAAAAGCCGAGGGCTGTAAGCCCGGCACAAATTGGAGTGTGAACCATTTCTCAATCATTATCGAACATCGTCCTTCACATCATCTTCAGTACAAAAGAACGAAGAGCATGGATCCATCCTTCTTTTGAAGATCGACTCTACGGCTATATCATCGCTTTTTGTAAAAAAAATGATTGTCCAATTTTTCAAATCAATGGAATGACGGATCACCTACATATTCTTTTAAAATTACGCAGAACCATAGATGTGGCCAAGCTTGTTGGTGACATTAAATCCAATTCATCCCGTTGGATTAAATCGATTGATCCTGGAAGTTATAATTTTGCCTGGCAAAAAGGATATGCCGCATATTCAGTCGGGCAGATGGAATTTGATCGAGTGGCCAAATATATTCAAAATCAAAAAGAGCATCACAAAACATCTTCCTTCAAAGAGGAATATATAAAATTCTTGCAGTACTACAAAATCGAATATGATGAAAAATATGTGTGGGATTAGTGCCGGGCTTGCAGCCCTCGATTTCTGGGGAGATTCTTTTTCCCAACCCTCCATTCGCTTCGCTCATTACGGATTGGGCTTTAAAACTGCCGAGCCTTCGGCTCTCATAAAATTACAAAGCTTGGTTTTCCAATTTATTTAAGATTCAGTTTAGATAGAATGAGTTCCATCCCATGATTTGGTAGCGCGTGAATTTGAGTTAGCTTATCCCTAACTTCATTGTAATGGGAAGTTAGTTGAATTGTTTTCTCGTCTTTTTTATCTCTACCAAAACTCACTGGCATGACAACATCTAATGGAGGAGTGTAGTTATCATCATAAGACGCAAAAATTTTATCTAGATTTTCTAATTCTGCCTCTAAACTTGCAAATGAACTATTAGGATGTGAGATCTCGTTGCTATGGTTCGAAATCGTATTGAACAAGTTCAAGAGATGATTTCGTCTTACGAAGAGCTCTGTATTGTGTGAACCATATCCAAGGACAATTCCTAAAAGCAATTCATCTTTATATAGTTCTTTAAAGAAGGCATAGCGTTCGAGTTCGAATTTTTTAAGGATCATTTCAGGTGAAAGATTGCCAAATTTTTTCTGAAACGACGCTAAGTTGGATTCAACGGTTTCTTTGAAAGCTTTTTTGTTTACAAAAACGATGTAGTATGTGTGATCGGATAGATCATATTCGAAGATAAATACAAAGTCGTTATCAGATCCTAAATTAAAATATTTTGATGTCGTAAGAGCTTCCTGAAACGATTTCTTATTGGAAAAATTCACCAAACTGATTAATTGATAGTAAAAACTATCGCGAAGATCTAATTGATATTTATTATGTGAGGTAGAATAACCGTGAAAAGTTAACGGTTTGTTTCCAAAAAGAGTATAGCCAAATTCATCTTCAAATATAATTCTATAAAGAAAGTTTTCAACTGCTTGTTGATCTCTTTTCGGGATTTTATTTTCATTATTTACGCTGTCATTGTGAAAAGCCACGAGGTTTGTTGTAACAATTAAGCACAAACAGTGTAAAAATAATTGGATATTCATAAGCTTGTTCAAAGCATCTCGGTTACATCGAGATGCTTTTAGAAAATTAAATTCTTTGTGTATGTGGGCAAATTGTAGAATATAATTCTGGATTAAAATATCTGCTACATTTAGGACATTTAATTACTCTTTTGATATCTTCAATGTTTATATAAACTCCATTTTCATCGCAAAAAATTGCTTGAATTGGAACCAAATTATTTTCTATTTTAAGATAGATTGTGTTTGATCCAATTAACAATGTACCTGACTCAACGTAAAATTTTGTTCCGTCTTCAGAAATATCATTCTGCTCAAGAAAAGATTCTGAAACGTCAGCAAAGCAAGATGCTGTCAGAAAAATTGTAGATATTAGAAAATTTACAATCAGTTTTTTCATATGACCTACCTTTTGTGTTGTGATGCAATGATTATCTCATTGCAATGTTGGGACAGCCCGTTTCTTATATGTGATTGATGTTTTAATTTCACCAACTATTACGATTAAAAATTTGTTTTCTAATATTCAGAAGTTCGGGCTTCCAACCCACAGAAAAAGGTATCGCCTCCGGCACGGTGTAAAAGTATGTATGTCATCCACACATAGCTGTGACGCAGGTCCTGGATCTTCCCAACCCTCTGTTCGCTTCGCTCATTACGGATTGGGCTTTAAAACTGCCGCACCTGCGGTGCTCTTGAGTTTTCTAATTGCATAAGGATTAGCGTGCGAGCCTTCGAATCCCTAAAGTAACTAAAATTCCTACTTGATTAAGGTTAGTATTTTTGATAGTGGTAAATAAGTAATAATTTTTTGGAGGTAATATGGAAGGCGCTAATAGTACAAAAGGTCTAGCAAGTATGTTTATTCCGAGGAATATAAGTAGTCAGCTCAAACCTCCCTTGACGTCGCCTGGGAGTTCTAATACTTTTCAGGGGAAGCGTCGGGCTGATCCAAAAGATTCTACTGAAGAATTAGTCAAAGAGTGTTTAAAGAAAGCGCGAACAGAAGCAAAGCTGGAAATCGGAGAAGCTTTCAGAACAAAAATCGCTGGTTTAGAAACTCAAATCACAGACCTTAAAGGGGAATTAAAGACGAGTCAAGCGCGCGTGGAGTCCTTAGAGAAAAAACTTAACACCATTATGACAGAAATGGCTAATCTAAAAGCGCAGAACAGTAAGTAATTGATTTAATTCTAAACCCCTTGAATTTATATGGATAAATCAATTAAAATGGCTTGAAAATTTAAATTTTAATCTTACCTTAGAAAGGATTTTTTTTATGTCCGGCAATCTCGCAGTTAGTCCAATGTCAGCACAACCCCTCAGAACAGCCAATAGTGGGGCTAACTCAAGATTAAGCGCTGAGCAAAGAGCAGGGTTGGTTCAAGAAATTATTGACACCCAAAATAAAGCTGTACAAAGGTTGGTTGATAAAATAAATGAGTTTTGCTTAAGAGAGAAGGCATACACTTGTGAAGAAATAAAAAAATGGCCCTTAGGAATGCCACTCTATAAATTGTACATCATGGCTGATCAGGCACAAGGCGAATATCGAACATCGAGGGTGTTTTTTTATATTGATCATGTACAAGAATTTATAAGAGATGCTGACAAAACTCAAAAGTGGCAAGCTTTATGCCCCGGCGAAAAAGTTTGTGTTGAACTCACGATAAGTCGATGCGCCAGAAGAATTTTAACAGGCGTAATTAAAGATATGCAACACGTCATCGGGTTGATCGATAGGATCGAATATAATGGTGGGGTGGAAAAATGCACCGATTATGAGAGAAAAGTTACCATGCTGACTGATTCACACCTATTACGTGCTTTAATGATTGAAGTCGTTAATGATTATAGAAAAGAAATTGCAGATGGTAAGTACAAACCAGAGCTCTTGACAAATGATAGAATTTGGCGGTTTGTAAAGACCAGTTAATTAGAGTTCATCTTTTTCTTTAAGATCTTTGGAGAGATCTTCAGAACGAAGATCTTCTCTATAGTCCTTGTATTTAGAAATATCCTCAGTTTTATTTTCTTTGTTCACATCTTCCCTGCGTTCAAATTTTGATAGGTTTTCTGATTTTTGATGCACGTCATTTAATAGAATTTCTTCGTTTCGTCTTTTTGCCTCTCTCACTTTTTCTTCTTGTTCCTTGGCATCAATTTTGGAAGAAATGTTTCTTGCAATAATTAATTTTGAATTTGACTCTTGCTGTTCCAGTTTAGATTTTAACACCATATTTTTAACTTCGGCCTTTTCGCTAGGCTGCGAGTTTAGATTTGAAACAGCAAATTCATGCACTAGCTCAGCACTTTTTTCATTTGATTTTGCTTCGGGTGATTGAAATTTGATTAATAATGAAAGAAATTTAGCACTTGCTGCCTGCCATGACTCATTTTTCACAACAATAATGTTTAATCCATTTTTTTTAATATCTTCGAGTGAGGCGGCTGCAGCTGGCGGCAAATGATCATGATGAATCAAAACATCCAGTTTACCACTTGCTAGATGTTTTTCATGTATAAAAGCTTGGTTATCATTAATAATAATGAGGTCGCCATTTTTGAAGTCGTTATGTAAGTCAGCAGCATTTTCTTTGGCATGATCAACATAAATAGCTGTTTCATTGACAACTCTAAGCATCAGTGTTTTGACATCTATTGTAGGAACGAGGTTGTTTTTAACTGCCCGCAAGCCAGAAAGTGTGAGCCCTGCCTCTAGATCTACATGCGTATGCGTTACTTTCCCACCTCCTTTGAATTCAATATCGATCGATTCTTTGATGACATGACGCTCTTTATCGAGCTCGATGTCGACACGCTCTGTGATTTTGGTGGTGCCTTCGGGGATTTCGATGCCCACTAAGTCCGACCCATCCTTCCCATGCTTCATCACAAGATGCGGCTCCTTCTCCTCCACATGCACCTGACCTTCCTTGTCTTTCGTCACTTCCATCATCGACACATGCAACTCAGCCTTGCCCGCAACTTTCTTTTCCAAAGGCCCACGATCCCCAGCCAACGCCTCTTTCACCACCTTCTTCATCTCCTTCTCTTTAGGCGGCACCTCCTTCTTGGCTTCCTCCTCCTTCTTCACTTCCTTCACGTCTCCCGTCTTGGCAAGCGGAAGAGCCGGTTTTGGTGGAAAGTCAAAGTTACTCATAAATCCCTCATAAATTGGCAAAAAAGTCTTAAATAACCCTACTTATATTATAAAATATTAGTAGTATTTCAATAAATTATTTTAATTTTTATCTTTAAAACTTACGGGGATCGAGGAAATTACCCCATCGCATTGAAGAGTAGTAAGAAAATCATTGCAACTAGAATAAACTTAATAACTTGCATATAAGAAGCCTCCTTCGCTTCTCATATGCAAGCCCCATGCCAATTAAGGATCCATAGCCTGCTTCTTATACTGCTCATCCGCATATTGCTCTAAGGACTCAATCAACGGACTCTTTTTCCCTCCCACAAGCCCCGGACATACATACCCCAATTTTTCTGCCACCTGATAATCGATACTGGGAGGAGGCGTGGGATCGCCGCTCCAGTCTTTCGGGGGTGGTTCCTTTCTGCTTGCTTCGGCTTTATGAGGGAATGGCATCAACGGAACCGTTCTGGCCATCGCCCCCTCCAGCATATTCAGATGCATGATCGGTTGAGGATAAAAGTACCTCATGTAGATGTCGCTAATTCGTTCTCGCTCATCCAAAATTTGACCCCGATGGCCAAAGCACATGCGCTGCTTTGTAAGAGATTGGATGGTGTTGGCAACATTCAAAAGGGTCTCCTCTTGACTACACGTACAATAACATCCCTCAAATTCAAAGGTTCCCCGGATATCTAAAAAAATGACACGAAATCTACTCCTAAGATCGCAATCGATATGTTTTTCCGGAATGCCAGTCAGAATGTTATGGACTGAAAGCGCTTTGACAGCGATGCAGTTAACTGAGGGATGGGGTCGATAATTCATGAGAGGCACATGCGGATAAATGGATGTCCCGAGCTTACACAAAGCCAGCGAAAAGGGTGCTGGGGAAAAAACGGAACGAAGAACCCCCGTATCCTGATAAAGCCGATCACTTAAGGGACCATTTCTATGTGCACAATAACTTAATCTAAATCGCGCGCCATTATCTAATGTTAAGAAAACATCTAATCGTTGATTACAATGATGATGATTGGGGTAAGGTCTTTGTCCTACAGGATTAACTGGAGCTTCCATTATAAATTCCTATTTTTTTAAAATTAAAAACGTCACAGCAGAAAATACATTACATTGAATGATAAATAGCTGATGAAAGGTTTCTTAAGATAATTTAAGCAGCTTTTCCTCTTTGCGCTGCTCTTGCCCTAAGCGGCCAAGTTCGTAGCCTTGATAATCCACAAATTTGAAAAACCGTTCAAATTGCGGAAACACTTTGCATACTTCTTGAGCCATTTCTTGAGCAATATAACGATAGTTTGGATGGCCTGCCGGCGATGAGCGCAATTCGCACATCCATTGCAGGGCACGCAAATTAACATGAAAATACCAGCGGATATTATACGCCATCGGCACAACATATTGCGCTTCTTCAGGCAGTTCCGCCGCAATATTGTCGTACACTTCCTTCGCTTTCTGGAGCGCTTCGCAATACTCTTTTTCCAAAGCCGTTCCGATGATCTCTTGGGGGATAAAGTATCCATAATCACAGCTGAGCAGTTGACGCTCTTGTGAAAGAAGTCTATGACGGTGAAGGTCGCGATAGGCTCCAAAGTCGGCAATGATCTCAAACGTGAAATTCGCATGCTCCAACGCGCGCGGCGATTTCTGACGGCGGTTTTCCCGCGCAGAGGCGCCCGCATCGAGGATGCGAGCGATCTCTTCTTCAGATAAACGCTGTGAGTAGTCCATCAGCTCCGTAAGTCCTTTGTTCGAATATCCGAATAACATGGCTGAGGTCACTTTTAAGACGGCGTCGGAGTCGTAAGAGATGAGGCGGATTCCCGGAGCCGTGGTGCGTTGCGGGAATTCGGTATTTTGCTTGGTGATCATTTTGAGTTCAGTTTGCATCGCTTCGAAAAATTGCGCAAAGCCCACATGGGTTTTGTGGGTAGGTTCGGCGCGGCGGATAAAAGAGGGGATTACCTTAGCCAACTCTTCGTAGCACCGTTTGCCGATCTCTTGCAACTCGACGAGGTTTTGGCAATGAAGCTTGTGGATCATGCTGTCGAAGAAGCGTCCGTTGCCGTAGATTCCCATGTTCGTTAAGGTTCCCGCTGGAAGCAGTCCACGCAAGCAGTCGAGTACTTTAGCCCGGATAGCGGCGGCGTAAGCAGCTTTTGAACTTTGCTCTTCTTTGGGAAAGCGCGCTTCCATCATTTCAGTGAGGGGCGGTATCAGCTTCCCATAGGTCTCAAAGAGCATATTGCAGGTTTGCACATACACTTCACGGTACGCGGAGGTCATCAAAATGGGTTCGCGGTAGAAGAGGTACTCTCCCTTCACTTTCTGGTCGAAGTAGATGTAACGAGTCGATTTTTCCAAGGGCGATCCGCCAATGCGGCAATCCTCGATGATTTTGGCGGCCAGCATAGAAACGTTTTCGATGGCTAGGTGGGCTCCGCCGAGTTCTCCGATCGAATCATCCCCATACCCATCCAGGATGCGGTCGTAGAATGCTTGGGCTTTTTTGATGGCGGTAATTTGGCTGGTGGGAAGGGTGTCATCTTCATTTTCATGCGCGCCGGCAATGCTGGCGAAAGCGGTTTCTTCATCGTTTGAAATAAATTCCTTAAGGAGGAGCGAGCGAAGTCCTAAGCTGGACCGTGAGTATCTTGAGAAGAGGGCGCCTTTAATTACTTCAGGCAAGTTTCGCAAAACGAAGATATGACTGCGCGTATTGGTCACATAGCGCTCAAGAATTTTGAGCTGGCTATCAGTAAACTCTTCATAGTCTTCGTTCATGAGTCCTCGTAAAATTATTTTTTGCTGCGCATAAGGGATCAAGATTGCCACATCCAGGGGTGCCTTTCAAGAGAAATTTAACCCATAGACACTTACACAAAATGTAACTACCTGATATAAAATTCTTTTTATGATGGATTCAGACGAAATCAATCAATATTTTATTTGGAACGAGCAGGGGTTAATCCCCGGTCCGGGAGAGTCGGAAGTGGACTTTCGCCGGCGGGCTGCGTATTGTTTACAGTTGATCAAAGAGCTCGATCCGGAATTCGAGCACCGTTTTCCCTTTCCCAAAGCGGATCAAACGATCGGAAAAGCGGTTGTTGAAGAAGCGTGTGTGCTAACCCAAAAATTTTATGGGATTTGCCCTGAGTGGGTGCCGTTGTTCTTCAGTAATTATAAATTAGCCCCGTGGCATGGCGGGTGTGCGTGGATTTTTCAGGTACGGGAGGATTCTCCGACCGCCGCGATTTTGCAGATGCGTCGTTCGTGGCGCGATAAAACAACCCATTTGGGGGTTTATAAGCGGGAAGAGCTAGTGGCGCACGAATTGTGCCATGTGGGCCGCATGATGTTTCATGAACGGAAATTTGAAGAGATTTTAGCTTATCAAACGTCGTCTGCCGGCTGGCAGAGGTATTTTGGGCCAATTATTGGCTCGGCGCACGAAGCGATGATGTTTATGAGCTTTTTGATTTTGATCCTCTTGGCTGATCTGTTTATTGTGTTTACCGAATCTCCAGCGCTTTACACTGCTCTCTGGTGGTTGAAGCTTGTTCCAGTGGCGATGGGTGCGTATGGATTAGTGCGTTTATGGCGCAAGCACCGTACGTATCAAAGCTGTTTGGAAATGTTGCAGCCTGTGGTAAAAAGCCCTGGAGCGGTGGCTTATCGTTTGACCGATGAGGAGATCCACTTGTTTGCTAGGAGTGCTCCAAAAGCAATTCAAGCGTATGCTGAGCGGCGCAGTGAACAGGAGCTGCGTTGGAGAGTCATCAGGGGTGCCTATTTCTAAGCTTTACCGTATTTACGCCGTTGCAGGGCGTTGCCTAATCCTAATTCATACCGGTGTTTGGCGACGGTGCGGCGGGCGCAGATAATCCCTTGTTTTTTGAGCTGTTTTGAAATGGCATCGTCCGACAAGGGGCGGCTTTTGCTTTCTTGTGCGATCAGCTCTTGAATAGCGTTTCGCACGGTCTGTGCGGAAAGGTCTTCCCCTTCTTCCGATACATAGGCATTGGTGAAGAATGAACGTAGGGGCAGAATGCCGCGCGGCGTATCAACATATTTATTGGCGACGGCGCGGGCGATGGTCGATTCGTGGAGGCCAAGATCGTTGGCGACTTCACGCATCGTCAGCGGGGCTAATTTGCCCGCTGGATCGGTAAGGAACGTTTTTTGTTTGGTGATTAAAAATTCGGCAAGGCGTTGCAAGGTTTCGTTGCGCTGGAAGATGTTTTTGACGAACCATTTGGCGGAAAGGATATTCCGTTTGATGTAGTCTTTGGCTTCAACGTTAAGGTTAGGGTCCTCCAGCATCCGCAGGTATTTTTTATTAACCCGCAGCCCGGGAATGCTGTCATGGTTGATTTCGATGACGAGTTGTTCGTTTTCTTCTTTAATGGCAATGTCAGGGACAATGCTTCTTATTTGTTGTTCGCGCAAGGCAGCGCCTGGGCGGAGATCCAGTTTGCTGATGTGTTCGGTAATGGCTTTTTCGATGGCTTCATATGTTTGTTTGAGGCCTTTTTGAATAGCCGGTAGGCGATTGTGCAGCATGTCGTCGTAGTGATGGGCGACGATTAGATATTCAAGCGAATCACTTTTTCCTTGCGCTGCCAATTGGATTAATAACGATTCTTGGACGTTGCGTGCGCCCACTCCAAAGGGTTCGAAGGTTTGAATGACTTGCAAGACAGTTTCAAGTGCCGGAATTTCAGTGTTATTCAGGGCGGCAATCTCGCCGAGCGAGGTTTCCAAAAATCCACGCTCGTCAAAATTACCGATCAGGGCTTCGGCGAGGCGCAGTTCTTCCGGCGTTTGAAAGGCAGTTTGCGCTTGTTCCATTAGATAGGCGAACAGGGTGGTATGCGCGACGATCGAACTATCTTGGAATGTTTTGCGTTTGCTGTCTTCAGAGGTTTGAGGAGTGTACTCGTCTCCATTTTCGGATGAGCGGAAATCTTCATCCAATTGCTTTAAGACAGCAAAGTCTGCGTCATCGAGATTAATCTCTTGTTCGATTTTAGCTTCATCGCCGTCCGGTTCTTGAGTGTCTCTCTCCAGCCATAGAAGTTCATCTGTGCGCTGTTCTTGCTCAGTGTCGTATTCGAGCAGAGGATTTTGTTCGAGCTCCTGGTCGATCAGGGTGGATAATTCCAGGACAGGGAGCTGCAGCAAGGTGATGGCCTGCTGCATTTGCGGCAGCATCATCAATAGGTGGTTCTGCTTCAGATTCTGGGTTTGTTTTGCATCTTGCTTGAGAATCAGAGATTGCGCCATAGAAATAGCCCTCCTCTTACCTCAATCCTGACTATCGCGCATGTGGAAAATTATTTCAAATCGGAATCTTTGCGCTTGAATAGCAAGGAGATAGAAAGCGTGGCAAATTGGCACAAATCTTTGACATACCGTTTCCAGAGTCTACCTGGCTCTTGGTACAGGCGAAAAAGCCATTCCAAGCCAGCATTTTGCATCCAGAGCGGAGCGCGCGGGACCGCTTTAGCGACAAAGTTAAGGGATCCACCGACTCCAATCACAAGCGGGGGAGTGAGCAGTTCTTTGACGCGTTGAAACCACAGTTCTTGTTTAGGGTTGCCAAGGGCTAGTAAGAGGACGTCAGGGCGTTTGGAGTTAATCCGTTCGACGATGGGAAGGTCATCGGAGGGAGGGGTATAGGGAGAGAGGGTGATTTTTGGAGCGTCGGTTCCGACGATGTGGAGTTGGGGAGTGTGTTGTTTAAGGATGTCGATGGCTTTAGCGATGACCGGGGGCTCTCCGCCGAGGATATAGATGGATTTGTTTTGTTCGGCGCAGGCTTTTAGGAATAAGGGGAGGAAGGTGGCGCCTGCGACCCGTTCTTTCAGCGGAGTGCCTTTGAGTTTGCTCAACCAGACGAGGGGCATGCCATCGACAAAGTTAAGTGAAGAGGCTTTTAAGATGTTAAGCAATTCCGGATTTTGCGGTTTTGAGGCATTCCACCCATAGCAGTTGACGAGAAAATCCACATTAATGGTGGCAATATAATGCGGGGGATGGCGATGCCCTGACGCGAGTTTGATAGCAGCTTTAACGGCTTCATCCATCGTGAGGTTGTCGAATGGAATGTCGAATAGCGTAATGCGGTTCATAATCAGGACAATAACACAAACGACAAAACGACCAAAAGGACCAAAACGACCCAAAGGACCAAAAAAGTAAATCAGCGGGATCTATATGACAACCGTGCTTTAGTCATACGTTCACGCAAGCCGCCATTTTTAATAAAATCTGTTTCTAAGCTTTTAATCTGTTGATCCAGAAGGTAAGTGACAACTTTAATTAAACCAATAATGACATTTGCGCTTATGGATGGGTCTTGATGTTCAATACCCTTGCGAAAAATTTCATAACTGGTTGGATTAATGCGATTTAATTTACGCAAATGTTTTACGTAAGCGTGGTTTTTATCCCACTCTTGTAGCTTGCGAGCGCGCAAAAAGTCACGATAATCTAAAAGTAGTTCTTCTAAACTGGCCCTTGCAACACTTGTAAGTTTGATTTCTGCCTCTTTAGATGTGCAAGATGCCAAACTTGCTTCCGCAATGTTTTGCTTTCCAGATCGTGCTGCCTGAACCATTTGGTCGATAGTCCTGTCGCCTTTAGAATAAAACCTTTGAGTGAAATATAGAGTGGCATCAAAGATGATTTCTGATTTTTGATATGATAACAATGAGTGATAACCACCGTGCGCAGGAATAAAACTATTCATTTTTTGGTCCTTTAGGTCGTTTAGGTCTTTTTGGTCGTTTTGTCGTTTGTCCTTAAAATGATAACATCTTGACATTTAAAATTTTATCTTAATGATTGGAAGCATGGCTACACCCTCATCAGTTACCTCGGATAGCGCTGTGAAGCATGCCACGGGCAATATTTTGCTTGTTGATGACGATCCATTGATTCTTAGTGTGTTAGATAAAACACTAGCTCACGAAGGGTACACCATTTCCAAAGCCAGCAATGGCACGCGCGCAATTGATCTGATCAAAAAGCAGTCATTTGATGTCATCATCTGCGACCTCTATTTGCCCGATTGCAGCGGCTTGGATGTGTTGAAAGAAGCGTTAGGAAGACAGCCAGAAACTGCCCGCATCGCTTTGACGGCTGCCAGCGAACTGCGTATTATCACTGAACTGATCAACATCGGGCAAATCTCCCACTTCATCCCTAAGCCTTGGGAAATTCCGGCAGTCCTTCAAACGGTTAAAAACTGTGTCGAACAGGTGCAGCTGATCCGCGAAAATAAACGGCTGCATGAACTGATTGTCAAACAGAACCGCGAGCTCAAACTGAATCACGAGCGTTTGCAAGAAGAGCTGCGCATCGGCGGCGTCATCCACCAAGTGATGTTGTCCGGTAGGGTTCCGCGAAAGACTCCGCGCTTGACTGTGGAGGCATTAACAATTCCTTCCAAAGAGATCGACGGCGATTTTTACGATTTTTATCAGCCCGCTCCCCATATTTTAGACGTGGTTATGGGAGATGTAATGGGAAAAGGGCTGCCGGCCGCCTTCGTCGGCACCGCAGTGAAAGGGCAGATCTCCCGCTTTGCCCTGCCTAGCCGCGATGTGAAGGTCGCGCAAGAGCGCAGCTTTTGGTACGAAGAGGTCACCACGCCGGTCAATGTGTTGGATCAAGCAATGGCTGAGGTGGGGCCGCAGCTGATGGAGCTGGAGTATTTTGTAACGTTGGTGTATTGCCGCTTTAACTTAGATAAAAACACGTTTTCTCTCATCGATTGCGGCAGCACTAAACCGCTGCATTTCCGCGCCAAAACGAAGAGCTGCCAGCTATTGAAGGGAGTTAACCATCCGCTGGGGTTATTGGAAAAAGAACAGTACCAAATGGTCGAAGTGCCGTTTGAGAAAGAGGATTTGTTCGTGATTTACTCCGATGGGTTGACCGAAGCGTTTTCTCCGGATGGCGAAATGTTTGGACTCAAACGTTTGATCGATTTGGTCGAGGTTCATTACGAAAAACCGGTGCATGAGCTGGTGCAGATCATTACGGAGAATGTGGAACAATTCATGCGCCACAAAGGCTATGACGATGATTTTACGTTGATCATTGTCAAAATTGCGGAATCTCCCGGCAATCGCTCTGAAAAAGAACGCGTGGCAAAATTTTCCAGCGACTTGTCCCAGCTTAAGGCGGCACGCGAATTCATTGGCAGGGTTGTGCGAGATGCCGGGAATGAAGCCGCAAAATTTACCGATCAACTGCAGCTTGCCCTCAACGAAATTTTTTGCAATATTGTGCAGCATGGGGAGTCGCAGAATCCGCGCGGAGAGATTGTTGTTCATGCAGTTTGCACAGATGAGCGGATCAAGCTTGAAGTGTTGGACCGCGGAAAGCCGTTTGATCCCAGGATTGTCCAAGAGCCCAGCTTAAGCGGTGACCAAACGAATGGTCTAGGCCTTTATTTAGTCCGGCAAATTGCGGATCGGTTGACCTACATCGCTAAAAAGAACGCGGATGAATGGAATTGCTTTACCCTGGAAAAATCATTTAAACCGAAAGAGGAAGATATGGAATTTTCTCATGAGTTAAAAGACAACATCATGACGATTACTCTTCAGGGTGAAAATTTGGATGCAAAAGAAGCAACCGACTTCAAGCTGCGTGTAAAAGAACTGCTTAGTCAAAACAAATCGTACCGCGTGGTGTTGGATCTGCACAATTTACAGTTTATCGATAGCTCCGGATTGGGGAGCTTTTTGTCGATTTTGCGGGCGGTGAATTCAGAGGGCGGCGATTTAAAGATGTCGTCGATGACCAAGCCTGTCCGCGCGGTGTTTGAGTTGGTGAATATGCACCGGATTTTTGAGATCTACAATTCTCCTGAAGAGGCGACGCAGTCGTTCAAGAAAGGTCGTTAATGCCCAAAAAAAAGTTATTGCGCGGTTCCGAACGGATTCATCTCGTCGAGGAACTTGAACATCGTTATGGGCGTCCTCCGGGAGTTTGGAATAAATTCATCTACTGGCGCAAGAAATATTCTTGGCTCTTGGTTGTTCAGGGTGCAAAATTCGTCAAGCGGGTGTTTGACGTGGTCGTTTCTTCACTGCTGCTTCTCTTTTTATCCCCAGTTTTTCTAGCGATCGCCCTCATGATTAAATGGCAGGATAGGGGACCGGTGTTTTATGTGACCAATCGGGTGGGAAAGTGGGGGGAAGAGTTCAGGTTCCCTAAATTCCGTTCGATGCATCTCCACGCAGATCAGATGAAAGATGCGTTAGCTGCGCAGAATGAAGAGAAAGATAAAATCCATTTTAAGATGAAGAACGATCCTCGGGTGACGCCATTAGGGAGAGTGTTGCGTAAGACGAGTTTGGATGAGCTTCCGCAGTTGTGGTGCGTTTTAAAAGGGGAGATGTCTTTGGTGGGACCGCGACCGCCGCTGCCCCAGGAAGTGGCTAAGTATAACTTAGAAGAGATGCGTCGTTTGGAAATTACTCCGGGCATTACGGGGATCTGGCAGGTGAGCGGACGTTCCGATATTCCTTTTAAAAAGCAGGTTAAACTGGATGTTGAGTACATCAAGAGCAACAGTTTCTGGATGGACTGCAAGATCTTGCTGAAGACGATTCCCGCTGTGATTTTAGGCAAGGGAGCGTATTAGATGAGGACAGTTTTGATCGCCACCGGCTATCGTGCGGAGATTGCACCGTTGCTGCGCCATCGTCCAACGGGTTTGCTGCAGATTGTGGACAAGCCGATTATCGAACATGTGATCGAGGCGCTTGTGCTTCAGGGAATTAATCAGATTGACATCATCGTTTCGTATCTTTCCCCTAAAATTGAAGAACGTCTGGGAAATGGCAGGCGGTGGGGCGTTAAAATCAACTACTATCCGATTATTGAGCCATTAACTCCCTTTCAGACGATCCAAACGTTGGCCAAGCGCTGGCAAGATGATGCCTTTTTACTCGCACAGGCCGATTTACTGCCCTCTTTTCAATATGCCATTTTGCTTAAGGCGTTTGAAGATAGCAAACTGCCCGTTTTCTTGTTTTCCTCGGCCCATGAGTGGACCGGATGGGGGATATTTCCGGTCAAAACACTGGTGGATTTGCCGGATACCTCTGATATTGAAAAACTTCCAGATTGCTTTTCGATCAATCAATGCCGTGTGGTCTGGAGCCATTCCTTTCTTTCCGTCCGTTCGTATATCGATTTGCAAAAAGGGAATGAAAAAATGATTTCAAAGAAGGTAACCGACTCGCTTTTTCCGACTTACGCACACATGCTGGAACCTGGCATTTGGATTTCTCATCGCGCCAAGGTGCATCCGAGTGTGAAGTTGAAGCCTCCTGTGTTTATCGGAGAACACTGTCAGGTCAAACCGCAAGCGCAAATTGGACCCAACGCGGTGATTGAAAGCAACTGCGTCATTGATCGTAAGTCGACTATATCGCATTCGCTGATCTGTTCTCAAAGTTATATTGGAGAAGGGCTGGAAATTCATAACTGCATCATCGATAAGAATTTATTAATCAATCTTCCCTTGGAGACCCATACGATCATCAAAGATGATGTATTAATTGGGGAGCTTCCCTCCACTTCGTTTTTGTCGCAGCTTGTGCAAGACTTTAAAAGTTTTTTTACGAAGTAAGCGCTTGAGTAAAATGGTTTTTTGGGCTACACAAGGGGATAAACCCTAACACTGAGGTGGATGTATGCATACCCTCGCACGTAAGAAATGGTTATTTGCAGCTTCTCTTTTAGCTTTATGTATTTCTGCTTTTCCGGCAATGGCTGATGAAGATGATGTTGATGATGATGACCGTGAAGATGATTATGATTTGTTTGACCGGAACCGCGACCAAGCTGATTTTGGACCGTATAACTTCCCGGATGACAAGGAACCTAGTAATCCGTATAGCATTTACTACCCATACCCTGATGCGGAAAGCCAGCCTTCTCAACAACAAAGAAACCAAAATCCCTATAACCAAAATCCATACTATAGAAATCGATGAAAACCACTTAAGAGAGTGACCCATGAGCCGATTTTTCTTCATTTTTCTTCTCGTGCCAGTGTGGGGCATCGCCCACGAAGATTTATATGATCGAGATCAAAGCCAATCCGATTTTAACCCGTATGACTATCCGGAAGATTATGAGCCGGATAACACAAACAGCCGGTTTTACGTATACCCTGATCAATTGTAAAAAGGTGATTCCATGCGCAAGCTTTTAGCGGTTTTGTTTATTGCCCTATGTATTGTCGCAGCAGTATTAGGCTACATTTATGGTCCTAAAATTCAACGGACCATCCAAGAAAAGAATCCCGTATTGCCCAGTGCTGAGGAGCAGCAAGAGGATGCGAAAAAGGTGAAAGAGCTTCTATCCGCTTCGAAGCCGCAGGAAGCGATGGGGATCATCAAAAAATATGAAGGGTTTATCACCATTCAGAACGAAACCGGCAAACAATGGCTGGACCTGCTGATTCAAGCGTCGACCCAATCGGCGAATATTCCCCAGCTCGTCACGTTGTATGAGTACTTCCCTTCGGTATTTGACAATAATGAATACGCCTCTCAGTTGATTTTAAATGGGTTAGTGACACAAGGCCGCAGCAAAGAGTTCGAGGAGTTGCGCGATAAATGGAAAGGGCGGGAAACCAAGAAAGAAGTATGGCTCGTCTTAGATGCAGATAAGTTGATCATGGATGGAAAACGTCCAGAAGCGGTTGCGTTGCTGAAATCTCAATCGTATGAAGGTCCAGCTGATACGAACCGGTTGACGCGCCTAGCTTTGCTGACTGTCAATGAAGATCCACGCGGAGCATGGGAATATTTTACAGAAGCGGTCAACAAAGACCCAACCAACGGCACACTGCGCTTATATCGCTCGCGGATGTTGGAAGGGATTGGTAAAAATGCGTTAGCTCTTTCGGAGTACTTATCGGCGATTGAGATTGACCCCACCAATTTGAACTACCGTGATCAGATGGCGGAATTCCTTCGCCGCCATGGGCAGTATGCCGACGCATTGGAAGTGTGGAAGCAGAGCATGAACGACCCAAGCAAAGATGCGATCTGGGTCAAAGCCTGGTTTTGGAGCCATATCTATACGCCGTCAAAAATTGAATGGAACGCAAGCAAAGTCCCAGAGGGATTCGAGAAAGAGTATGTCAAATATTTGATCAGCCTTCCGGAAGGGCAGTTTTGGAATGCGAGTGCGTTTGAGAAGCTGCAGAACGGCAAAACGATTCTGAGTGTGGATCAAACGACCTTATGGCTGCGTGTATTGGAAGCTTTGAAGCAAGGGAATGAAAAAGAGGCGGCTGAACTGCTGAAGTTTACTCCCTTTAAAAATACTCTTTGGAATGCAGCTTTGGCCCGTTCCTTGCAGCAAGTGATTCATTACCGCCAAACCGGCAGCTTAGTCCTTGATGATGCCATCCAAGCGTTCAACGAAAGCGATGGAAATGCAGTATCGGAGCAAGATTCAAATCAATTTTTCAAGCTCATCGACAACTTTGCTAAGAAAAGCGACCGAGAATCGAGCAAAAATGTGCTGCCAGAAAACTTGCAAGCGCTATTCAATGGCCCAGAGGCGTTTTCCGCTTTATTCTTAGCGGCTGGCTGGATGGAAGCGGCTTTGCAGCTGAATAAGCTCACAGTCATTCCAGAGAATTATCCGGAATGGATTTCTTTAAAACTGACTGAAGCGCTACGTTTCAACCGCGGCTACCAGGCAGCGCTCGATTTCGCCACGAAGCAAAAGCAGACGCCCAAGCTGACGCTGCTGTTAGGGGAGCTCTTGATCTCTAGCGGCAATGTGGAAGCAGGGTTGCAGAAGCTGGAGCCGTTAGCCAAGCAGAATGATGAGCTCGGCAAGCGGGCAGCCTGGTTGATAGCGGTCGTCGCGATCGAGAAGAAAGAGATTGCCAAAGCACGCGAAATGATCAATTCCCAACCCTTGCTGGCCAATGATGTGAGCGGCAAAGAGCTGCTGGCGCGCCTGGCTCTGTTGGAAGGCAATGAGGCGGTAGCTGAGAGCATTTATGCGGCGATTGAGCAACAATCGGCTGAAGCGAAATCGTTTTTGGCTCGTCAAGCGTTTACCCAGAAAAACTGGAAGCGTGCGCGCGAATTAACGGAAGCGTTGTTAGTAGAGTATCCTAACAACATCTATATTCGTGACAACTTACAAAAAATCATTGATCAGGAGAAATCCAGCGGTCAGGAAATGACCCAGCCGACCCAGCCATAAGCATGAAGTTGTCCGATGTGGTGATCATTTTTGTCTTAGCCTTGTTGGCAGCGTTTGTCTGGCTCCGGGATACCACCTGGATGTCCTCATCCGACGATACGCTGCCCATCTTGGTTGCCTTGCCAATTTTTGTTTGGCTAGGATGGCCGTGGCGTTTCTTAGAACACAGCGGACCGATTCCTAAGCTGCCGATTGCCATCGCAGCAATCCTCTTTGTGTTGGGAATAGGGGGCAACTTGACGATCTTGTTGGCGATCGGATGGACCCTGTTATTGTGGACGTGGCTCGCCGCCCGGACCGATCCGGCTGATCATTCAAAAATTAAGAAGTTGCTGATCTTGCCCTTCATGGCTTTTCCATGGGTCACCCTTGACGCAGGGCCATTAGGATGGTGGTTTAGGCTTTCCGGTGCGCACGTAACGGCGGCTTTGTATTCGCTTTTAGGCTTTAATGTCATTCAAGAAGGGACACATATCTTAATCAATTCGCTTCCGGTTTCGGTGGAAGCGGCTTGCGCGGGTTTGAACACGCTGCAATCCATGTTAATTGCCGGTTCGGTGGTGGCGTTTATTTTTTTGGGCAACAGCAACCGGTACTGGTGGAATTTGCCGTTGCTAGTCGTGATGGCTTGGGTGGCTAATACGCTGCGAATTCTTGTGCTTGTGGCGGCAGCGCTGATCGTCAGCCCGGAGTTTGCCTTAGGAGCATTCCATACCTGGGGCGGATGGCTGGTCTTGATGGTGATGTTTGTTTGCTGCTGGCTGATTTTTTCTGTCCAAGAACCCGAACCTAGTGAAAGTAAGCCCGTATGATCAGCAAAAAACCCTATTCGATTGTGCAGCTCTTAGCCTTGCTGTTTTGTGCGTGGCAAGCGAAAGACATTTACTATTCGTGGAGCGATACCCCATTTTTACGCGGCGGATTGCTTACCTTTGTGATCTGGATCATTCCCGCTGCCACGTACTGGATGATGCCGCGTCATCAGAAAGATGATGTGCGCCCCTGGTCGTTTGAACTCATGTGTGCGGCAGTCGTCATTTCGGTGATAGGCATGATCGGATCGGTTAACGTCGTCAAGCATGTTGCGCTAGCCTTAGCGGTGTGGAGCCTCACCCCGATCCATTGGGGCACGGTGCCTTGGCTGGTGACGTGCCTGGCTTGGATGCCGGCGGCTGCCTATTTTTTAAAAGGGTTTCAACTCAACCATGTGATCGCCGGCCGGGTGATTTTAGCAGTGGCCGGAGCTGTTTGGGGCGTGGTGTATTTATATTTTCTTGAGGATCGTAACGATGAGAGATAAACGTGCAGCAGCTTTGTGGATCGTTCTCGGATTGGCAGTCGTGCTGGGACTATTGTGGCAATTTGTCAAACTGCCGGACGCCGATTTACGGATCCATCAACTGCCCATGCAAGGGGTAGGGTTCACGGGCTATGATTTGCCGTTGAGTGAAGATGAACTGAAATTTTTCGCCAACGTCAATATGGTGAAGCGGGTGTATCAAGTAGGCGACCAACGGTACTTTATTTATGTGCTGGATGGGACTCATAACCGCCATGCGGTGCATGATCCGACCTATTGCTTCAGAGGCAGCGGCTGGGAAGTGGTGAGCCAAAAGCCATTCCCGGTTGAAGGGGGGATGGGAGCGTTGTACCAACTGGTAAAAGGGAAAGAACGGAAAGATGCGTTGCTATGGTTTTCTGATGGGAAGGAACGATTCGCTTCGCCCTTTGAATATTGGTGGAAGACAACGTTGCGGCGCTTGACCTTAGGACGTTCCGGTCCCGAACCGGTTCTGATTGTGATCCAGCCCTTGAAAGCAACCGAAGACACAAATTGGAATAAGCTACTGCAGCAATTCCCTGAGTTAAGTAAGATATAACAAGATCAGGACAAACAGGACATACAAGACTTTCAGACATACACGACAAAAAAATTGTCCTGTGTGTCCTGAATGTCTTGTTTGTCCTGTAAATTAATCTTCGTCTTTGAAGCGGTAGCCCACGCCGCGGACCGTTTCGATCCAGTTGAAGTTGGGGCCTAATTTCTTTCTCAAAGAAGCGATATGGACGTCGATGTTGCGGTCAACAATGAACGCATCGTCATTTTGAAGATCATCTAACAACTGATTACGGGTCAAAACCTTGCCGCGATTGAGCAATAGGCGGCGCAAGATGCCGAACTCTGACAGGGTAAGCGGGATCGTTTTATCTTTTTTGCGGAGCAAATAGCTTTCAACATCCAATGTAAAGGGACCGAACGTAATGATTTTAGGCGCTTTTTCCGGTTCTTTACCGCGTCTTAAGACCGCTTTTACTCGGGAAAAAAGCACTTTAGGGGAGAACGGCTTGGCGACATAATCGTCAGCGCCCAATTCCAACCCTAGCACTACATCTAACTCTTCACTTTTGGCTGAAATAATGATGACCGGAATATCTTTCAGTTCGGCACTGCTTTTGATTTTGCGGCAAACGTCTAATCCGTTGAGTCCTGGCAGCATGATATCTAGGATGATCAAGTCCGGTTTCTCCCGCTGCACGGCCAAGAAACCATTGAGCCCATCTCCTTCAACGTGAATCTTATACCCATCAAGCTCGGCTTGAAGCTTGATTAGGGAAGCGATATCTTCTTCATCTTCAATTAAGACGATTTTCGGCTTTTGCATGTCCGTGTTCTCCTTATCTCCACTATTAAATCAATATTTAAAGCATTGCAATAAAAATTGATATCAAAAAATGGGCGTATCTTTCGTTTTGATTTGTTCCTTTCAAAATATATTAAATATTTTAGTTACAAAATTTAAATAATTAATAAATTTTTTGTAAAAATTTTCTTAAGATGAAACAAAAATATGTAAAATAAATATTAAAGTTTGTATGAAAGAATCATTCATCCACAAAGAGGCTATTTAAGATATGCAATACATCAAACCGATCACGACTGTTGGCTTGATCATCATTGGACTTTATATTGCTGTTCGGGTGCTGACGTCGACTCCGGATTATGAGTTGAATAATGCACAGCAAGCTTTCGTGCAAGGCGATTATTCGACGGCCCAGTCAGAATTGGATTCGGCATCGAAAGAGATTGCGCCTTACAAATATCATCTTTATCAAGCGTACCTGGACCGTGCAGACGATAAATTGAAAGAGTCGACCGCCAATCTTAAGAAAGCCGAGGATGAGATTAAGCTGCGCCAGCAGCCCGCTTTGCAATTGGAAATCGCTTTAAACTTGATGTTGAATGCGTATTTAGAGGGCAACCGAGAGCAGTTTAAAGAGGCGCTGCAAACAGCCAATGCTTTAGAACCTTTCAATCCATGGGTGGTATTTTTTAGGGGATTGAATGAGTTTCAGGAAGGGAAATACGAACAAGCGTTAGCCTCATGGCAGCAGATTCACGACCGCACTCCCATGTCGCTATGGATGAAAAAATCGTTCGATGAAGTGTTTACCCCGCAATGGATGCGCATCCAAACGGCAAAAGCATCTATTGAATCCGGACGGATTGTGGATGGTCGCCGGATTTTGCTGGACGAGAGTACAAAAGTCTCCGGCAAGATGTTAGAGCAGGTTAACTTTTTGATCGGATATTCGTATGCGAAGGAAGGGTTTGGCGTCAATCCAGAAGGTTCGCTGCCCTATTTAAAGCTGGCATTGCCCTATTTAAAACAGGTGCCTTTGAACGATAAGCGGTTTGATGCAGAACGGCAAGCGTTATTGAATGAATTGCAGACGACTGTCCATGAACTGATTTCCAATCATTCTCCAGAAGATGTGACACCGTTGATTGAATACCTTCAGACAATTCCGGCGCCCCAGGCGTTGGCAGCGTTGAAGCAGCAGCTTCTGACTGAGATCACTCAGGCGCTGCAGAAGAAAAATTATGCAGCAGTCGAATCGATCTCTAAAGCGATTGGCTTAGTCGCTGACCCCCAAGAAAAACAGGCCTTGGCGCAACAGATTGAAAGCGCAATGAACCAGCAGCTCCAAAATGCGCAATCAGAGGGAGTGCAGGAGTACTGGGCTGCTCTGCAGGCTTTAACGCCGGACCAGAAGGCGTTATTGGCAAAATACAGAGCTTCTTCGGCTCAAGAGATTCAGCGGCTGCTGCCTTCAGATAACGCGCAGTTCTCCAAAACACGTCCCTATTTGGGATTTTGGTTTATGATTGAGCAAGATCCTGTGGCACGCGAAACATTTGCGCAGGAGTTGTTAAAGCAATCGGAAGCCGCATGGGCTCAAGATGGCCAATCTGAGAAAGCGGCCATGTTAATGAACATCGCGTTAAACCTGTCGCGTGCAGATGCGCGTTCGGCTTTAGCGCAGAGGATTACCTCCATTTTAGAACAGGCGTTTGTCAATGCCGTGCAGCAAGGAAAGATTGATAAGTTGCCAGCCATTGCCAATACCGCTGGGAACTTAAAGATCTCCTTGAAAAATCCCACGGACGCCAAATTGCTAGGGCAAATATTGAATGAAGCGGATTACTATGCTTCCAAAAGCGAATGGGACGATGTTAAAAAGCGGGCGGAGTGGGTATTGTTGGTGCAGCCGAAAAATGAGCGTGCTCTTAAACTCTTAGGCTGGGCAAACTATTATTTTGCGAACTATCCGGAAGCGCTGAAGATTTTAAGCCAGCTGCCGGACCAGGATCACCAAATTCAAGAGGCTGTGGCTGTTTCTCAAATTCTGGCGGGCAATCCGCAAATCGGAGAAGCTTGGATCGTCCAGCAAGAAAAAAATCGGCCCATCAGCCGCGACGCCTATATGCGGCTGTCTTTAGGAACGCTGCTTCAGAATGATCCGGAACAAAGTTTACGCTGGCTCAGCCGCATCGGGGATAAAGATGGAGAAGTGTTAACGGCTCTGGCTTATGCCAACTATTTGACTCAGCAATGGCAAGAGGTGGTCAATACGGTCAACAAAATCAAAGGGTCTTACGCTCAAATCGACGGGGTGCAGGCTTTAGCGATTCGTGCGCTAATGAAAATGAATCGGACGAATGAGGCTGAGCAGCATCTGGAATCATTGCTGGCTTCTCCGCAACCACCGGGGAATGAAGCGTTTTCTCCGAGTTTTATTCAGTTTAGAGAAAAAGTCCTGAGTACGCATTCCCGTTATTTTGTGGCGGGGATGTTCTATGAAGAGGTGGAGAAAAATCCGGTCAAAGCTTCTGAATATTTTGCGCGGATCGAACATCCTTCACCGGAAGAGCTTTATCAGCGCGGACGGCTCCAGTTGGCGCGCGGCCTATTTACCAACGCAATGCAAGATTTAGTGCAGGCAGCGCGGCAAAATCAAAACCTTGAGATCAAAAAAGCGGCTATCCCTTTATTAGCCCAAACATATCTGCATGCGCAGCGTTATTATGATGCCTTTCCTTGGTATCAAGCATTGGTCAAATTGAATCCTGAGAATATTGACTTCCGCCGCTTGTATGCCTTTGTCTTATTGAAGATGCAGCGTTACGATTTGGCGTTGGAGCAATATCAGTTTATCAATCAGAAGCAAGCATTAACGATCCCTGACGAAGTGCGGATGGCTACCGCATTCACATTCCTTGGCCGCTTCGATGATGCCAATGATTGGATGCAGAAAATCAACAACAACCCTCAAGCGACCAATGTGGACAAGCTCGAAGCGGCGCGTAATTCGATCATTACCGGTCAGCAATATCTCTTTTTGCCGGCGGTCGAAACCATGTGGGAGAAGCGCGCGGACATTAAGGACTTGAATGAGGTTAAAGGGATGCTGGCCCTAATGCTGGATGCCGGGGGGTATGGACAAGCGAAAGAGCTCGTTAAAACCTATCAAGATCAATTGCAAGCTGATCCATCGGGGTTAATTTTGCTGGCAGAATTCAATCGCCGTTTTTCCCGCTTAGAGAAAGCCCTGAACTTAGCTAACCAAGCGTTGGAGGTGGATCCGAACGACGATCAGGCTTTGGAATTTGTCTCTCGATACGAGACAAATCAAGATGTGCTGCATCAGTGGTCCGACCTGTTTAAAAAGAAGGTAGATGCGGATCCAACCGATATTACAGCCAGTGTGAACTATGTTCGGTTTGTCGAACGGATCGCAATGCTGCGCCAATTGGATCCGAAGCGCAACATTCCCTGGTATGCAGTGGCAGGACAGAATGCCGCCTTTATTGCCGATCGACTGGCGAACTTGAATTTAGGGATACCAGAAATCGATTTCTTGAATGGACAAGGGTTCTACCTAGTTAAAAACTTTAAACAGGCTGTGGATGGGTATCAAAAAGCCCTCAAGCTAGATCCTTCTTATCCACTAGCAAATATTTACTATGGGTTAAGTGCCGAACAGCTGGATGAAATAAAACTCGCGACCGATCGTTTCAAGGTGGCATTAATTTATGCCCCCTATGATGCCGATGCATGGGAAGACATGGCTCGTTTAGCCACGAAGACCCAAGATTATGATCTAGCGATTGATGCCTATCAGCAGATGATGAAGTTTGCACCGGACAATTTAACCGGATACTTGTCGCTGGCTAAAATCTATTTAGAGCTGAAGAGTCCTGAAAATGCGAAGCTTGTCTTGGAAAGCGCCGCTGCCAAAGATCCGCAAAATGCGGAGATCCTGTCTCTATTGCTCAGGACGTTGTACGATATCTCCTTGCACGTGTCCAATACCGATATGCGCGAGCTTGCCCGTCAAAAGAATGAAACGTTTTCTAAGTTATACGAAGTCGATCCTGAATATGCCAGCAAGCTGCTGACTGAATTGAATAACAACCTGCAAGATTATCTGGAAAAGAGAAAGTAAAAGGACAAACGACCAAAAGGACATAAAGGACCAAAAAGACCAAAATGAAATGAACAAGTTTTTTTTGGTCGTTTAGGTCCTTTATGTCCTTTTGGTCGTTTTAACATGGGCATAAAAATAATACCCACTTTTATTCGACCTCGTATGTCTTGCCGGCTTTCATGTTTTGCCAAACGGTCCAAGGGCATTGCGTTTGCCACTGCTTTTCGTGGTGACGATAGTTTTGTACCTGATCAGTGCTGACCCAATGCAGCTTGCCCGCTTTCCCCACCCGGTCAGGGAAACGAATCCCTTCCAAATGATCCACCTCATGTTGAAAAATCCGGGCCACAAACCCACGGTGCTCCTCTTCGACCAGGCGGCCAACACGGTCATACGCGCGAACTTTAATCGAATAGGCGCGCGGAACAATCCCATAGACGCGAGAATCAATAGAGTAGCAATCTTCGCGGCCATTTTCGATCCGGCTGGACATCCAGGTGATCTCCGGATTGATATACGCCTTAAGTGTCCCTAATTGCTCATCATTGTCGGCTCCGATATCCACCAAAATAATCCGTTTCCACACGCCGATCTGCGGGGCAGCCAGCCCCACCAGGGACCCATTCTCCGTATGAGACCGTTCTCCTTTGGCAATCATAAACATTTTTTCAATGATCTGTTGGATGCCCAGGGATTGGATCTCTTCCAAAGGGATCTCTTCAGAGCGGAGATTGAGCCGCGTATCGGTGCAGGGAATAAATTTTGCCATGAAAGCTCCATCTTTATGCAATTTAAATAATAACAATGTAAAATGTTAAACCTAAAAATACTAGGAGATAAATAATATGAACGGAATATTACCAGAATCCATTAGAACCCCTCATTTGCCGCGCACTAGGCAAGGGGAAATCGTAGTGGATGTAACCGGACGCCATCTTTCAAAAATTTGCTTCTTATGGAGAATGGCTGTAGAAAATAATTATCATTTGACCCGGTATACCGCGACTCTGGAAGACAGAGAGATTGAGGCGATTTTGATCGCTCCTTTAGCGGGAACGGAGGAGTTCAGTTTAGCAAACTTTGAGCAGTGTTGGAGACGCCATCTGGGCATCATAACCAATCCCTTTGATCTACGTAACGTCATCTACATAGAAGCTCAGGATTACCCGCTCGATGTCCAAGTTAAGGCGTAAAAGGTTGTTTTTACAAGATTGCGAAAAACCCTCGGGTTTGGTAGTGTGGTGGCTATGAAACAAGCTTTTTTCTCTTTTAATTTCTTTCGCTCTCCTTTCTTTTGGCGTTAGCCGCCAAAAGTCTATTTTTTTCTTTACATCGTTTGAATCATTGTCAATTTCTTTAAGGAGAGCATGTGGAAACACCAAATTCAAAACAGGGCAGTTTATTAGGGGCGATCTTACTGATCGCCGGTTGCTGCATCGGCGCAGGCATGTTAGGTTTGCCTGTTCTCAGTTCTTTGGCCGGATTTATTCCGTCGACCGTTCTATTCGTTTGTTCCTGGTTATTTATGATGTGCACCGGATTGTTGCTGCTGGAAGTCAATCTTTGGTATGGCGATGGTGTGAACCTGATTACCATGACTGGAAGGACGCTGGGAAAGATCGGTCAGATGTTAAGCTGGCTGCTGTTTTTATTTTTGTTCTATTCCATCATGGTCGCGTATGTGGCGGGGAGTGGATCGTTATTCTCCGATCTCTATGAGGAGTTGATGGGAGCGAAGATTGAATTATGGAAAGCCAGCCTTGCGTTTGTGGTGTTGTTCGGTGCGGTCATCTACACCGGGACGTTGAACGTCGATTGGTTTAACCGCCTTTTGATGATCGGTTTGGTGGTCACCTATGTAGCCTTGATTGTGCTTGGGCTGCCTAGGGTGAAGTTCGAGCTGCTGACCCATGCCGACTGGCCGAAAGTGGCTATCGTCGTTCCTGCGATGATCATTTCGTTTGGCTACCACAATCTGATTCCTGGCTTGACATCGTATTTGAACCATGATGTAAAGCGATTGCGTGCAGCTATTATTGTTGGCAGCTCTTTGCCTTTATTCGTCTATCTGCTCTGGCAGTTTGTCATTATGGGCGTTGTCCCAGTAGGTCAGTTTAAGGAATCGTTCGATCAAGGGGCGATGGCGACTCATGCGCTTAAGAACGCGGTCGGCTCTTCTTGGGTTTTGGTTTTTGCGGAGTACTTTGCGTTCTTTTCCATTGTGACCTCCTTTTTGGCGGTGGCATTCAGCTTTGTAGATTTCTTGTCTGATGGATTGAAGATCCATAAATCACGACTCGGGATGCTGGTGCTGTGTTTGTTGACGTTAGTTCCTCCTTTTGTATTTGCCCTCAGCTACCCTCAAATCTTCTTGACCGCGCTGAATTACGCGGGTGCATTTGGAGCCGTGATTTTGTTCGGTATCTTTCCGGCCCTTATGGTATGGGTAGGTAGGTATAAGCTCAACAAAGCAGGCCGGGAAATGTTGCCAGGCGGCAGATTCACACTTGTAGCTGTGATCGTAGTAGCCCTGATCATTGTGACCTTGCAATTTGTTCAAGAAATAGGGTGGGTGCATTTATGAACTCGTGGAGCCGATTATTAGGGGGCATTCTGCTGGTTGCCGGAACAACAATCGGCGCGGGCATGCTCGCACTGCCTGTGAGCACGGGACTGGCCGGATTTTATCCTGCGGCGGTTCTCTTTATTTTGTATTGGGTCTATATGACCTTTACCGCGCTGCTTTTTTTAGAGGTGAACTTGTGGATGGAGAAGCCAGGTGCCAATATCATTTCCATGGCAAAGCAAACCTTAGGGCGGGCAGGTGAAGTGTTAAGCTGGGTTGTCTACCTCTTTTTGCTCTATTCTTTAACAACTGCTTACCTGGCAGGCGGCGGAGCGATCTTTCAAGATTTCCTCGCCGATCTGACTGGGTGGAAAATGCCCTGCTGGATGGCCCCCTTGCCACTCCTTGCGATTTTTGGCTATTTTGTGTATCACGGCGCGCGGTCGGTAGACTTGATCAACCGATTGCTGATGATCGGATTGGTGGTTGCGTATGTGACTTTAGTCGGCTGGCTTTCTCCCTATGTCGATGGGGAGCTTTTAAAACATGTGGAGTGGCGCTATGTTCTGCTGGCTGTTTCTGTGCTGGCAACATCGTTCGGCTTTCATATCATCATTCCCAGTTTGACCACCTACTTAAAACGGGATGTGGCGCAGTTAAGACTGGTGATTGTGATCGGTAGCTTAATCCCGCTGATCGTGTATTTGATCTGGGAAGTGCTGGCGTTGGGGATCATTCCGATTGAAGGGATGAACGGATTGCTGCAAGGTTATGTCGACGGAACAAATGGCGCACACTTGATCTCGTTGATTATCGACCATCCCTGGATCAGCCTCTTGGCCCGGCTGTTTGCCTTTTTTGCCATCATCACTTCTTTCCTGGGGGTTACTCTCAGCTTAAAAGACTTTTTGGCCGACGGATTGATGATCAAACAGAATTCTGGGGGAAAGCTGCTGCTCTGCGGCATCACGTTCATTCCTCCACTGCTCTTTTCATTGACCAGCCCGCGGATCTTTTTGACCGCGCTGGAATATGCCGGGGCGTTTGGCGTAGTCGTCCTTTTAGGGCTGCTGCCGGCGCTGATGGTTTGGTCAGGAAGATATTATAAACGCTTGCATGGCCATTATACAGCACCCGGAGGGCGCCTGGCGTTAATTGCGACAATTGCCATTTCACTCGCCATTATTGCGGTCGAAATCGGAAATAAACTGGGATGGATTTATACTTAGGAAGGACTATGGAAGAAAGAAAACGGATTTTAACTGGCGACCGCCCGACCGGAAAAATGCACCTTGGGCATTATGTCGGATCGATTGCTAACCGCGTCAAGCTGCAAGATCTCTATGAAACCTACATTATCATTGCCGATCTGCATACACTCACAACAAAACCGCTGAAAGAGGATGTGCTGAAAATCCGCGAGAATATCCATGAGATGGTGTTGGATTATTTGGCATGCGGTCTTGATCCAGCAAAAGTCACCATCTACCTTCAGTCCGCCACGCCAGCGGTCTATCAAATGAACTTGGTTTTCGAAATGTTGATTTCGATTAACCGGTTGACAAACCTGCCAAGTATTAAAGAAATGGCGCGCAACGCCCACATCGATCCGGAAAACGTTCCATTTGGTTTGATCGGCTATCCGGTGTTGCAGTCGGCCGATATTTTGATGCCGCGCGCACATTTGGTGCCAGTCGGAAAAGACAATGAAGCACATGTGGAGTTCACCCGCGACATCGCCCGTCGCTTTAATCAATATTACGGGGAAATTTTCCCGCTGCCCCAAGTGATGTTAAGCGACGTGCCGACCTTGATTGGGACTGATGGACAGGGAAAGATGTCTAAATCGGCTGAGAATGCGATTTTTCTTTCTGATGATGCAAAAACGGTTGAGAAGAAGATTACCGGGGCCTATACCGATCCAAATCGGATCCGTGCCGATATTCCCGGCACCGTGGAAAACAACCCGATTTTCGTCTATCACGACGTATTCAACCCGGATAAGGCGGAAGTGGACGATTTGAAGATCCGCTACCGCCAAGGGAAAGTCGGCGATGTAGAGGTGAAAGGAAAACTGATCATGGCTTTGAATCGATTTTTAGATCCGATCCGCGAGCGGCGCAAGCAGTTTGCGGAAGATAAGGGATTCGTCGAGAAGGTGGTGTACGAAGGGACTCAAAAGATGATCGAAATCTCTAACCAAACTCTCAAAGAGATGATGTCTGCCATGGGAATTTCAGGGACCTGGAATAAAATTTCCCGCATCGCACGCGACTACCAAGGGAAATAAGGATGATTCTAACGCAAAGATCATTAGTGAAGTCTTTGCACCTTTGCGACTTTGGCTTTTTCTTTGCGTTTAATTTCTTACCTGCTCATCCTGTCGCCGTAGGCGATCCTGCTGATCCTGTTAGTTTTATTGTTAAGAAATGAGCGCAAGGCTGGATTGAGGCTGGATCAACGTCAACCCAGGGGATTGGAAATACGCACGTACCGCCCTTGCCACAATGACGGCGCCTTCAAGAAGTTTAAGTAATAAGACTAGAGCTAAAATAGTTGTTCCTATCGTTGCAGATCCTAGAAAAAACGCATACGCGATAAATTGGAATAAATCCCCAACCGTAAAGGTAAACCCTAATAACGAGGTGACTGACGAAGTAAGAAGGATAGGAGAGAAGAAGGCGGAGTAAACATGAACCTGTGCAATAAACGGCGTATTCGGAAATAGCTTTAGGCTTATTCTCACTACAAGATAAGCGATTTGGGTTGCCACCGCACATCCAATTGCAGCTTGAGGGGAAGTCAGAACGGGGGTGAAATTGCCCAACTTGGGCAGAATTTTCCAAACACAAATCGATTTGTGAAGCAGATAACCGCAAGCAGCGCCAGCTGCCATCGGGATTCCCACATGTTTTGCTGTAAACTTGACCCCTTGCCAAGCGCTATTTTTGAGGTAATCAATCATACGATCAGGGGAAGATGGGTGAGGGGTTCAAAAAGTTGTAAGGGATGATTTGGCGTAAAATAATCACACGCCCAAAGGTATACGCGCATCCCTAACAGGAAAAGAGAATAAGAGATGAGGACGGATCCTATAGCGGCGATCCCTAAAAAAAAGGAAGTAAATAAAAATTGAGCTAAGTCGGCAGCTGTGAAGGTAAACCCAAGCCACTCTGTGATCGTCGGGGTGAGGATCATCGGAGTAAAAAAGATTCCACAAAGAGTTGCATTGAAGGGAAATATAGGAGGGTTGTTTCCGAGTCCAGGTTGCAGCCTATTGGCAAAGTAGGAAAGGCATACCCTACAAACCACATACCCAATCTGAACGCCAATCCCGCAACCGATAGCCGCTTGGGCAGATGTGAGCGTTGGCGTGACGTTTCCCATCTTGGGGAAGATTTTCCATACACACACCGCTTTATGGGTGAGGTAACCGCAAGCACTCCCTGCACCCATCGGAATTCCTACATGTTTTGCTGTAAACTTGACACCTTGCCAAGCGCTGTCTTTGAGATAATCAATCATATGATCAAGGGAAGGTGGCTTGGCGGTTCTATTAGGTTTAGGTGGTGTTGCGAAAAATAGGTGCGGACAAATTGCGCAACGTCGCGGGCCGGTTGCACGAGCGGAGCGATCAGAAAGGCGAGGGCAATGCCCGTGAGGAGAGTGAGTATACCTGTAAAACCGGCGCAAATGATAAATTGCATGAGATCCATGATAGTAAACGTCAGACCTAGGCATTCCAAGAGATAGGGGGCTCCGAACATGCTGGTGAGTGTGGAGACGGCCGTTGTGATTTGAGTTTGTAAATGAGCCAAGAAACTTCGCGGATCCATCATATTAGGAAAGAGGAGCATTCCCGCTCGGAAGCTCAAATAAAAGAGCTGTACGGCAACGGCAACTCCAAATCCGGTGGTAAAAGAGGTTAAAGTGGGTGTGGTATTCGCGAGTTTTGGAAAAATTTTCCATACACAAACCATTTTATGGCAAAGATAACCCACGGCCATCCCGCCGCCCATGGGGATTCCGACATGTATACCGATTTCTCTCGAAATATCTCTTATCGAATTTATCATTATAAAACTATTTATTATGATTTTTTTATAAAAACGTATTTTATATACT
>JAGVLX010000002.1 GCA_020054065.1 Parachlamydiales bacterium | reverse complement strand
TGCGTTCTGCCATAGTGCCTCTATTTTGATTTTTTGTGCTTATGTTTGCGGTAATAATTGATCATTCCACCCTCTAACAGAACATCTATTTGCCGTTTACTAAGGGTGTAGCTTGCTTTATAGGTCTCTTTTCGTGTTTTGTTATAAACTTCGAATTCTCCCCCTTTTTTGATGGTGGCAGCGATGTTTTTGATTTCCAATACATCGCCCTGCTTGATTTTGTTATAGTCGTTGCGGTCAACAAAAATCAGTGGCAAGATTCCAAAGTTCACTAAATTTTGCCAGTGGATCCGTGCATAACTTTTGGCTAATACAGCCCTTACACCTAAGTAACGAGGCGCTAAAGCAGCATGCTCGCGGCTTGATCCTTGGCCATAGTTTAGGCCTCCTACAACAACATGCCCTTTTTTCTGATGTTGCATCGCACGGTCATAATAGGTGCTGTCAATTTGGGAAAAGGCGAATTTGCTGATCGCCGGAATGTTGCTGCGGAATGGCAGCACTTTTTCTCCAGCCGGCATGATTTCATCTGTTGAAATATCGTTGCCTACTTTCAATAAAACCGGTCCAGAAATCCCGTCAGCAAGTTTTTCAAAGGTGGGGATTGGTTTAATATTCGGTCCTTTTTCCAACTCTGCCCGTTTTTTAGCACTGACCGGAGCAATTAAATCGACCGTGATCTTTTTGAGAGTTGGTTCTTTGAGTTTGGGATAGGGTATTTTTAACGTGCGTGGATCGGTGATTTCTCCTTTCAATGCAGAAGCAGTGGCAGTCTCAGGACTGCATAGAAAGACAGAATCCTCTTTGGTTCCGGAACGTCCAGGAAAGTTGCGCGGGACTGTGCGTAAGCTGTTCCGTCCGGTGGCTGGAGCTTGCCCCATGCCAATACAACCGTTGCAGCCGGCTTGATGGATCCGTCCGCCGGCTTGGATCAAGTTTTCAAGGTAGCCTGAGAGAGTCAGTTTTTCTAAAATCTGGCGTGATGTGGGATTGATGTCAAAAGAGACTTGATTGTTGACTTGTTTTCCTGCGACCATTGCGGCCGAGATGGCAAAATCTCGATACCCTGGGTTGGCTGAAGAACCAATCATCGCTTGGAAAATCGGTTTTCCGGCCACTTTTTTGACCGGAACGACATTGTCGGGTGCACTAGGCAAAGCGATCAAGGGCTCTAGTTTTGACAAATCAATCTCTTCATACTCATCGTAGGTGGCATCCTTATCGGCTTTCATTTCTTTCCAATCTTTTTCCCGTCCCTGGGATTTTAAAAAACGGCGCACCTCTTGATCGGAAGGGAATACCGTTGTTGTTGCTCCCAACTCAGCTCCCATATTGGCGATCACATGCCGGTCCATTGCAGATAAATGCTCAAGGCCGGGTCCATAATATTCAATAATCCAGCCCACTCCGCCCTTTACAGTATGCCGACGCAACATTTCCAAAATAATATCTTTCGCGCTGACCCAGTTAGGTAACTTCCCGGTTAATTTGACACCCCAAATTTTAGGCATACGTAAATGAAAGGGTTGTCCAGCCATAGCTAACGCCACTTCCAATCCGCCAGCTCCGATCGCCAGCATCCCTAAGGAACCGGCGGCCGGAGTATGGCTGTCCGATCCTAATAGGGTTTTACCAGGTTTGCCGAAGCGTTCCATGTGCACAGGATGGCTGACTCCGTTGCCTGCACGACTATACCAAATTCCAAAACGCTGGCAAGCGCTACGTAAAAAGAGGTGGTCGTCGGCGTTTTTGAAGTCGGTTTGTAGCAAGTTGTGGTCGACGTATTGTGCAGATAGCTCCGTTTTGACCTTGTCAAGACCCAGGGCTTCCAACTCAAGCATGACCATGGTACCCGTTGCATCTTGGGTCAGGGTTTGGTCAATTTTAATCCCAATCTCTTCACCTGGCTTAAGGGTGCCTTCGATTAAGTGATTTTCAATTAATTTATATGAAAGGTTCTTACCCATATATAAACACCTGCAGATAAAGATTTATTTAAATGTACTATACTGCTATTAATTTTAAAATTCACAAAGATTTATAACTCGAGAGAGATCATGCGTGTCATCCAACGATGGTTCACTTCACTGATACTGTGTGTAAGTTTTGAAGTCATTGCTCAAGAACAACCTAAGATCCAAGAACCAAAAATAATTGATTGCTCATCATTCAATATTCCTTCCTACCCTTTGACTGGCAAGATTTTAAGGCTAGATGATGCAATCATGCGCGCTAGTCTCCAAGCGCCTGTCATTCAGATTGCTGCTTGGGAAATCGCTAATAAAGAAAATGATACGGTGACTGCGGGGTTAAGGCCTAACCCTTCATTTAATTTGGATATTGGTCCCGGCGGCGACGGCGCCTGTGCGAATAACAACAATTGTAGCGCAGGAAGTGTATCATACAGTATAGAGCAAGAATTTGAGCTGGGCGGAAAACGATGCGCACGTGTTGCAGCTGCGGATGGTTTGGAGCAAGTATCTTTTTTTGACTATCAAATCGCTATCCGTAATGTACAATTTAATGTGATCAGCGCGTATTTGAAAGTATATGCGATCCAGCTGAAACTTTGTTTAGCGGAAGAACATCGGCGCATTGCTGAAAATGTTCAGGAAGTCGTCAGTGCTAAAGTGAGCGCCGGAAAATTGCCGTCTCTCCAAGAGAGCAAAGCCAAAGTCGCTGTTGCGGCAACAAAAATCCATGCTGCTCGGACAAAGCGTCAGTATGAAAATGCGAAAAAACAACTTGCCGTTTTGATGGGCAGTGTAGATGTGGACTTTGAATGTGTTGATTATCTTTTCTACCAAGTACGCGAACCTATTGCTTTTGAAACAATCGCGTCTCGGTTGATCGAACATCCTTCCGTCATCAAAAAAGATGCGGAAATCGATGCAGGTTACAGCGCAATCAGTTTAGCGCGTGCTAATGCCGTGCCTGATTTAACCGTAGAAGCAGGGGTGAAACAAGATAGCTGGAAAGGGGATGAATTTGCGTTTTTCATCAATTTTTCAATTCCCATTCCGATCAGCGATCGTAACCAAGGCAACATTGCAAAGGCCTATTCACAAATTTATCAAACGGAATATCAGCGCCAGCAATTACTCCTTGATCTTGAAAGCCAGTTGCATTCAGACTATCAAGATATGACCAGTGCCTATGATGTGATCATCGACTACAAAGATCAAGTGCTGGTCGAGGCAATGGATGCCTTTGAACAAATTCAAACCCGTTTTGAACAAGGTAAGCACGATTATTTAGAAGTGTTGGACACACAGCGAAGCATGTTCACCGCTCAAGAACAATATGTTGATTATTTATTGGAATATCATTTGAAACAAGCGGAACTTAAGAGGTTGGTAACAAATTGGTAAACAACCTCAAACCGCATTGTCAACCCGATTAAAGGAATACGCTTATGGTAAGCAAGACTAAGATTATCCTACCTGTTGCCATCGTCGCTTTGGCTGTATCCGCTCTGATGTTTCAGATCCGCCATACGTATCAAAACCAGACTGCTGAATCTACAGCTGCCGAAGAGGAAACTGAAGAAGGGGAGTTAGCCCTATCAGACGAACAGATTCGCAACGGTGGCATTGAAATGCGGAAAGCTGGTCCCGGAAAATTAAAGCTTTCGATCACTCTTCCAGGCAAAATTGCCATCAATCCAGAATCGTATGCCCATCTTGTGACCCATAGCGCAGGTATTGTGAAGGAAGCACGCCACAATATCGGAGACAAAGTCGAAGCCGGTGAAGTGTTAGCGTTGATTGAAAGTAAAGAGATTGCCGAAGCTAAAGCGGCTTATTTAACAGCTGATCGACGAGAACGTTTGGCAATCACCCTTTTGCAAAAAGAGAAAATTTTAAAAGATAAAAAAGTCGGTGCCGAACAAGAGTATCTGCAAGCTGAAGCATTAGCGGATGAAGCGCGCATGGAAAAAGAGTTGGCCCGGCAACGTTTGTTTTCATTAGGACTTTCCGAGCAAGAAATTACCCAGCTACCGAATAGACTGACGACCGATTTGCGCCTGTATGAAATTAAAGCACCTTTTTCAGGAACCATTATCAATCGCCACCTAACGCGCGGTGAAACGGTAGAAGCGGGACAAGAAGCGTATGTCATTGCTGATTTGAACACAGTCCGGATCGAACTAGGCATCTATCCCAAAGACCTCCCATCAGCACGTGAAGGTCAAAAAATTCAAATCTTAAATGACCTTGGTGAAAATGCCGATGCTCAAGTGATCAAGCTCAGTCCGATTGTGGATCCTGAAAGTTCACGCGTTAAAGTGGTGGCTCAACTCGATAACCGTAAAGGTAACTGGCGTCCTGGAACCTATGTGACGGCCCGTTTGAATGTCGGAGAGTTCACCTCTCCGCTCGTCGTGCCACAAGAAGCTGTCGTCAAAATGGAAAACCAAGACTATGTTTTCATTCAACATGAAGGCCACTTCGAAAAACGGCCGGTGACAGTTGGACGCTCCGATGGGCAAGCAACCGAGATTGTCGCAGGGTTGAAACCAGGCGATCCATATGTTGCAAAAAATGCCTTTATCCTGAAGTTCGAATTGACGAAAGGGGAGCCGGATTAATCCCATGATTGAAAAGATATTAAATTTTTCGATTCAATACCGCTACCTGGTACTCATGTTGACCTTTGGCGTGGCTGCTTATGGATTTTACGCCTTCCATGAATTGCCGATCGACGCAGTTCCCGATGTCACGAACAACCAAGTGCAAATCAATACCCTTGTGGAGGGATATTCTCCACAACAGGTCGAAAAACAAGTCACCTATCTCATCGAAAATGCTCTTAACGGAATACCTGGACTGGAAAGCACCCGCTCCCTTTCACGCAACGGTTTTTCGCAAGTGACAGCGGTCTTCCAGGATAAAGTGAATATCTATTTCGCTCGGCAGCAAATTACAGAAAGGCTTGGGGCTATCCGCGAAAGCTTGCCGCCCGGAGCAGAACCTACAATGGGCCCAATCTCCACCGGTCTGGGTGAAATCTACATGTGGACCGTGGATTTTCAACATCCACGCGGGAACGATGCGCGCATCGTTGAAGGGCATCCAGGCTGGCAAAACGATGGTGCTTATCTAACACCCGAAGGACAGCGTCTTTACACGGATGAGGAACGGGCCGCATACCTAAGAACGGTCCAAGATTGGATCATCCGTCCGCAATTGCAGAGCGTGACGGGTTTGGCTGGAGTCGACTCGATCGGCGGCTATGTCATGCAATATCACGTAGAACCGAAGCCCTCTAAATTAATCGAGTACGGAATCACTCTGCACGATATCGTCGAAGCATTGGAAAATAATAACCTTGCAGCCGGAGCCGGCTTTATTGAACAAAACGGCGAAGCGTTCTTGGTTAAAACGGATGCCCGTATTAATGACATGCAAGAGATTGGTGAAGTAGTCGTCAAAACACGCGATAGCATGCCGATTTACTTAAAAGATATTGCGGATGTTGTAATCGGTAAAGAGATGCGCAGCGGCAGTTCTACCAAAAATGGTCGTGAGGTGGTCACCGGAACGGCGATGATGCTGATCGGCTCCAATAGCCGTACAGTCTCTCAAGCCGTAGATCTAAAATTAGCTGAAATCAACCGTACACTGCCTCCCGATATTTCTGCTGATATGGTCATGAACCGGACCAAATTGATCGATTCCACAATCCATACTGTGATTACTAACCTCGCTGAAGGAGCACTCCTAGTCATCGCAGTTCTCTTTTTAATGCTGGGTAACTTTAGAGCTGCACTAATTACAGCCTGTGTCATTCCTTTATCGATGTTAATTACTGCAATCGGCATGGTCGATTCACGCATCAGCGGAAATTTGATGAGTCTAGGAGCAATCGACTTTGGTTTGATTGTCGATGGTGCAGTCATTATCGCTGAAAACTGTTTGCGCCGATTAGCACTCAAGCAAAAAGAGCATGGACGCGTCTTAACCCTTTCCGAACGGCTGCATGAGGTGACTTTAGCTAGTAAAGAAATGATCCAACCCTCCGTCTTTGGACAAGCGATCATCATGATTGTCTACATTCCGCTCCTTACCCTTTCGGGTGTCGAAGGAAAAATGTTTGAGCCCATGGCCATGACGGTGATCTTTGCGTTAATCGCTGCGTTCATTCTGTCGCTCACTTTCGTTCCGGCTGTCATCGCCATTTTTGTTACCGGCAAAGTGCAAGAGCATGAAAATGCCGCTATTCATAAATCGAAAGAGCTTTATGCGCCTGTTTTACAACAAGTGGTCAATCATCCACTGACCGTTGTTACAGCCGCAGTCGTCCTGTTGATCGGTTCAGGCTATCTTTTTACGCGCTTAGGGCAAGAGTTCGTTCCCACCCTGGATGAGCAAGACATTGCCGTTCAAGCCACGCGTGCAGCAAGCACATCGCTCAACCAAGCCACCAAAATGCAATTTGAAGTGGAAAAAACGCTTTTACAATTCCCTGAAGTCAACTTGGTCTACTCAAAAACCGGAACGGCAGAAATGGCGTCCGATC
The DNA here is from genome assembly GCA_020054065.1 of Parachlamydiales bacterium. Lineage (GTDB taxonomy): Bacteria > Chlamydiota > Chlamydiia > Chlamydiales > JAEYWL01 > JAGVLX01. The sequence continues at coordinate 60,614 of JAGVLX010000002.1, read as the reverse complement.
CCATGCCGCCCGATGCCTCCGACACGTTTGTCATGTTGAAGCCGCGCAGTGAATGGCCCAATCCCAAGTTGGATAAATCGGAGCTCATTGCTCAAATGGAAGAGGAACTTCGTAAGCTCCCAGGCAACAATTTTGAATTCACCCAGCCAATCGAGATGCGCTTTAACGAATTGATCGCCGGCGTCAAAAGCGATGTCGCAGTCAAGGTGTATGGCGACGATTTTTCAATCATGCACCAAACCGCTGTCGATATTGCTAAAGTGTTAAAACAAATTCCGGGTGCTGCGGATATCATCGTCGATAAAACCGACGGCCTGCCGATTATGGAAGTGAACTTAAAACGTGGACCGATCAGCCGTCATGGATTGAGCGTCAGAGACGTGTTAGATGTGGTTCAAGTGGCGGTTGGCGGAGGACACGCGGGGGAACTTTTTGAAGGGGATCGCCGTTTTGATATCGTCGTTAAGCTAGCCGAAAGCGATCGTCAAAACATCGCTACGCTTGAAAACCTCCCGGTAGTTCTGCCGAACCGCAAAGAGTCGGAAGGTTTCAATTATGTACCCCTTAAGCAAGTAGCGGACTTCAACTTGGAAGAAGGACTCAATCAAATCGGCCGCGAAAACGGCAAACGGCTAGTCTTGGTTCAAGCGAATGTGCGCGGCTCCGATCTTGGAACTTTTGTGGAAGCTGCAAAGAAAGAAATTGCGGCTAAGGTGATAATCCCTCCCGGCTATTGGATTGCTTGGGGCGGCCAATTTGAACACCTGATGTCCGCGCGCGACCGTCTCCTCATCGTGGTGCCGATTTGTTTCTTCCTGATCCTCGTCCTCTTGTTTACCGCTTTCAACTCATTTAAATATGCCTTGCTAGTCTTTTCTGGAGTACCTCTCGCCTTAACCGGCGGCATCGCTGCGCTGTGGCTGCGGGATATGCCTTTCTCCATCTCGGCTGCCGTGGGATTTATCGCCTTATCCGGGATTGCTGTCCTGAACGGATTGGTCATGGTTACCTATATTAATCAGCTCAGAGAGGAGGGAAAAAATCCGGAACAAGCGATTAACGAAGGTGCCTTAACCCGCCTGCGCCCCGTCTTGGTCACAGCCTTAGTGGCCTCTTTAGGGTTCTTGCCTATGGCGTTAGCCACCGGAGCCGGCGCTGAAGTGCAAAAGCCGCTGGCTACAGTCGTCATTGGCGGATTGATCAGTTCGACCTTTTTAACCCTGCTTGTGTTGCCAGCGCTCTATCGGCTTTTCTCCCGTGAAAAGAAACTCTTCACTCTCGGAAAATTACAGCCAGCCCAGCAAGTTATTGATCTATAACAGGACCAGGACAAACAAGACATACCGGACAAGCACGACGAAGGCATTTAATTGTCCTGGTCCTGGATGTCATGCATAGATACGTTCGCAAAGCGCATAGTTTCGGCGCGCTAAATTCGCAAATTTGATCTTCTTATCTTGCGGATGCATCGGAATGCCGATAAGGCGGTTTTGATTGGTGTAAATCGTATAGCGCTCTTCCGGGCGTACAGTGACAAAATCGGGAATTTCACCCGCCAGTTGACCTGTGGTTAAATCCCATCCTCTGATGATGTTGTTATCATACACCGCCATGGCTAGCAGACCCACCACATGCAAGCGCAGAATCTGTCTTTCCCTGTGACCTCCATGTTCAATGGGAAACGATTTGATCATTCTCATCTTTTGACAATCGAACACCGAGATTTGACTGCGCTCTTGGATAAACAAAGAAGCTCCAACTGAACAAACATGATAATGATCTTCCTTTAAGTTCTGCGCTACAGCTTGTACTTCCCCAGAAACAGGATTCGCCAACATCACATGGTTGAATTTTTCATCGCTTTTGATATAAGCAAGCAGGAACGGGCTTTTCTCGATTAAACAAAATTCCGGACTATTGGTTAAAAAACTGGTGCCTGCCGATAAATTGCGAATGTGATACGTGTGGATCGCCGATTGATCTATCAGCTTATAGACAATCCAATCCCGTTCCACACCACACCGTTCTACATTTCGACTGTCTGTCAACCCCATGTCAAAGCCATGATTGCACATGAGTTTTCCCCCTTCCCACATGACAATGGCTCCATCCTCCTGCATCGCGACCAAACGCGTTCCACTCATTCCTAGCGGAATGGTCAGCCCATTTGCCCCAAAAAATGAGGCCCTCAAAGTGTAAGTTCTAAGATCCAACACATCTACGTGTCCATCTGTACTGGCATAAAGGAGCGAATCGCGCAAAGGTAAAAAATAGTTCGGATGGCTTGGAGCTAGCGGAGAAATGCGTATCTCTTTCCAACGAATTTGATAAACTTGCGTTCTAAAGTTGTATTTTTGTCTTTCGGTATCTTTTAAACGATGTAGATGCTGGTTCCACTCAATCATGGGCTGCCGATCCGGATGCGCGATATCCGGCAGCGCCTGAGGCGTATAGGTGACTAAATGGGGCCAATGATTTAAAACGAGCTGCTTCCAAAACCAGGCACACTTGATGATGAGATTCCAATCATGGCAGACTAAGCGGATCCTTACCAATTGCCGGGGCGCTAAATGGGTAAAAATTTCATTTAATAATTCATAAGCAAAGTGGGTTAGGAGCGGCTTTGGTCTTTCGGTTTTCTTTACCTCTGCTTTCTTCGTCAGGGTAGGTTGCAACGCTCGGACTTCCATACAAACTCCTTTAAATCAGTGTTTTATAAAAAATCAGCTTTAGCGATCCAGCACTTGCAAAAGAATGGTCCTCCAGGTGAAAATGGTATATATTTTGTAGCCTATCCCTATGACTATTTATAGCAAAGAAAGTTTGGAAAATCTGCGGCAACGCATTGACCTAGTGGATGTTCTGGGAGGCTACATCGATTTAAAACGTTCGGGCGCAGCCTACAAAGCTCTCTGCCCTTTCCACGATGAAAAAAGCCCCTCCTTCATGATTCAAAAAGGGGACACCCATTATCACTGTTTTGGGTGCGGCGCCCATGGCGATGCGATTAGCTTCCTCATGAACCACCAACGCTTAAATTTTGGCGATGCGGTGGAGTTGCTAGCACAGCGGTTTCAAGTGCCTTTAGAGAAAATAGAAGGCGGTCCAGAGAACAAAGGCCCCAATAAAAAATTGCTGCAAGACGCCCTGGAACAAGCGTGTTTGTTTTATCATACCCTACTGCTAAATACCCCAGAGGGACATGAAGCGCTCCATTACCTTTATAGCCGCGGCATTGACTTAAACTTTATTCAACATTTTAAGCTGGGGTTTGCGCCGCATGCTCCGGGGGTTTTGCGCAAATACCTCAATTCAAAATCGTTTTCCAATGAGATTCTGGTGGAAGCTGGATTGATTGCGCCTGGCAAACAAGGAGATTGGCGCGACTTTTTCTCCGACCGGATCATGGTGCCGATTCATGGACCGACCGGAGCCGTCATCGCTTTTTCCGGCCGGAAGTTCAAGGAAGAAACGTTCGGCGGGAAGTATGTCAATACGGCCGAAACCGTCCTCTTTAAGAAATCCAAAGTGTTGTTTGGATTGAACTACAGCCGGCGCCGGATTGCCAAGGAGAAGAAAGCGATTATCGTAGAAGGGCAACTTGATGCCCTACGGCTTATCTACGAAGGTTTTAATATCACCGTGGCCGGACAAGGAACGGCTTTTAGCGAAGGGCATGTGCGCGAACTGGTCAATCTGGGGGTTGCGCAAGTGTATTTGGCCCTCGATTCGGATAATGCCGGCCAGGAAGCAGCGATTAAGATCGGCAACCTCTTCCAAAAAGTGGGAGTGGAAGTGATCGCCGTCAAATTGCCGCCGGGAGAAGACCCGGACAGCTATTTGCGTCAATATGGACCGGACGCATTTTTGAATCTGTTGGAGAAAGGAAAAGATTACCTAACATTTCTAGTCGATAAGCGCTCTTCGCACATGGATCTCAAGTCGCCAGCTGCCAAAGACCAGTTGATTAAAGAGTTGTCGAATCAAATCCGCAGCTGGGAAAGCACACTGATGGTGCATGAAAGTTTAAAAAAATTGGCCGATCTCTTACATGTTCCCGAACAAATGGTCATGAACGACCATCGGCCGATTCCGAATATCTATTTTAAAAGCAATGCTAGCGCTGGCCATACGCAAGTTGACCCTGATCGTATCTTGGAATCCGATTTGTTGCGCTGGATGATCATGGCTTCAAAAACACATCCACGGGTGATGGAGTTAGTCAAAGCGAACCTGCGGGACTCTGATCTGCTGGTCGAGGACTGCAAGACTATTTTTTCTCTCTATATGCAATCGGAAACTCCTCTACAATTGATTGATTTATTGATTGCTTTAGGAGAAAAAGAGGGGCAGCGTGTCGTCGCCGAAATCTGCGACCGAAAGATCAATAAGGATCGTGCCGAGCAGCATGTGATCGAAACGATTCAAAAGATTTTAGAGCGGAATTGGATGCAGAAGCGGGAACAAGTGCGGATCCAGATTCAAAGCGGACGGTGTTCTGAAGAGGAAGTCCTTGAGCTTACCAAAGCGTTTAAGGAACCAAAACCTGCAGTTAAGTTAGGAGCTGCCGATGAAGCATCTTCTATTTTATGATGGGCAGTGCGGCTTGTGCGACAAAATGGTCCAATGGGTGTTAGAACGAGATGATGATGAACGGTTTGCTTTTGCCCCTTTGCAAGGGGAGACAGCGAAGATGTTCCTCAAGGATTTGTCGCCTGAGCTTAAAAATTTAGATAGTTTAGTATTGGTAGAGAATTACCAATTTCAACCCAAAATGCATGTGATGGGAAAAGGGGCGTTTCGCACATTATGGCTTTTAGGTGGATTGTGGACGTTAGTTGGATGGATTTCGTTTTTGCCCTCTTTCCTTTACGATTGGGCTTACCGTCTTGTAGCCCGTAATCGACACAAGCTTTTTCCCACTACCACATGTCCCATTCCTAATCCCGCCACCGAACACCGCTTTTTACCTTAACAGGACCAGGACAAACAGGACATCCACGACACACACGACAAAATCTGTCCTATTGTTGGATCTTGCTGAAATCCAAAATTTCATCAAACAACCCGAATACCCGTTGCAACAACGCAATCCGGTTATCGCGAATCTTTGGGTCATCTGCCAAAATTTTGACCTCATCAAACAGTTTGGCTAAGGGCGGCTGCACTTGAGCAATCAAGTGATAAGCTTGATCGTACACTTGTCCTTGCATCGCCTGATCGAAAGACGGACGCAGCATATCCAATTTTTGGCTGAGCTCTTTTTCTGCCGGTTCATTCAACAAGTTTGCTGTAAACGTCAGTTTGCCAAATTCCGTGATTTGCCCTTTTGCACGCTTATACACTTCATACAAAGAAGCGAACGCCTGTTGCTGACGGAATTGATGCAAGGCCGCAACCCGGCAATACGCATCATAAATGTCTTTAATCCCGTGCGATACACTCGCTTCGATTTCATCTTTGCTGAAACCATACTCCTGGAACACCGTTTTGATCCGGTTAATGATAAACGCTTCGATATCGTTAATCACGTCTGCTTTCTTGGCTGCGAATTGCTTGGGGAACTGGGCAAAACATTTTTCCAGCACTTCGCGCAACGGAAGGTTATACTTGCCGCGAATGATCATTTTAATCATCCCCAACACCTGCCGGCGCAGCGCATACGGATCGCTGGACGAAGTGGGCTTCAGATCCACACAGAAACAGCCTAAAAGATTGTCAAACTTATCGGCTAAGCTGACGATAATGCCAGTTGCAGATTCAGGCAAAGGGGCGTTTTCTCCGCGCGGCATCCAGCTCTCTTCAATCGCTTGCGCGACCTCCGGGTTTTCTTTGTGCGCCAGCGCGAAATATTTTCCCATGATTCCCTGTAGTTCCGGGAATTCGCCCACGGTTCCAGAGGCTAAATCGGCTTTGCAGAGCAACGCAGCGCGTTTGGCATCCGTCCCATTCCCGATGTTGAGGTAGGATTGAATCACTTCTGCGTTGCCGACGATGCGCTTGACTTTGTCAAACACCGAGCCCAAATCTTTCTGGAAGGTGACATAGGCCAGCTTTTCATTAAATTGCTCAAACGGGATTTTTAAATCTTGTTCATACAAGAAGACTCCGTCAGATAGGCGTGCGGAAAGCACCCGGCGATTCCCTTCGCGGATTTGATCGCTCGGCGTATTGTTCGCTGTAATGACAAATAGGTTCTTCAAGGAACCGTCTGAATGGACCACTGGAAAATATTTTTGGTGTTCCACCATTTCAGAAATTTGCACATCTTTTGGGGCTTTGAGATAAGCTTTGTCGAATTCCGAAACAGTCACCAAGGGCCATTCGGTTAACTGAACGACTTCTGGCAACACTTTGTCACGGGCGATGATTTTGCCATCCAGTGTTTTTTCCAACTCATCTATCTGCCTGATGATGGTATCGCGCCGTTCTTTGACATCAACGATCACTTTATGTTGTCGCAGTAACTCGACATAACGGCTGGCTTCATCAATGACAAACGACTGCGGATCTAACTGACGATGCCCCCACGATACATTGCCGGATACGATATCTTCGATGGCAAAAGGCACAACCGTTTTTCCGTACAGGGCGGTCAGCCATAAAATCGGTCGGGCAAAAGAGATATTCAAATCCCCCCAACGCATCCGTTTGGGAAAATCGATCCCCAGCACAATTTTAGAGAGTGATTCAGCTAAAATATCGCCTGTAGGGCGCGCTTCCTGCACCAGATTTGCATAGATATAGTCTACGCCTTTGATGGAACGGATTTCTAATCCTTTTGCTTTGCCATTGCGAATCTCTGGCTCGGTTTGTGGGGGGAATCCGACCGATTTAAAAAATCCTTCTCCAGCGGTCGTCAGCTTGCCCTCTTGATAAATCGTGGAGAGCGGTGGACCTTTTTTCTCCGTCGATTTCGCAGGCTTGGAGGCCGCCAGCTCTTTAATCAAGATGGCTAGGCGGCGGGGCGTGCCATAGACCACGATGCTTTTAAAAGGAATGCCTTCTTTCTCGAGTAGTTGTCTAAACCCCTTTTCCAAATTAGCCATGCCGATTGGGACAGAGACTGCCGGCAGCTCTTCCGATCCGATTTCCAGGAGAAAATCAGCAGTTGGCTGCTTGCTCCAATCCACCTTCTGCACCGCTTGCGCTTGATGCGTTGTACTCTTGACTTTCTTGAGCAGGGGAAATCCTTGTTTTTCACGGCTTGCAATATACTCAGCTGCGGCACGGCTGGCTAAATTTCTGACTCGCGTAATATATCCCGTGCGCTCGGTGACAGAAATGGCGCCGCGCGAATCCAATAAGTTGAAGGCATGGGAGGCCTTGATGACGAAATCGTAGCCGACTAACGGAAGTCCTTGGTCGAACATCTTGTTCGCTTCCCGTTCGTAGTCGTCAAAGTGCTTGAACCACATCTCGGTATTCGCTTTGTCGAAATTGTAGGTGGAAAATTCAAACTCATTCCGCTGGTAGATGTCCCCATACGTGAGTTCGTCATTCCACTGGATCTCCGTAAAGTGGTTTTTCTTCTGCAGGTACATCGCCAACCGTTCAGTTCCATACGTCAGTTCTCCGGTCACCGGTTTGACATCAATCCCTGCGACAGATTGGAAATAGGTGATTTGGGACACTTCCATCCCATCGACCCACACTTCCCATCCTAATCCCCAGGCGCCTAGGGTCGGCTGCTCCCAGTCGTCATGGACAAACCGGACGTCGTGCTTGGAAAGGTCCAGCCCGATCGCTTCTAACGATTCCAGGTAAACCCGTTGGATATCATGGGGAGAAGGCTTTAAAATCACCTGATACTGAAAATAGTGCTGCATCCGGTTAGGGTTTTCTCCAAACCGCCCATCGCGGGGGCGGCGGCTAGGCTCGACATAGGCAGCTTTATACGGTTCAGGGCCTAAGCAGCGTAAAAAAGTGGCTGGATTAAAGGTCCCAGCCCCTACCTCTAAATCGTATCCTTGGTGGACGGCGCAGCCTTGCTTGTTCCAAAAATCGCTCAATCGGATCAACATTTCTTGAAAAGTCAACATTTTCGCTCTCAAAAGGTGGAATTAATGGATCTATCTTACCCGAAAAACGACAAAAACGACTAGGACAAACAGGACCTGCACGACAAACACGTCTAGGGTAAGGTTAAAAACTATTTAAAATTTAATCTTTACAATTAATCTTTATAAATGTTAAAATATTAATCTATATTAATTAATAAATGGTTCGTAAATGAATAATATTTCTGTAATTATAGTCATGTTAGTCATCTTGTCGTTCCTCCCTGCTAAGTACGACAAAAGCTTAATCTTACGCAATGGGTTAGCCCACTCCCGGATCGTCAAAGAACAGCCAGAAATGGGAATTTCGGAGAAATCTAGACAAACGCAACTTAGCGATCCTGAATTAACCCTCTGGCGCGCCAAATTTAGGGAATCTAAGCGAGAAATCCTCGAAAAATACCCTGAATTCAAAGTCATGAGCGACGAATTGAACGGCAACGTCAAGTTGGCCTTAAAAGCTTACTTTCATAAGAACTTGGACTCTTTCAAATATCAAGTGCCTTCCAATTTTGAGGGAATGACGATTTCCGGTTCGTTAGTCAGTTTAATGGAGGACTTTTGGGCCTTTATTGACGAAAATCCAGATAGTGTTGAGCTGCTGAAAGTCGGATACCGGTTGAATGAGGCGTATGAAATCCAAACCTGTTTGGAAATTTTAGATGCAGATTACCGGCATGGTGTTGACAACCTGGACCGGTTTAATGAGTTTGTCGCGATGTTAAAAGAGCGCATCGCAACTATTCAACCCAATGATGGTCCTTTTTTATTGCCAGGCGGAATGCTTCGAAAAGCGTCGCGCGGCGGTGGCCATGCGTTTCACTATGTGATTTCGGCTTATTTGAATGAAGCAGGGGAGCGCCGGTTGCAGTTTGAGATTATTAATCGTGGGTGGGGGATTTCACAACACCTGCACGATCGAGATTTAGAAGGGCAAATCATTTATCAAAGTTTTGTCATCACCGATATTGATCCTAGCGCCATTGAAAAAGGTAATTTTCTTGCTAGCATGATGGACTTAAAAGTGTTGTCGCCGCGCACTGAACCATGGATTCCGTTTGTATCGGAACAGTTAGAAGCCTATCGTTGGAAAGGCAACCAACCTATCTTTGAGGTGTATGCCTTAGCACGGAGTTTTTTGGTCGAGCAAGGTGGCGGCCATGAAGCCCGGATGGAAGATGAACGGTTTTGGCACCATGAGCAAAAGTTAGGCACCTGCACGATGCGGGCTTTAACGGGATTTATGCGTGAGAATATGTCTTCGAAGAATATGCACGCCTTCCGGTACTTCATGTCGTTGCGTAGTGAAGAGAAAATCAAGCGCATTTTGTCAGACCCAAGCAAGCGTGAGGAAGCGCGATTGGTGATTGAAAAATCACCGAATGGGGAACAATTGTTAAGCCAGATCGATGATCAACGCTTTTTCAAGTTATTCTTTGAAGCCGCCGATCATGTCAAAACAAAGCGTGAGCTAAAACATTCGATTGAAACGCGCGGTCGTGCCGGTATTTTATAAAGGTGCGCGCGAAGGGCGCGCTCTAGTTAAATATAAACGAATTGAATAATTTTCTTATTGAATCTGTTTAATGGCATCACTATTCTAAAAATATGAACGGCGAGTCTAACAATCCTGTTGTCACTCCTTGGGATCTGCTCATCGAGGAGAAACATTATGACCATTCAGACTATCCCAAGGTCACGGTTGTCATTCCTACCCTAAACAATGCCAGTTCCATTACGCTGACCCTCGACAGTGTGCTAGCGCAGGATTACCCCGATTTGGAGATCATTGTGATCGACGCGGGTTCCCTTGACCGTACGATCGAAATGGTAAAAAGTTATTTTGATCCGCGCATTCGTATCTGCACGGTGACGACCTACCACCGCTACGATATGTTAAATAAGGGGATCTCCATGTCGAATGGGCAGTATATTAATTTCCTCTTTCCCGGAGACTATTATATCGATTACCGGACGCATAAAATCATGATGGCGCTCGCCTTAAATAATGATAAACCGGAACTCGTATATGGCGGCAGCGTCTTACGCGATGGGGTCTCTGAAGTAAAAATCCTTTACCGCCCCATGTCCCTTTCCCTATTAAAAAAGGGGTTGCAGCCGACCAGCCTCCAGTCGTGCTGGTTTAAGGCGGACACCTTGCGCGAGCTGGGAAAATTTCATACCGACTATCACTTGCGCGGGGGGTTTGACCTGATGTGCCGTTTTGCGCTGCAGGATGAACTCCGGCATTTTTCTACACCTCGCGTCCTCACCGATTATGATTTGCGCGGGTTCACCCGTTCGATGATTATGACCCACTTTTGGGAGACGATGCGTGTGTTGAACTCGTATTTCGGGATGGCAACTGTACTCAATTGGTTATGGAGTCAAAAAGATATTGGCCGCCTTCTAAAAATCTGGTGGCGCAATGTCAAGTCCGCCTTTTCTGGTCAAAAAGTCTAATTTCACCACAGAGGCACAGAGATCACAGAGATAAAATACCGAGATACAAGGGATAAAATTAGAATTTGCATGAATCGATTCTCCTTACCGACATCGATTTCATTCTTTCTCTAATCCTGGTTATAGTCGTCACCCTTGTTATTTTTTTATCTCTCTGTGTTCTCTGTGCCTCTGTGGTAAATATTGTCGTTCTGTCTTTTAAATAAAAAAGGCACCCATTTCTGAGTGCCTTTTTCTAACAAACTTTAAAATTTAACGTTGAATTAAGCGTACTGGCAATTGCATTGTGGAGCTTGGGTTGGCTGAGGAGCTGGAGCTGGCTGGGTTTGTGGGTATTGTTGGTTGTTTTGGTTTCTTTTCTCTTCTCTAAGACGCTCAACCATCAAGGATGGGCACTTGCCGCCTTCGCAGCTAGCTAAGATCGTTTGTTCTTGATCGTCATCGCCATCTTTTGTGCACCCTTCGCAAGCCAATTTATTCTCTTCGTCTTGCTCATCTTCGTTAGAAGCGAAAACAACATCATCTTCGTCTTCTTGGTCGTTTTCTTCAGTCGCATACTTTTGCTCGTCTTCGTCATTGTTGCAGAAGCAAGCAAGTTTGTCGTTCTCTTCGTCGTTGTTATCTTCGGCCACGAAGATCACACCTGGCTTATTGTTGTCGTCTTGGTTATCTGTTTCTTCGCTGTACAGACCGGATGAAAAAGCTAATGCAGACACTGCGCCTAAGAGAAAGAATTGTTTAATCATGGTTATCTCCTGTTTATAAAAATTAAGATGTTCTTAAAACTTTTAGGTAAGTTACTTCATTTTCTTATATTTAGTCAAAATAAAAAAGATTATGCAATGTTCTGTTTATTCAAATTTCTCAATGTGGTAAACTGTTTCAGAAATGATAAATCAAAAATCCAGTATTATATGAAAAATTTTTTAGAACTATCCCTGCAAGAATTGATTGACTGGCTAGAGCGCCAAGGTCATCAGCGTTTCCACGCTGAACAGATTTATCAATGGATTTATCAAAAAGCGGCGATTTCTTTCGAGGAAATGAGCAATCTGAGCAAAGAATTGAGAAAACAGCTCAATGAGCATTTCACCCTTTCCGGACTCGAACTGGTCAAAGTTACCCCCTCAGAAGACAAACAAACCTTCAAATTTCTCTATAAATTAACCGATGGAAAACTGGTCGAAGCCGTTTTGATTTGTGCCGACGACCGCCGCACCGTTTGCGTCTCTTCTCAGGTCGGCTGTCCCGCCAAATGCGCGTTTTGCGCTTCAGGCAAAATGGGATTTTTCCGCAATCTGCATCCCGGAGAAATTGTCGGACAGGTGCTCCATATCAATAAGTGGCTGGAACGGAAAAAAGAGCGGGTGTGCCACATTGTTTTCATGGGGATGGGCGAACCCCTAAAAAATTATGAATCAGTGATCCGGTCGATCCATATGCTGACCGATCCGAAAGGATTAGCGTTATCGCCGCGCCGCATCACGGTCTCCACCGTCGGCGTGGTTGAGGGCATCCGGCGGTTAGCTCGTGAGGGGATTAAGGTTAATCTAGTGCTCTCGCTTCATGCCCCGAACCAGCGGATCCGTCAAAAAATCATTCCTTATGCTCGTAAGTATCCATTAGAAGATATTTTGGCGGCGATGGATGATTATGCCGCCCAAACCAAACGGATCATTACGTATGAGTACACCCTGATTGCGGGAATCAACGACCATCCGGACCATGCGTTTGAGCTGGCCCATCTCCTAGCTGGAAAACACTGCACTATCAATTTAATCCCGTATAATCCGGTGGCAGGACTTAAATTGCGCCGGCCGGAAAAGAGGGCGATCAAAGATTTCCGCAGCGTCTTGTTTGGCGCCCGGATTACCAATACCTGCCGTTACACGAAAGGGGATGATATTGCCGCCGCCTGCGGTCAATTGGCCCTGCAAGAAGCCCAAGAGTCGCCTCTTAAGCTAGCCAGCTAATTGCGCTTTCCCTATGATAGAGGAATGCCTTTCGATCTAAAAAAATTAGAAGATTTTCCCCAAAAGCCGGGTGTCTATGTCATGAAAGACGCTCACAGCAAAGTGCTGTATGTGGGGAAAGCCAATAATCTCAAGCAACGGGTCAAGCAATATTTCTTTCCTGGCCGCGACAACCGGGAAATGATCCCGTTTCTAATCTCCAAAGTGGAAGCGATTGAATGCATCATTGTGACCTCGGAAAAAGAGGCGTTGCTGCTTGAGAATACCCTGATTAAGCAACACGTCCCCAAATATAATGCGATCCTTAAGGATGATAAAACCTACATCGCGTTAAAAGTCACCACCCGCGATCAGTGGCCAATGGTCCAGTTAGTGCGGTACCGCGGGAAGCCCAAAGCAGATGGCCAATATTTTGGTCCCTACACTAGTGCGTATAGCGCACGGCAAACATTAGATTTGCTGCAACGTCTTTTCCCGATGCGGCAATGCTCCGATCAGGAATTAGCGCGCCGCACGCGCCCGTGCATCCTCTATGATATGAAGCGCTGCATTGCTCCCTGTGTGGGGATGTGCACTCAAGAAGAGTATGATACGCTTGTCAAACGGACGATTCAATTTTTAAAAGGGCAGGATCAAGCAATTTTAAAAGAACTCTATGCCGACATGGAGCAAGCGGCGTTAAATCTTGAATTTGAACAGGCCGATCAGATTCTAAAAACCATTCAGCATATTGAACGCACGATTGAAGGACAGCTCGTTGATAAGCCACTGGGAAGTGATACAGACGTCGTGGGACTGTATCGTCAAGGAGAGGAGCTTGCAGTCGCTCTCATGATTTACCGTTCGGGCAAATTACTGGGCGTGAAGCACTATCATTTTTCGAATAACCTCCAAACCGACGCAGAGCTGCTTGAGTCGTTTTTGATGCAACATTATCCGCAGCAGCCGGAAATTCCGCATGAGGTTTTGCTGCCGCTGCAGTTGGATAATCACTCGGTCATCGCCGAAGTGTTGTCCGCCTCTCGTCCGCGCACTCTGGAGATTCTTTATCCCCAGCGTGGGGCGAAACGTACGATGTTAGAAATGGCTTACACCAATGCGGAGGAAGCCTTTAAATTAGGTAAAGATCAACAGGCACTCAAAGAGAAAATCTTATTGGAGATGCAAGAGCTGTTTCAATTGGAGCACTATCCACGGCGCATTGAATGCATCGATAACTCCAACCTCGGGGGAACCGAACCGGTTTCTGCTTTAGTCTCTTTTAAAGAAGGACAAAAAGATAAATCGAATTACCGCAAGTTCAAAATCAAAACCGCCGGGGCTTACGATGATTATGCGGCATTGCGTGAAGTGCTCTTAAGAAGATATCAAAAAGCGAAAATAGAAAATAATCTGCCCGATCTCATAATGATCGATGGCGGAAAAGGGCATTTAGGGGTGGCTCACGAGGTATTCGAAGAATTGGATATTGCGACAGTCGACATCATCAGCTTGGCCAAAGAAGAGGGACGCCATGATAAAGGAATGACGGCCGAGCGCGTGTTTGTGATCGATCTTGATCAGCCGGTGACTTTAAAACCGAATTCGTCAGTCCTTTTTTTGCTTCAGCAAATCCGCGATGAAGCGCACCGTTTTGCCATTACATTTCAACGTCACCGCCGCTCTAAGCAAAGCTTGGGGAGTGTGTTGGATGCGATTGCCGGGATCGGCCCAGTCAAACGGAAAGCCCTACTGAAACATTTTGGCAGTGTGCGCGCCATGAAAGAAGCGACTTTAGAGCAGCTCAAAGAAGTGAAAGGGATTTCCGATAGCAATGCCAGAACCCTTTTGGAAGTGTTTCAAAAAAGGACAAACGACAAAACGACCAAAAGGACGTAAAGGACCAAAAATTGTCCTTTTGGTCCTTTTAGTCGTTTTGGTCGTTTTGTCGTTTTTACACTACATACCCTTCGCGCAACTGGGTCGCAAACCTAAACAACTCCCGATACGTCTTTTCAATGCGGTCTATAAATTCAAAATGGGTGATGGAAAATTCCGGGTGATCCACTTCATAACGAATCGACCCAATCAGGCGTCTTTTTGAAAGCGTACATAATTGATTAAACGCCTCCACAAGCCCGCGAATTGTTTGAATATTTTGATCTTGATCGTTAAATAATCTGGAAAATTTGAATTTCTTGTTGTTCAAATATCCCTGCTCACAATTCAACGCATCTTGCGGAATATGCGCAACAAACGAGGGTCCTGCGAGCGCGCCTTTTAAACACACGCATGCCGTATACCCATTAGAAATTCCAAACACCGTAAACTTTTTGGCATGGTACGCCAGCGGGACAAACCGGCCGATTAATAAATCGCCGACGCCGATAATCAATCCTAATGCAAAATCAGTGATCATCGCCAAAAGAGCGGGTATAGCCGTCAATCCTAAACGAAAACGGATCGCCACATTGTTACCCGAACGCTTGATCGCATTATCCTTCGGCCCGTTTTGATAGGAATCGATGTGTTTGCAAAATAGCTTTCCGCAATAAGTATCCCTAACTGATGTGTAGATCATGATTCCCCAAGCCATACCCTTCCTCCTTATCGGTAAGCGCGACATATTGTCACCCTCTGGTAAACTTGTCAATCCACTTGCATTTTTTTCTTCCCCTAGCGTATGCTCTCAGTTTCTTAATCAACACGGGATATTAGCTCAGTTGGTTAGAGCGCCACGTTGACATCGTGGAGGTCAGCTGTTCGAGTCAGCTATATCCCAATGACTTCTTCACCCTTACCCACCCTGCACCGCTCCTTAGCCGAAGTTGTCGCTTCTGCCATCTTAGACCTATTTCCTCACGCGAAACTTATTGGCAGCGCGATAAATGAATTAGGGTTTCACTACGATTTCTACTTCTCCCAACCGATTTCAAAAGAATATTTACCTCAAATCGAAGAACGGGTCCGCTTTTTAATCACCGAGGATCTCCCCATTGAATCAGTAACCATGCTGCGCACAAACGCCATCCAACTCATGGCGCACCGCAAACAAGTGTTGTTGGTTGAACAGCTTGAAGCCCTTAAAACTAAATTTGTCGACCTCTGCCGCATCGGCGATTTTTATGACCTCTCGGCTGGGCCCTTCACTCCGACCACCAAAGCGTTAGCCGCCTATAAGCTGTTTGACATCTCAGAAATGAAAGGGGAGGAAGAGCTGGAGATCATTCGCATCACGGGGACTGCCGCAAGTGACAAACAAACCCTTAAAACTTTTTTGAAGCACCTCGAGTCAGCCCGCGCGCGCGACCATCGCACCCTAGGCCCTCAAAAGAAATATTTTACGTTCCTGCCGTCCGGTCAACTGGTATGGCTGTCCAAGGGCGCAGCCTTACTCCATGCCCTGCAGGCGTATTGGCGTAAGGGAGTGGGCCACAGGCAATTTCCTGAAATTCAAAGAGATCCTACAGCATCGCTGCAAGAGATCGCTAAACTCGTTGCAACGGACTCCCTACGATGGGCTGAATGGGTTCAAATTTCTCGCACCGAAGAGGTTGGGTACACCCACAATCTGATGGATCACACCCATGCGACCATGGGGCTCACTTATGCGTTTTCAGGAATGAAAGAGCTGGGGCATGAGCTGATTTCGTCCTTGCAATTCATTCGGGAAATGATTACAATTCTCGGTTTCGAGCATGAGTGGATTTTAAGAGCTCGAACCCATAAAAAAACACCCGCTTTTCCTGAATGGGATGCCGGTGTTGCCACGTTAGTAGATGCCTTGAAACAGTGTGGCATTGCCTATCGAGTTGATGAGGAAAATCTTGTTCGCCACGGCCCTTGGGCTGAAGTGCAGATTCGGGATGTTTATCAACGCGCGTGGAGCTGCGGTTTTGTGGAAATCGACTTTAATCTGCCTAAGCACATTAAAGTATTTTCCAAACCGCATCAGGGACAAACCCATTGCCCCGCAATGGTAGTAAGCTCGCTCTTCGGTTCAGTTGAACGGTTGGCGGCCTTGCTTATCGAACATTTCATCGATGTCGATGAAAAAATAGGAGTTTTGGAGTCGCTTGAAAGTAAACCGCGAAATTCGCGCCCCTAGGGTGCGCGTGATAGGTCCTGATGGAGAACAAATCGGAATCATTTCAATCCAAGAAGCGTTGAACCTTGCGGATCAGCACGGATTAGATCTGGTCGAAGTAGTACCCAACTCAAACCCGCCCGTTTGCAAGATCATCAACTTCGGAAAGTTCCGATACGATCAAACAAAACGGGAAAAAGAGAGTAAGAAGGCCTCGCATACGATTAAAGTAAAAGAGATCAAGATCAAGCCGAATATCGATCCGCATGATCTCGAAACAAAAATGCGCCATGCCCGCGAATTCCTCACGAAGGGGAATAAAGTGAAGATGACTTTGACTTACCGCGGACGGGAAATGATGCACCAAGAGATCGGTGAAAAACTGGTTCGAAAAGTGATTCAAGACCTCGAAGATGTCGCTACTGTGGAAGCGCCCCCCAAGATGTTAGGACGCAGTGTTGGTTTCGTGCTAGCACCGGGCGGCGGGAAGAAGAAAAAGAGCGAAAAAGGACAAGACCAATCGGAAGGAGAACAGACCCGTGCCTAAGATGAAAACTAAAAAGGCTGTGGCCCATAAATTTAAAGTGACCGGAACCGGCAAATTACTGCGCCGCAGACCCGGAAAACGGCACTTGCTGTCAGGCAAACGCTCGAAGCGTAAAAGACAGCTTGGAAAGCCAGGCCTCGTATTTGAAAGTGTTGCCCATACATACAGACGTTTGATGGGCGTCAGTTAATAAAAGTGGAGACTACCTATGACAAGAGTAACAAATGCTGTAGCTTCACACCGTCGCAAGAAGAGAATTTTAAAGCTCGCTAAAGGCTTTGTCGGCGACCGCAAGAACCACTTGCGGATGACCCAAGAAGCTGTCATGCGTGCTATGGCGTATAACTACCGCCACCGCAAGCTTAAGAAAAGAGATTTCCGCAGCTTGTGGATTACCCGTATTGGAATTGCTGCAAAGATCAATGGGATCTCCTATAGCAAATTCATCGCCGGGCTTAAAAAAGCGAAGTGTGATCTCGATCGTAAAATTTTAGCCGAACTAGCTTTGACCGATCCAAGTGGATTCGCAGCGATTGCGAGCCACGCCAAAGCCGCGTTAGCATAATTTTGAAACCCCTTGAAGCCGTAACTGGTTTGAAGGGGTCTTTTTATCAACAAATTTCTTGAGCAGGAGCCGCTGTGAAAGAAAACATCGCCACAGTCAGGCGTGAATTCGAAACTGACATCCAACAAGCCAAATCTGTCCAAGCCATCGAAAATCTGCACGTCAAATATTTGGGCAAAAAAGGGCCGATCCAGCAAATGATGAAAGTTCTTAGGGAGGTCACCCCCGAAGAACGGCCGGAAGTGGGCAAATGGATCAATGATTTGAAAGTGGAGTTCACCAACCGGCTCGATTCTACCTTGCAAACCTTGTTGCATCAGGAAGAGAACGCGAAGCTGCTTGAAGAGAAAATTGATGTGACTCTTCCCGGACGCCGCCGTTTTATTGGGCGCAAACACATTCTCACCCACGTCATGGATGAAGTGATCGACATCTTGATCGGAATGGGATTCTCAGTTCAATACGGCCCTGACATTGATTCTGACTATTATAACTATGAAGCGTTGAACTTTCCGCCGGACCATCCGGCGCGCGACATGCAAGACACCTTTTATATTAATGCAAATGTCTTGCTGCGCACTCATACCTCTAACATCCAAGCACGGGTGATGGAGCAGAATAAACCGCCGATCCGGATCATTGCCCCAGGTAAAGTGTATCGTAACGAAGCGATCTCGGCACGGTCCCATGTGTTTTTCCATCAAGTGGAAGCGCTTTACATCAATAAGGGAGTGACCTTTGCAGATTTGTTAAAAGCGCTGGATATCTTCTTGAACAAACTGTTCGGATTTGAAATTGAAAAACGGTATCGCCCGAGTTACTTTCCTTTTGTGGAACCTGGTTTGGAAGTGGATATCCGCTGCCTCGTTTGTGCAGGACATGGGTGTCCGATCTGCAAGCATACCGGCTGGCTGGAAGTTGCTGGTGCGGGAATGGTGCACCCCGAGGTGTTAAAAAATGGGGATATCGATCCTGAAGAGTATTCTGGGTATGCCTGGGGATTAGGAATCGATCGTCTAGTGATGATCAAGTATCACATCCCGGATATTCGTGTCTTCACGCAGAACGATCTGCGCTTCCTAAGTCAGTTTCCTTCCGCTTAGACTAAAATTTAACCACAGAGACACAGAGGCACAGAGAAGAAAACGAAGATTAAAGCAATTGTCAATGGCAGCAGGATATCTCCTTATAATTCATAAGGAATGTTTTATTTTCTTCTCTGTATCTCTGTGGTTAATTTCCTACCCCGGTTACGAAAAATGATGCATTGGAAGATCAAAGCCTCTCAACAAGGCATAAAGTTAGGGGAGTTTTTAAAAGATGCCCTTAACCTCTCCGGTAAAGCGGCACGTCGTCTCGTCGAAGCAGGCCATTGCCGCATCAATAGCAAAACTGATCGTTTTGTGAATACAGTGTTGGGAGCCGGCGACCTTATCGAAGCAGATGTCGAAGACACGGACGATGCCTCAGAATGGGCATTTTCTCCAGAGCGCGTCCTTTACGACGACGGTGCCATCTTAGCTTACAATAAGCCTCCAGGCTTAAGCAGTGATGAGAAAAGTGTTTTAGCTATTGTTAAAAAAGTTTATCCACAAGCAGAACTTGTCCATCGCTTGGACAAAGGAACGTCAGGCATCCTGCTGTTTGCCCAAAACCCCAAAATGTTGAAAGAGCTGGAACAATTGTTTAAAGGGCGTGAAGTCCATAAAACTTACCTTGCCATCGTAGAGGGCAAAGTCAAAGAGCGGCAGGGGAAAATTGAGAACGCTTTGGGAGAGATCCGCCGTTTTGCCGGACAAGTGATTTGGGGCGCGGTGCCGGAAGGTAAAGGATTGTATGCCTGTACGATTTGGAAATCGCTGGCGGTTCAATCGCAAGCGTCTTTATTGGAATGTTATCCTGAAACTGGACGCACCCACCAGATTCGTGTTCATTTAAGCGGAATTGGCCATCCGATCCTTGGCGATCATCAATATTGCAAGCAATTCAAATGCGCTTACAAACCGGCAAGAATTTTGTTGCATGCGTCCAAAATCGAATTTCCTCTTGCAAACAAACTTATTTCTATCACCTGTCCCTTACCAGAGGACTTTGTCCAAGCCTTAAATGCCCTTAAATTAGAACGTGCACAACAAGATCCTTAACTCCGGGGCGTGTACTTGATTCTATTGTTCATTCTTAGTGAATAAAACTTACATAAATATATTTTTATAATTGGTTTTATTGATGTTTTGGTAGTGTTAAAATCGTGTTTGTGTATACTAATTAGATTACTTAATTTATTAATAATGAATAATTAATCTTTAAAGGACTATATGGATTTAAATGCTGCAATGATTTACGGCCTTTCTACAATCGATTGGAGGGGCCGCGTTCCTCATCCCGTTGTTCCCTCCTCTCAAACACCTATTGAACAATTGATCATTCCCACGATCCACGAATTGAAAAATCAAGCTTCTGCTGATATTCAAGAGCTAGTCGCACAAATGCGCCGACAAGCCGCCCACTTTTATGCTTTATATGAACGCAATTTAATATCGATCGGCGAAATCGTTAAAAAAACATATCGTACTTCTCCTTATCTTAATAGGGATGAACTCAGCTGTGTGATCAATAAATGTTGGCAATATGCTCTAGAGGAAACAGATGGGATCGCTTCGCTCAGAGCTTGTAGGATCTGCCATGCGCAGTTTAGTCCGCTTGAGTTCCATTCTCTTATTAATTTAAAATTTCAGGATAAAACTCTCTTGCTGCCAAGATACTATTTAAAATTTTTAATCACTGAAAATTCGATTTTACGCCGTACATTAACTTTAGAATTTATGAGGGCGGATCAGTTTTTTACCTTAATGCGGTATCAACTGATGGAAGGGGGCGACATCCACGATGTGCTCGTTGAAGAAATCGAACGGGAAGAGTTTGGTGAATACGCAGAGGTATTTGCGGCCGAAGCGGTAACAAGTCGCAAAACAATCCCCTATCAAGAGCACTATAAGCATTTTGATCGAAATCATTTGCTATCGTTCACATTCTTGTATGATCTGTTGCAGTTGGCAGATTCTTTAGATTGGCCGGCAGCTAAAAAAATGATTACGGATCAATTAGCTGAGATGAATCACCGGCAGATGATTTCCAGCGATTCGTGTGCCGAACTCCAAACGTTATATAGGGATAGCGAGAATGAAATGAAAAAAGAACAAGCTCAGGAAGCGTTTAAAATAAATTTTTTCCATGAGTTTAATCGCCAAGTCGCCGCTCAATTAGGACTGAGAGGACCGGCAGATATCGCATGAGCATTTTATATGCGCTTAACCGCCTCTTTAAAGGGCCTTAATAGTTGCGTACTATGATTCATGTTCATTAAAGGAAGCCAATATGAAAGTCGAAGGAAGCAAGGTACCTGATTCGGGAAGGAGGACCCAATCAGCGAAACCAAAATATAAAACAATTCGTAATCTGATTGATAAAGCTCCATTTGCCAGAACATTATCTGAAGTGGATAAATTGAATTTGGAGCGTTTATTGACCTATACGTATAAGTTTGGAAAAATTGCGCTTAAAGTGGGATTGAAGCGGACTCCAATTTATTCTCATTATCAACTGCTGATGTCGTTAGACAAGATTAAGCGGGTGGTGTTATCGACCAAGAAGACCCGAGTGCAGAAAGCGATCTCGCTATTTAAGGTCGGAATAAAAATTTCAGGTTTAGAGAGTAAGATTCTTAAAGCGTTTTTTAGCGTCCATGCGCTCATGAGCTTGCAAGCGGACTTGAATAAAATTAATGCCAATTTTAAAGCGTTGTCAGCGTGTCAAACTCAGACGGAAATGGTCGATTTGTGCTGCAAGACCATTCTGATCTCGCTCAAAATCTTGTGCTAAATTAAACGACAAAACGACCTAAATATTTATTTTGGTCCTTTTGGTCGTTTTAGTCCTTTTGGTCGTTCTGTCGTTTGTCTTTTAACTCTTTAGAATGCTCTTGGAAGTAGTGATACCACTTGCGGAAGGGCTTATGCGGATTCTGCTGGTGGTAGGGACGCAGCCTATCAGACTGCGCGCATTCGGTCTTGCAACACCCTTCATGCGCCTTTAAGCATGCGGGACAGCATAAAAAGAGATAGTTGCATTTCATGTTCGCGCAGTTGTAATACGCTTCTACGTTCGTTCCGCAGTGATGGCAAGTGCCAATCATTTCCGTCTCGCCGTTGCTGACGGGAACGGTCAGACGATCATCAAAGACAAACAGCTTCCCTTGCCAGTGGTCACTGCCGACATCTTCTCCATATTTAATGATGCCGCCATGCAGCTGCATGATGTTTTCAATACCGCGCGCTTTGAGGAAGGCCGAATACACTTCGCAACGGATCCCGCCGGTGCAGTACATTAAAACGGGTGTTTTTTTCTTGCCGATTTTGCTTTTCAAATCCTCAGCAAATTGTTGAAACTCGCGGAAATTTTCACAAGGAGGCAACTCTGCCCCTTTGAACCGTCCCACCTTCCATTCATAGTCGTTGCGGACATCTAAGAGCACATACTCCTCATCCCCATCCAGAAGTTCCTTCCACTGCTGGGGGGTGACGTATTCTCCGCCTTGGGTTAAATCCACTTCACTGTCCAATGCGACGAGTTGCTTCCGGTATTTAATGGTGAGGCGGGGAAACACATGTTCGTGATAAGGCTGGACTTTAAACTCCACCCCTTTAAATAAAGGGTGTTGTTCCATCCAGGCAATATATTCTGCCGCATCTTTTTGCGAGGCGGACATCTGCCCGTTGATTCCCATTTCGGAGATATAAACGCGCGCTAAAATATCTTTCCCTTCACAAAACTGCTTGTGATTGGCCACTTCTGCGTGCGGGTCGGCAATGGGAGTAAATCGATAATACGCAAGAATTTGGAATTGGTTCCTAGAAGGCATTTAAAACACTCATTTTAAACAAATTAAAGAAGAAATTTTAACCAAACCTACGGTTTTAGGCAATCGTTTTCATCTTGTACCGGCGATTCTATTATGGAATATTGTACCTAAGAAATCTGAAAAATTGGTTTTTGACATCGTCGGCTAGCCTCTGACTTTGAATCCGCCTGCATCGCTCAACTTATGCAAGTTGAGCTGCTTCGGCGCCGGCGACGCCTGATTCAAATTCAGGGCGCCTCCTTGTCAAATCCCAATTTTTCAAATTTCTTCGGTATTATTTTAAACGGAGGGATGATGGAGGGTGTAGATGCGACCAGAATGCAAAGGGTGAACTCCCGCACTTATTTACTCGATGGGCAACCTCCTCAGGCTCCACGAACCGGCATCATGCATCGTCTCTCAAGCCTCTTTGAATCGGCCATCGTGTGCGGACCCTTGCTAAAATTTCAGGGGATTGAGCCTTCATTAAACGGACCTAGGTGGCGCGCCAGCATTTTAATTGTGATCCCCGCTGCGCTAGACCGACCTCAGTTAAAAATCACTCCTTCCGGATCGGAGGAAAGTGTTTACATTGCGCCGGAATTTTTATATATCGGCGAACAGGAGCAAGTGCTCCGTTATCCCTTCCGCATTAAACAATTACAAGAAACAAAAGCTTATGCTTACTCGTTTTTTGTTGATGACCGCTATGTGTTTAATGTGCCTGGAGTCACCACGCCGTTGCGTGCGGCTTTTTATTCCTGCAATGGATTTCAAACGATAGAAGAAGAGCAAGAGATGGAGGGAATTCAACCCTTATGGAAAGACTTACGCACCAAACATGCCGAGAATCCTTTCCATGTGCTGATTGGGGGAGGAGACCAAGGCTATTTTGATGGGGTGTGGGCGCTGCCTGAACTGCAAGAGTGGTTGGCAATTGACAACCAAGATCAAAGGAAGCAACTGCCCTTTAACCGCAAAATGGAAGAAGCGGTGACGCGGTTCTATTTCAAAACCTATTGCGAACACTTTCATCAGCCGCAATTTGCGGAAGCATTAGCCTCCATTCCTTCTGTGATGATTTGGGATGACCACGATATTTTTGACGGCTGGGGATCGTATCCCGACTACTTGCAACAATCGCCAGTATTTCAAGGGGTTTTTACAATTGCTCGCCGTTTCTATTTGTTGTTCCAGCAGCAGATGACGGAAACGCAATCCCATGAAACAAAGGTGACAAGGGGATTAAGTTACATCCATCAACTCAGCACCACGACAGCGATTTTAATGTTGGATACCCGGTCGGAACGATCAAAAATGCAAATCTGCTCGGAAGATACATACACGCGAATTTTCGACCGGTTATCTGCTTTGCCGGTCACCATTAAAGATCTCTATGTCGTCCTTACCGTCCCTATTGCTTATCCAGAGATGGCGTTTGTAGAGCGCGCCCTCCAACAATTTCAAGATGTTGTTTCGTCGGAGGTCTTTAGGCTGATCTTCGGTAAACCTAAGCTGTTTTCTAGGCTTATGAATGTGTTTGGAGAAATCGACTTGTTGGATGATGTCGGGGATCAATGGAAAAGCGTGCACCACCAAGAAGAAAGAAAGCGGTTACTCCAACGGATGCATGCGTTTGCTTCGAGCCGGGGAATGAGGATTACGATTTTGACCGGCGATGTCCATGCCGGAGGAGCCGGGATCATTGAATCGACCCAAAATGGAAACAAAATGATCGAGATTATCTCCTCTCCGATCGGCAATAAACCCTCTCCCAAGCACATTGTTAAAATATTGAGGGTGGCGGGGAGTTATCCCAAGCAGATGGATGGTTTTAGGGAGCTTTTGCTGGCTTTTAATCGCTATGATATCCATAGCCGTCCTAAGACTCTATTCGCTAGCCGCAATTGGGTTTGTCTAGAGGAGCGTCCAAACGATCGGATTGCGGTGCTCTTTTATAAAGAAAAGGGCCGTAAAGAGGGAGGAGAACGGAAAACAAAGGCGTACCGTCTGACCATTTTGCCAATCCGGCTGCACCAGGATGCGGCCAATCCCGACTGGTTGCGCTGTTGCGATGGGGTATGCAACTTTATTTGATAGTGGAAAAAATCGGCAAAATATGAAAAAATAAGAGTAGAAGATGGTAGAAAAATCAAAAAAGGATGAGGACATGGCTAGCGATCAAATTAAGCAACTGCACGATGATAATTTCTCAGCAGAAACAGCGGATGGATTTACCTTAGTCGATTTCTACGCAGATTGGTGTGGACCGTGCAGAATGATGTCGCCGGTGATCGACCAGTTTGCCTCTGAGATGACGGGTAAAGTTTCGGTTGGGAAATTGGATATTGATGCGTCGCAAAAAACCACTCAGACCTATCAGGTCACTTCAATTCCCACGTTGATCTTGTTTAAAAACGGACAAGAGGTCAAACGGATCGTCGGAGTTAAAGATCTAAGTACCCTTAAAAAGCTAATCACCGCTGCAATGGCATAAAAGGACGAACGACAAAACGACCAAAGGGACAAAAAGGACCTAAACGACATAAAGTCATTTAGGTCCTTTTTCTATTTAAATCCTAACTGATGCCATGCGCCATACACGGCAATCCCTACTGACGTCGCGAGGTTTAAACACCTAACATTCTCCAACATGGGGATTTGTACGAATTGTTCGGGATAGGTCTCAAAAAGATGTGGGGGAAGCCCTGACGTTTCCGAGCCGAAAATCAAAAGGTCTTCTGGTTGATAAATAACATCGGTATAACGTTGTTTGGCTTTACTTGAGAAAAAATAAAAGCGACCTTTTGCAGATTCCAAAACAGCGTCAATTGAATCGGCCATTTCTACTTTAACCCCTTCCCAATAATCCAATCCGGCACGTTTCAACCAACGGTCATTTACACTAAATCCAAGCGGACGCACAAGAATCAAATCACAGCCCGTTACGGCACATGTGCGAACAATATTACCGGTATTCTGGGGGATTTGGGGTTGAACTAAAACAACTTTCATAGTTGAATTCTAAAGAAAATTACCACAGAGGCACAGAGATCACAGAGATAAAAAAATAACTCTGTGACCTCTGTGCCTCTGTGGTTAATTTGATTTAATCACAGAGACGTTGATATTTTTCGTTATTTTGTTTCGGTTTCAATTTTTGGGGCAGCCGCGTTCACCTGCTCTGGCTCGCCGACATTGACCACTTCTACTTCAAAAATTAAAAGTGCGTTCGGGGCTAAGTCTCCTTTTGTCCCATAAGCCAAGTCAGGGTGGATGAACAAGCGTCTTTTTTCCCCTTTCTCCATCCCGATTAACCCTTTGCTGAAACCGGTGATGGTACGGTCGAGGTTGATGCGGATGGGCCCCGATTCTTCAGAGCTTCCGAAAACGGTGCCGTCGATAAATTTACCGGTGTATTGAATTAACGGCGAGGTGTGCTCCGCCACTTTTGGGCCGTCTCCTTTTTGAATAATCTCATATTGAAGCTTGCCCGGTTCGATTTCGATGATACCACTATTTTTTGCATTTTTAGCTAAGAACTCGTTCGCCTTTGCTAAGTTTTCCTCAGCGAGTTTTTTAATCCCTTGCTCTTGCAAGATCACAACCGCTTCCTCGTAATCTCTTTCGCTCATCGGGGAAGGCTTCCCTTCTGAACCTTCACGAATGCCTTTGATGACCGCTTCGATGTCAAATTTAATCCCTAGAGAAGGATTATTGAGCGTGCGTCCAATGAAATTCCCAAAAGCTTCTGAAACTTTGCTGATATCGACCGGTTTGTCGTCATGAGTATGGGCTTCTCCGGTTTCATGTGCAGCTAAAGGCATCGCAAGTGAGAATGTCAAGGTGCTAATCCAGAGAGAAAGGGAGCGATATTTCATCATAGATGATCCTTAAAAAAAGATTGTTTATGACCTATTTTCAGACTCTAGTCGGTATATTATCAAGGAATATTTTCCTGTGCCTCAATCGCAAGGTTAAGTTCATGCAATTGCTTTTGGGCAACGAATGAAGGGCAATCCATCATCACATCGCTGGCCTTCTGGGTTTTGGGGAAGGCGATCACATCACGAATATTTTCCGTTTGGGTTAAGATCATGACCAAACGGTCTAATCCAAGCGCAGCACCCAAATGGGGCGGCGTCCCATAACTTAATGCTTCCACAAAGAAGCCGAAGCGGGAACGGATTTCTTCGTTTGACAACTGCAAAATCGAGAAGATTTGTTGTTGCAAGCTGCTATCATGAATCCGCTGCGATCCTGATGCGATCTCGTAGCCGTTTAACACTAAATCGTAGCTGGAGGATCGCACTTTTAAAGGTTCAATCGCAAGCAATCCAAGATCTTCAAAATGCGGAGAGGTAAACGGATGGTGCTCGCTTTCCAACCGTCCTTCATCAGCGTTCCAGGTAAACAACGGGAAGTCGGTCACCCATAAAAATTCGTAACGGTTCCTATCGATCAACCCCCGGTCGCGGGCGATTTTGCGACGAAGGTGATCCAAGGCTTGATTCGTGCGTTCCGGAGTATCCGCAACCATAAAAATAAGATCGGATGGCTGGCACTCCAAACGTTTCAGCAGTTCGGTTTGGAGTTCCGGACTGAAGAATTTCACAATATTGGAATTCAATGTTCCATCTTCTTGGACTTTCATCCAGGCGAGTCCTTGAATGCCGAACCGTCCGACAAATGCGGTATACTCTTCAATTCCTTTGCGGGTGATGTCGGCTCCGCCCTTGACGCAGATCGCTTTCACGATTCCTCCGCCAATTAGCTGGGCTTTGAACACTTCAAACGCGCTTTTCTCGCCGATATCGTCAATCGAGACTAACGGCATATCAAACCGCAGATCGGGCTTGTCAGTTCCATATGTGTTCATGCATTCCGCATAACTCATACGTCGGAATGTTTTGGGAATGTCGATGGCGCCGCACGTTTTGAAAATTTGTCCGACCAATCCTTCGATGATGGGGAAGAGTTCGTCGGGAGTTCCAAAACTCATTTCCAGATCGATCTGGGTGAATTCCGGCTGACGGTCGGCACGTAAGTCTTCATCTCTGAAACATTGGGCGATTTGGAAATAGCGATCCATTCCCCCGACCATCAGAAGCTGCTTAAAAATTTGGGGCGATTGCGGCAAAGCATAAAATGCCCCCGGATGTACTCGTGAAGGCACTAAATAATCCCGCGCTCCTTCAGGAGTCGACTTGCCTAAAATCGGCGTGGAAATTTCTAAAAACCGCTGTTGATCCAAATAAGTCCGCACGGCCATCATCACTTGATGCCGCTTGACTAGCTTTTGCGCGATGTCGCCGCGCCGCATGTCCAGATAGCGGTATTTCAACCTGAGCTCTTCATTGACTTCAATAAAGTCGTCGCAGATGGAAAACGGAGGCGTATGCGCTTTAGAGAGGACGGAAATTTGGCTGGTTTTGATTTCGATCTCGCCGGTTGTCAGTTTGGCGTTTGCCATATCAGGCGCGCGCATGATCACCTCTCCCGCGATGGTGATCACCCACTCGTTGCGCATTTTGTCAGCTTCTTTATGAGCAGCAGGAGATAACACGGGATCAAAAACTAACTGCGTGATTCCGAAACGGTCGCGCAAATCGATAAAGATCAACCCGCCATGATCGCGGCGGCGATGAACCCATCCGGAAAGTTTAACTTTTTGGCCCACATCTTTTGCCGTCAGCTGACCGCACGTGTGGGTGCGTCGAAAATCTTGCATAAATAACCAATAATCAAAAATTTAGAATTATTATATCACAGGTTGGGGATTTTAACGAACTTTCTTGCTAACAGGACCAGGACAAAAAATTACTTGTCTGCATGTCCTGGTCCTGTTTTTGCTAGACGTTATCAAGGAAGGTTTTGAGCGACTCCAAGCTGGTTTTCAGTTTGTTCGTGATTTTTTGAGTCTCTTTAATCGCATGTTCCACCTTGCGTTTGAAATACTCCGCTTCCCGCGGATCATCGAAAGGACGGTTCATTTCGTCCCAGCTGCGAACAAAATCAGCGCTATCCCGCTCGATCTTGAGGATGTTCAAAAGACTCTTAATGGGGATACGGATGACATCTCCGGTGGCCATCTCTTTTAAATCAACCTCGCCAGTTTTTAATTCGTTTTCTCCGATCACGACCACATGCTTGGCCTTGATCGTATTCGCATATTGCATCACCTTATTCAGCTTGCGCCCGGAATAATCCATTTGGACCGAAATTCCCTGCTGCCGAAGATAATGGGTCATGGTAAAACACTCGTTTTGCGCTTCTTCACCCAAAGGAATAATAAATAACGAAACCCCTTGATCCGCTGGAAGGGTGACGTTTTGCTTCAACATCGTTTGAATGGTACGCTCAATGCCGCACCCAAATCCGATGGCTGGCAGATCCTGACCGCCCAGCATTTTGAGCAATCCATCATAGCGGCCGCCGCCCCCCACACTATTCTGCGCGCCTAGATCGCCAGCCACAACTTCAAACACGGTCCCATTATAGTAATCAAGCCCGCGCACCAGACGGTGATTCACTTCAAAATCAATGTTTAGCAATTTCAGATAGCTTTGCACTTTTTCAAAGTGGGCCTTGCTTTCGGGGCTTAAAAAATCCAAAATGGAGGGAGCGTTTGCTACAACTGTTTGATCAGTAGGATCTTTCGAATCCAAAATCCGCAAGGGGTTTTGTTCAAACCGTTTTTGGCTCTCTTCCGATAACGTTGCGAAGTGGGGCTTCAAATACGCTTTTAGTGCTTCCCGGAATTGCGCACGCGCATCTGGTTCGCCGATGGAGTTGATATACACTTTTAAGTTTTGGAGTCCCAAACGGGTGTAGACAGTGGTGAGCAAATCAATCAACTCCACATCTTGCTCGGGCGTATTGCTGCCGATCGCTTCCGCACCGAACTGATGGTGCTGCCGGTAGCGGCCTGCCTGCGGGCGGTCATACCGGAACATGGGGCAGATGTAAAAAAACTTTTGAATGGGGCTTTGGTTCTGCAGTTGGTTTTCAATAAACGCCCGCATCACAGCTGCTGTGCCTTCCGGACGCAGGGCCATCATTCTCCCCCCTTTATCTTCAAAGGCATACATCTCTTTTGCCACAATGTCCGAGGTATCTCCGACGACTCGCTTAAATAACTCAACCCGTTCAAAAATAGGGGTGCGGATCTCTTGAAAGCCGAATTGGGCAGCCGTCTCGCGCATGACCTTTTCTACATATTGCCATAGGAAGGAGCTGCGCCATGTCTCAGGGTCGTTGGGGATGATGTCAAAAACACCAGGGGCGATATTGATTGTCATAAGGGATTTCCCATTTAAGAGTTTGGTGATGAGCGTTATTGTACCATTTCTGTGCGGGAAGTTTAACTAGTAAAATTTAGTTAAAAAAGATATTATCGTACTCTATTAATAATCAATAATTTAAGGAAAGATTATGGAGCTCAGTTCTGTTTCATTGCCGCATGGTCCAACCCCTCAAGTAGGCGGAATCACCTCTGCACCCACGGTTTCATCTGAAGCATTAGCCTGGATCCGTGACGAAATTGTCGCGGACCTCATTGATAAATCATTTGAAATGATCCTGAATAAACAACAAGAAGTGTGCATCGGCGCCATTGTAAGTCGTTTGGGAATCCAAGCATTCGAAACAAGCCTGACGTTGCGTGAGTTTATTGTTCAGAGGGCTCTTTTTATCAATAACTACACAAATCATGGAGAGAGAGTCTATGAGGTAAGGAATTTTGTGGCGGGAAGGTTATTGTTTGGAACTCCCGTCCGTGCCGAACGTCCCCGGGAAGATGAAGTTTGGAAGCGTTATTTATTAGAACTTCCCGCCAAAAAAACGAATGCGGACGGGCACTCTTTTTTACCTTCTGTGATTTGCGACCACTATTCTGAAAAAGAAATTCAACGGTGTGGCAAGGAACTCTATACGCTAGTTCACCTCCCTTACATTAATTCCCATCTAGAAAAACGGGTCAGCCAATTTGTTGCAGAAAAACCGATGACGGAGAAGGAACTCGAAGAAGGGGAACGTCAGGTTCGGGTGTTTCAGCAAAGATCATGGATGGATCTGCGTTCCCAAATGGCGATTATCAACCAATCAAGTGCACAGAACATCGTCGAAGTAGGGAAGCAAGTCCTCGACTCTTTTGAAGAATTAAAACAAGCCCTCTCGGCACCGCGCAAACTGATGTTTGAAGCGCTGATGAACTATTTTGTTCACCGCTCTCTTCCCACAGATTTGATTCAGCAGTTGCGTATCTTGCTCATCTATTACCAAAACTTAACCAAGAAAATGGAGACAAGGACACACCTTGCGACGCCGACCCAATGGGAACTGAAATTTGCGTCTGATCATAAACTATTGCGCGCGATGAAAAATAAAATCCACGATACAGGCAACACGATCCACCGCTACATTATTTTTATGGATCAGTTATGCAAGATTGCTGCTGTCGCTCCATTCGAAAAAGTTAAGGCGTTCAAAGATAAGTTATCCAAAACAGTTAATATACAGGAACGGCAAGCTTTATCGATGGCATATATGGAGCAGTTAGTTAAAGAAGGGATTCATTCGGAGATCGAGAGGCCGGAAATCGTTAATAAGCTCGAAAAATTCGCAAGGGATTTAGACCAGTTGCTAAATTTGTATGATGCGATCCATTGCAGCCTTATGGGATGTTTTTGGCCGACGTTCATGGTCGCTACTCCTGTCATTTTGCAGGAACGGCATCAGCTTGCAGACATGGTTCAGCCTGCACAAGAGAAGAAAGCTCCCCGGCGGAATCGTCATAAGCCTCACGGCACTTCTGTCCCTGAAAATCTTACTCCCGCGCCTGCTCAGCCTGCTGCCCCTCCAGTAGCAAAAGCACCGGCTGCACCGCTTTCTTGGATGGCACAGTTTTTACAGCAGCATCAAACAATCCTTTCAGGGATTTCCGGACTCCAAAAAGATGCTTTAGAGATGGCAAAGACATTCGGGTCTACCCATATCAAAGATCTCGACAGCCATTTCAATAACGCGCTCTTTCATTTTAATCTTTTACAAGGATTACCAGCGCTGCTTTCTTATCCTGGACTGCCCCGTTTTTCTACGGAGCCGCTCATCCGCTGCGTCACCCACCTATGCCTAGAACAAACATTGCGCGGCATTGAGCTATTTCGTCACGATCGAAACGAGATTTATCAATTGATGAATCCCATTTCAAAGCATAGCCTTTCCGCTTTATGGAACAACTGCATAGACGAGGCTTCTGCATTGAACCATGAACAAAAAGGATGGCTATGGGGGAACGATTTAGGCAGCATGTGGATGCGTTATCCCTATACCTCTAAGATGCACGCTTCGCTAGCGGCATCTATCAAACAACAGCAAGATTATGCAGCGACGATCGGACAACCGAGCGATTATACCGTCGTCGAGGATACTCACCCGTGTGAAGAACAAAAATTTGCTCAAAAATTGCTTCAAGATTCGTTGAACGTTATTTTTGAAATGTTGAATATCCAGCCGATGACCCTTGAAAAATTGATTGCGTGGGTTAAGGAAAAAACCCTCGCGGGAGGAAATGATGAACAAGTCCGGGCCTATAAAAATGTTGGATTTTATTTATGTCAAATCCATGCGTTGCTGCAATTGAAAAACGTTCCGATCCGTCAGATCAAATCGTTAGGTGCCTATGGTGTGACCTTAAACATTCATCCGTTAATGGAACAAATCTTGATTGCTCACAATCCCGAAATCGTGAATGGACATGCTCTCGTTTCTGAAGCCAAACACGATTTAGTGGCCATTAAAGAAAAAACTTGCCCAATTCTTCTGACTGCTTCGGCAATCAAGTTTTTAAAAGATTGCCGGCAATTGAGCACGCAGCTGCGCTACCCCCATTACGAGCATACCTTCCAGAATCAGGAGGTAGCTCGTTTCCTTAAATTCATCCAGACAAGCCTGGGGCTTCCCTTTAAGGAACCAGAAAGATTGGCTGCGTCTCAACAGATGCAGCATCTTTTGACAACTACGTACGATTTGCTGCAAATCATGATCGATTCATGGAATTAATAACCGGTTTAGTTTAAATTTATTGCTTATAACCAAGGGAACCCTATGCGATCGAAACACAAAAAACACATTATTGTTACCGGTGCGGCCGGATTTATCGGATCCGGAATCTTGCGGCATTTAAATGATAAAGGGCACCACCACCTCATCGTCGTCGACGATTTAGGAAAATCAGAAAAATGGCGCAATTTGGTTGGCAAAAGTTTTGTGGATGCGATCTCCAAGCATGCAATTTTCGATTGGTTGAAGGGGCGGGAGTCGGCGATTGAAGCGATCATTCATTTAGGCGCTTGCTCCAGCACGGTGGAGACGGATGCCAGCTATCTATTGGAAAATAACACCCGGTTCAGCATGCGGCTGGCCGATGTAGCGATTTCCCATCACATCCGCTTTATCTACGCATCCTCTGCAGCCACTTATGGGGATGGCAATCTTGGGTTCAGCGACAGCCACGATGGGTTAGAACCGTTGCAACCATTAAACATGTATGGATATTCAAAACATCTGTTTGACCTCTGGCTGAGGCGGCAAGGGTTGCTGGATAAAGTCGTCGGATTAAAATATTTTAATGTGTTTGGCCCCAATGAATTTCACAAAGGACGCATGGCTTCCACCATCTTTCATTTCGTCCCGCAAATTCACAAAGAAGGGAAAATCAAACTCTTTAAATCCACTGAGCCGGATAAATTTGAAGACGGAGGGCAGAAGCGCGATTTTATATATGTGAAAGATGCCGTCAGAATGACGTGCGCCTTCCTAGAGAATGACCACACCGGCATCTTTAATGTGGGATCGGGGATTGCTGGCACATGGAACCAGCTTTCTAACGCAGTGTTTAAAGCATTGCAGAAACCGGTGAATATCGAGTATATTCCGATGCCGCAGGACTTGGTAGGCAAATACCAAAATTATACCTGTGCGGATATGGCGAAGACCAAGAAAGCGTTAGGCAAAGCCACCGAATGCATGCCTCTGGAAGACGCTGTCATTGACTATGTTCGCAATTACCTAGTGACCGACAAAAGGTGGTAATTCATGAAAAGGTTGTCTGGACCGTTCAGCCGCATTGGACCGTGCAAAGCACTGGTGATCGGGGATTTTATGCTCGACACCTATACCATCGGCAAAGCCAAGCGGATTTCTCCAGAGGCACCCGTTGCCGTTGTTCAGGTGAAGTCGGTTGAACACCGTCCTGGCGGTGCAGGCAACGTGGTGTTAAACTTAATCTCCTTAGGCGCGGAAGTGGTCGCGATCGGACGTGTCGGATCGGATGAAGCCGGTTCATTTTTACGCCGTGCTCTGCAGGATGAGGGGGTCGACTGCACCGCCTTGCTGACCGAAAACCGCTATCAAACCCCTGTGAAAAATCGGGTCATCGCCGAAAACCAGCAGATGGTACGGGTCGATTATGAAATTGTTTCTCCCATTCCTGAACAGCTTGAACAGCAATTGATTGAACTGTTGCCTGCTTTATTGGACTCCGTACAAATCGTCGCAATTTCCGATTATGGGAAAGGGCTTTTGTCCCGCACTCTGCTTTCGGCTTTGATCGAGCAAGCAAAGGCACGTAAGATTATCATTATTGCCGATCCTAAAGGCGCTGATTTTACCAAATATGCGGGTGCGACAGTCATCAAACCGAATTTTTCTGAAGCAGTAGCCGCTGCTGGACTCACTGCGGACGCTCCGCTCGATCAGATTGCTGAACGGGTGTTGAAGCAGGCCGATGCAGAATCGCTGATGATTACGCGGTCTGAAGCGGGGATTTCGATTTTTCATCATACCGGAGAACGGCATGATTTTCCGGTTCGGATCCGAGAAGTGAAAGATGTGACCGGTGCGGGCGATACAGTCCTGGCGATGCTGACCAGTGCGATGGCCAATGGCTTGCCTTTGGGCACGGCAGCGCAATTAGCAAACCTTGCTGCAGGGATCGCTATCGAACGTTTAGGCTGCGCAAGAATTACCCTCGAAGATATGGCTCAGCGGCTGTTGGAATATGATACGGACAATAAAGTGTTCGATGAAGAGCACCTATTTGCTCTCAAACAAGTCTTAAAAGATAAACCATTTATTTTGCTGGGACTGGATGGAAGCGAGGGGTTGACAACCGAACTATACCGGACCATCCGACAATTATCGCAAAATAAAGCCCAAAAACTCCTGATTTTCTTACGCAATCCGAATCCACCCGAAGAGTTTATCTCCTTGCTGGCTTCGTTACGCGAAATTGATTTCATTATCCTCAACCATCATCATTTGCGCACATTCTGTGAACAGCTTGTGCCTTCAGAAGTGTATCTA
Source organism: Parachlamydiales bacterium (assembly GCA_020054065.1). Classification (GTDB taxonomy): domain Bacteria; phylum Chlamydiota; class Chlamydiia; order Chlamydiales; family JAEYWL01; genus JAGVLX01. The sequence goes on along the minus strand of JAGVLX010000002.1, from coordinate 25,677 downwards.
TTTGAAAGTAAAAAACTTAAGCGTATTGACCACCATTCTGCTCTCCTGAACTAGTTCTAATTCTACCCATCTGCTATATAAGCAATTAGATTCATGAGGAGTATGATGTCTAAAACACTTGTGCAGTATGATTGGCAGTGCCATCCCAAGGCGGAATCGTTCGTTTTGGACGTTCTTGAACAATGTTGCATGCACAATCATTTCATTCATCAATTGCAGCATGATTTGTTAAAGCATACGAGTACGCGGCTGTTCGATTGGTTGGATCACGTCATTGTCGGACATTCTCCTCAAGCGGAACGCGATTTAGAAGATAGCGGTTTCGAGCCATTGCATGCGGCGCCCTCCTACCGGGTGTTTCATCACCCTGGCGCGCAATTGCCGATGGTGGTGGTACGGGATCATGCGCCGAGTGTATTAGGAATTGCAATCTGTGTGGAGAGCATCGCCGACTTTTTGATGGTGCGCGGCATGCAAGCTGAGATGGAAGGCGGTCCATTCGGAGGCTATCGGCGGGCTATCGTATCGAATGAGGAAGGAATCTCCCTTTGGGTCGTGGAGCGGCGTGGAACGCGCATCTTAGAACCCACCTATCATGAGCCCACCTATCTAGAAAAATACATTGCCGCATCGGAAAAATGGATGACGCGCCAGCGTGATCTGGAGAATGAGAATTTAGCGATGAGCAAGACCTTGGCGCTTGCGGAAGAGTTAGTCAACATGGTGGGGCAGGATCTTGCTGCTTGGATCGTATTAGAGTGTGAGCGCCGTTATTGGCAGTTTAGGAATACTGCTGGACAGATTCAAAAAAACCGGCAGGATGGTTTGGGAATGGGATGGGCGAATCATGACCATCATACGTTTCGTTCGTCGCGTCATCGCTTTAGCCAGCTAGTCCGCCTGTTTGAAATTCTAGGTTTTCATTGCCGCGAGCGGTTTTATGCGGGGAAGGAAGCAGGATGGGGTGCACAGGTCATGGAAAACACCAATTGCCGGTTGGTCACCTTCCTTGATGTCGATCTTGCTGATGAAGAGATCGATTACGATTTTGCCCATCACACCCTTCCCGAACTCGAGCAGCTTGGCACAATCGGGTTGTGGTGTGCGTTGCATGGGGATTCCATTTTAAAATCTGGCATGCATCACTTGGAAGCCCAGTTCATGTTTGATGAGTTGAAGACGGATTTGAATCACCATGGCGTGGGGATGATGGAGCCATTCAGCAACTTTCCTTACCTTCGTCAAGCCTTCACCGTTGGCGAAGTGTGGCCGGTTCCCGAGAAAAAAGTGTACCAGCTACGCGATCAAGGATTCATCACCGATGAACAAGCCGATCTCTTTTTAAAATACGGGGCGGTTGGCAGCCATATGGAAAACCTGCAGCGCCGTGAAGGGTATAAAGGGTTCAATCAGAAAAACGTCAGCCTCATCATCAAGCGCACCGATCCGCGCGTCTTAAGATAACAGACCAGGACAAACAGGACATCCACGACACACAGGACAAAAATGTCGTGCTTGTCCTGTATGTCGTGGATGTCCTGTTTGTCCTGGTCCTGTCATTCCCACTTCACTTCTTTTCTAAAAGGTCTTTGGTCATCGGAAACTTTCTCTACCCCTTCAAACAGTGGCTTTCGCGGTCCGGCGACAATCACATGGCTGATGCCGTTGCGGTCGCTGATGTTGGCGCACAATTTTTCCATGAAAATCAGCAAACCGCTCGATTGTTTAAGGGCTTTGACGAGGGGTTGGGTGATGAATTGAATGCCACCCCAGAACCATCCTAAAGCAAAAGAACTATTTAGCTTGTACCACCAATAGTGAAATCCGTGCCGATTTTTTAAGCCCTCTTGACGCTCTTCTGGATTGTTCCATCCTTGATAAAATGTTTTCGGGGCATCCAACCATTGGAATAAACGTATCCACCACGCGAAGTGGCTTAGCCGTTCGAACTCAATCCGGAATTCGGTCGCAAAGAGCCCTTGGAAGCGTTCGAGAGCGTCTTCTGAATTGATGTCGACAGGAGTTGAACAGATCACCCACCCATCCGGTTTTAACATGCGGCACATCTCAGCAACGGCTAAGCGGAAATCGTCACGATGCAGGTAGGCAATCACATCGGTGCAGATCACTAAGTCAAATGTGTCATCCGGAAGTTTGGTGACCGGAAGCGCGTGCTGCTGGGTGTGCAGGCCGCTTAACCGTTTGAGCGCATTATTGGCAATGTCTACTGCTAATATATCCACCCCGGCATCTTTGAGTTTATAGCTTAACACACCCCATCCACACCCTAGGTCGACCGCTTGCTTACCCTTCCACGCTTTGAGTGACTGAATTAAATCCCATGAACGGCGGATCCGTTCCCTCTCACAAGCATTCCGGTCTGGATTGAATTGCTGCGGATCTGTCAGCCACATCCGTTCCATACGCGCTTCTAAGCTATTTTTACGGTTTGTTCGTAAAGAACCTGGGCGCGGTTCCGATCCTTGGGAATCGTTTGTCACCGCTACAACTTTTAATGCCATCATCGATCCTATGTTTTTTCAAGCAATTCTTTAAGGGTAATTTCCGGAGGGGTCATCAGCGGCGGATAATTGATATAGAGCCGGTACCACACCTCCAAAGCTAAGATCGCCCAGAGGTAGGGGAATGCCGCGCGCCGTTTATCTGGATTCGCATTATGGTTTTCAATCCATCCTGGATCAACAATACCCGCTTCGACAAGCGTGCCGCGTGAAAGCAGGCCGAACAAATAGGGAAGGTCTGACAATTCGACCCACGGCCTTAAAAACTGCCGGCGGGTGCGTTTCGGGCGGTTGGTGACTTCAGGCGGAAACACGTCCCGTAAAATGATTTTCAACGCGGATGCCGTGTCCCGCTCTTGCAAATTTTCCGGTTCGGTGAATCCCGCCAAATACTCGACGATGGGTGCGGAGAGGAACGGCGTGCGCCAATCCAATCCAAATGCCGCTGTCAACCGCTCGTATTGCAGCATGAATAAATCGGGCAATCGGGTTTTAACATCGAAATAGAGGAAGGAGGAGACAATCGATTTAATCCGGCTCAGGTGATGAAATTTATGCAGTAAAATATCGAGATCAAACAATCCAGATAATGTGGGGGCTGCTGCTTGGATCATGTTTTCGTCAAATAACGCATTGCTTTGGAGGTAGCCTGATTGCCACGGATTTGTCCGAGATTCCAGCAGCAACTTATAACCCAGGCGCGGGGAAATAAAGCTGATCAAAGGCGAGATAATATATTGAATTAAAGGATACGCTGTCTGCGCGAGCAAGGTTGTGAACGGCAGGTTGCGCTCTCCCAGCGTGTAGCGGGAATGCCCTGCAAGCAACTCATCGCTCCCCATGCCTGAAAAAACAATCTTGGATTTAGCGTGCGCCAATCGTCCAAGCTGCCAAGTCGCCAAGATATTTGGATCGGCCAGCGGCTCATCTAAATGCCAAATGATCTTCACAAAATCTTCCAAAAAGTTTTTGGGAGTGAGGATATCTAATTCATGCGGCAGATGGAGTTTGCGCGCAATCGTCAAGGCGGCTTGAAGATCTTCTTCGTTCTGGCCTTGGAATCCCGCTGAGTAAGCGTGCAACGGCTGTTCGCTGCGCAGACGTTTCAGATAATAGGCGATGCTTGCCGATCCTAATCCGCCCGATATGAATGTTCCCAGCGGGATGCCTTCAGGAGCACGCATCCCAATCGAACTTTGCAACAGACGGTCCAGCTTGGAAGCCGTCAACGCGGAGTTGTCCATGGTGCTAAAGGTAAAATAGGAACTATACGACCAGTAGGGGTGGATCAGCTTCGATGAATGTAAGCTAAAGCGCAAAAAATGCCCCGGCAGCAGTTTATTGACTTTTTGGATCGGCGTCATATCTTGCGGGAAGTAACCTAATGTTAAATAAGCGGCAAATCCATCCAATGCCGGTGTTTGCGGCACCATTCCCGTGGCTAAAATGCCTTTTAACTCGCTCGCAAAAATAAAATTATACCCTTCTTGATACCAATAGAGCGGTTTGTTTCCGATCCGGTCGCGGGCGATGTAAACCCACTCTTGCTGGCGGTCAAAAAGAAACAGGGCGAATTCCCCGTCCAACCTGGTCAAAAATTCTTCTCCCCACGCATCGTAGGCAAAGACTAACGCTTCGGCACTTTCCTCCTGATCGGTGAAAACATATCCGATTTTCTCTAAATCTTTTCGCAGCTGCGGCAAATTAAAAATATTGCCATCGATTGCTGCGTAAATGTTTTTTTTAGAGTCAGATGCAATCTTACAGCCGCAAACGCCCAGTTCTAAATTTTTATAGGTATAAATATCAGAATACGAGCCGCGATGGGACTGCGCTTTCAGGATTAAGGCAGTGAGATGATTGATTTGAAAAACATCGGGATAGAGAATTCCCGCGATACCACTCATCGTCAATCTCTTGTGAATTAATTCGGATCATATCTTAATGTTGAATTTAATGTATAAATTAAAATAGACTTATTCAAGCTTATGACAAAGACATCTATTCATCCATCACGATCGGTCCTTACCCGCAGGCAAAATACGCTAAAGGGTCCGGTCGAATATTCTGGGATCGGCATCCATACCGGACGTCAGGTCAAACTTCGCTTTTGCCCCGCAAAAGAGGGGACCGGCATCCTATTCCAACGGACCGATTTGCCCAGCCGCCCAATCATTCCGGCTGGATTGGAATATGTCCGCGATACCAACCGCAGCACGACAATCGGACTCACCGATGTGTTTGTCCATACAGTCGAACACGTTCTAGCAGCTATCAGAGCCTATAATATAGACAACCTACTCATCGAAGTTTCCGATGCTGAACCCCCGATCGCTAATGGTTCATCCGATGTGTTTGTCGACATGATCGAATCCGCGGGCGTGGTCGAACAGTCTCATACTCTTCCGATCGTCAAACTGGAAAAACCGATCTACTGGTCCCAAGGGGACTCGGTCTTGATTGCGCTGCCAGATGAATCGTATCGCATCAGCTACACCCTGAGCTACCCCAAAGTCGAAGTGTTAAGAGCTCAGTATCAATCTTTTGAGATTACCCCCGAGCGGTTTAAAACCGACATTGCTGCGTGCCGTACGTTCTCCCCCTACGAAGAGCTTTCCACCCTGCTCGATAAAGGGCTAATCAAAGGGGCAAGCCTTTCTAATGCCGTCTTGATTCACCGCGAAGCGGTCTTTAGCAAGGGGGGATTGTTCTTTCCGGATGAGATGGTCCGCCATAAAATTTTAGATTTGATTGGAGACCTCTCCTTAATTGGATTTAATTTCCAGGCTCATATCATCGGCATCAAAACTGGCCACAAGGCTAATTATGAGTTTGCTAAAAAAATCCTTAACCATATTACGATGGAGAAAACAGAATGAGTGCGACGCTGCAGCAAACGACGCTGGATATTAAGGATATTTTAAAAATCCTGCCTCATCGCTATCCGTTTCTCTTAGTCGATAAGATTACCGAAGTGGATTACGATAAAGGCTATATTGTCGGACAAAAAAATATGACGATGAACGAGCTGTTCTTTCAGGGGCACTTTCCGAATGAGCCGATTATGCCTGGTGTGTTGATGATAGAAGCCCTCGCTCAAACAGGAGCGGTGTTCATCTACCTAAAGGGATTCCAGAATAAGTCAGCCTATTTGTTAAATATCAATAACGCCAAATTTCGTAATCCCGTGCGTCCTGGGGACATCTTGCATCTACGCTGTGAAGTGGGCCACATGAGTAATAAAGGCGGAAAGTTTAAAGCTGAAGCTTTCGTCGGAGAAAAAACTGCAGCTGAAGCGGAAATCGGTTTCGTTCTCGTTGATAAGCCGCAACAATAACCATCTAACATTGAGAATAACATGCCTAAATCCAATATTCACCCATCCTCAATTGTCGAAGATGGAGCAAAAATCGGCGAAAACGTCACCATTGAACCGTTTGCAGTCGTCAAAAAGAATGTTGTGCTCGGCAATAACGTTGTGATCAAATCCCACGCTTATATTGATGGGTACACAACGATCGGCGATAACACGACAATTTATCCTTCAGCGAGCATTGGTACCAAAGCGCAAGCACTACGATTTAATGGGGAAAAAACTTTCGTCAAGATTGGTAAAAATTGTGAGATCCGTGAATTTGTCACGATTAACTCCTCATTGAAAGCCAACTCAGAAGTGATCCTTGGGGATAACTGTTTTATTATGGCCTATTCACATATCGCCCACAACAGTGTCTTAGGTAATAACGTCATCCTTAGTAACAATGCCACATTGGCTGGACATGTGACAATCGAAGACAATGCGATCATTGGGGGAATGACGCCTATCCACCAATTTGCCCGGATCGGCAGATTTGCCTTCGTGGGCGGATTAAGCCGCGTCACCAATGACGTTTTGCCCTATACGATCGGTGCAGGCATTCCTTACAAACTAGGTGGACTTAACCTAGTCGGATTGAAACGGAACGGTTTCAGCTTAGATACCCGTATCGAATTAACCAAAGCGTTCAAACTTCTGTATCGAACCAACTTGCCGCTTCAAGAAGCGCTTAATCGCATTCAAAATGAGTGTAAACCAATTCCGGAAATTGAACACTGGCTGAAATTCTGCCGTGAATCTAAGCGGGGATTGATTGGCCTTCAGAGCAACCTACGTGGATCCGATATCGATTTCGGTTTCCTTGAAGAAGACGAAGAAGCCATCGTAAATTAATTGCAAAGCGAATAGACATTAAAAGTTTTTTATATTCATTCAACGCAGAGACCCGGAGGCACAGAGGACGCAGAGATATCTAGATTTCTTCTCCGCGTTCTCTGTGTCTCCGCGTCTCTGCGTTGAATCATTTTAAGACACCTGAATAGTAAACTAACCATGAAGATTATATTTTTTGGGTCGCCGGAATTTGCTGCAAAAACACTGGAATACTTACTCCAACAGGGAATTGAAATCGCCGCTGTCGTGACCAAGCCGGACAAACCCAAGGGGCGCTCCAAAGAACCGCAGCCTGTCCCGGTCAAAATCGTCGCACAACAACACGGCTTGCCGGTCTACCAACCCCTTAAAGCGTCCGCGCCCGACTTCGCCCCTACATTAGCTCAATATCAACCCGATTTATTTGTTGTCGTAGCGTATGGGGAAATCATTAAACAACACTTGTTGGACATGCCGCGCTTAGGCTGCATCAATGTCCACCCTAGCCTTCTGCCCAAATACCGCGGCGCAACCCCGGTGGAATCGGCCATTATCAATGGCGATGTGGAAACCGGCGTCACCATCATGCATATGGTCCTCCAACTCGATGCTGGAGATATCATCGATACCGTCAAAATCCCCATCGATCCCAACATGACCGCTGGCGAATTGCGGCAAGCGCTTTGCGCGGTCGGTGCACCGCTGCTGCTTAAGGTGATTAAGCAATTTGAAACAGGTACCGTCATAGAAACGCCGCAAAATCATGCGGAAGCTACCTTTACGACCAAACTCGAATTAGAACACACCCAAGTGGATTGGCGGAGACCAGCTTTACAGCTCCACAATCTCATCCGCGGCGCCACACCGGCTCCCGGAGCCTGGTGCCTGGCTAACATCCGCGGCGAGATGAAACGGATCAAACTTCTCCGCACCCGTGTGGAATCGGATTTGTCGGGAACTCCCGGCGATTTGCTTCAATTCGGAAAAGAGGGGATTGTTGCGGCCTGTGGGACCCAAGCTTTACGGATTATGGAATTGCAGCCTGAAGGCAAGCGCCCCATGACAGCTAAAGAGTTTGCTGCAGGATATTCTAAAGATCAATTTTCATTAATTGTGACACAATAGCTTGACTTTGAATATTTGAATTACTATGCTTTAATATCGAAATTAAGTTCGTATTATTTAAACTAATAATCGATATTAACTAATGTATAACATTTCAGGAATCGGGCATTGGACCTGGGATACGGTGTCATTTCTTTGCGCCTTGCCAGGAAGAATCATCACAGCCTATCAACACAATGAGTTTGATAAGGTGCAGCTTCTGGTTGGCCGGACCTTTACTTGGCTGAACCAATGCGGCGTCTTTGCGATGGGAATTGACGATTCGGTGACCAAAGGGCTCTACCGTCGTTATAAATTTTCTTTTATCACGGATCACTCAAAATCCCTTAAACACCGTTTGCGTGAGACAAATAAATACATTACCCGCGGCGCCCTCTTTGTGACTTCGGGAGTGATCGGCATGCACGCTGCCTGGCAACAGCTTAGGCACGATAAAAGCACCCAACATTTTGCTAAAATTTTGGGGGCGTCCTACGCGTTCTTCATTGCAGGCCACCTGGTGAATTTGGATTTGAGCCTTTCTCAAGTCGGGCGGGGATTTGATTTATTTTTTGAAGCAACCACCAGCGAACAGCGTAAAAAAGCCCTGCACGAAATTAGTACCGCCACGATGGGGGTGTTAATTAGCCTGTCCTACATTATTGCGACTGCATTGACCCTATTTGAACTTTACGAAGCCTTAGCGATTACCCTAGGAGGGATTGCCACATTCACTCGCTTGTTTCAATCCCTTTATGATTATTACTTTCTGGTTGGCTCAAACTCACCCATCTAGAGCTTTTACCTTTACTAGAATTACATTTCTGTTTATGCTATTTTTCCAGATTAAAAACAATCCTTACACCTAATAATTATTTTAGGAGTTTAATTTTATGGCTCAACCTCCTGGCGCACCGCCTCCTGGTGGCAATATCCCCCCTCCACCGACCAATCCACCACCTCCTCCCCCAAAGGGATCCAATCCACCCCCTCCTCCAAATACGCCTTCTGTGTGGGGAAGAATATTTTCTGCGTTTAAAGCCGGCGGCGACCGTGTGGCAAACGTTTTTGGCGACCGCGGCAATTACTATAACGTGACTAAAATTGGCGGCAAGGTGTTGGTCATCTTCAAAGCGATGGGATATCATATTCCGCCAAAAATGGGTAACGCCTTCTCGATCTTTATGGACTATAACGATGCGACCCGTATTCCTGAGAACTATTTCTATCTCTTTACTAGCCGAGTTTATGGAAAAGGCCCTGCCGCCGCTCCTGAAGGACTGAAAGTGGATTGGCGTCAGAGCAAGTACGGGACGGTTTTCGGAAGAATTTCCTTAGCAGCTGCGGACACCATGTCGACAATCAGCTTCCTACACTATGTGAACCTGATCAATACCGCACAAATCGCTCAAAGCCTCGGAGGGTTTAGAATCTTAGGGGTAGCCGTGTTTGCCGTCGTTAAAAAAGTGTCGTTGGAAGCCGTTTCCCGTGGAACCGTAGTGGGGGCCATGATTTTCTTTGTCGGCCAATCCAGCAAGGAGTTCTACGATGGATGGAAGCGTTATTATGGCGCAGCTCCAAACGATCCTGCTCGAGCAGAAGGAGTCAAAAAAATGCGCGAATCAGTCGTTGGGATTGTGGGCTCTGTGTCTGAAAGCATGGCGCAGATTTTGTGGTTTGCTAACGTTTCGAGCGGCACAGGAACAGTGGTGATCTGTTTGTTTAGCATAGGCTCAGCCGTATCGAGCATTGTCCGGAACCAGATGTAACCAAAAGGAATGGAAAGATTATGACATTAATACAAAGATTGAAAGACACCTGCTGGTATACATTAGATGCTAACCGGGTTTTGTTAGCGACGCCTGCCAATATGGAGAAATATTGCAAGCTCACTGCATCGTTATTGGACTTAGCTGAAATCGTCACCAGTGCGACTTACCCGTCCTTCAAAAATATTCGGACGGTATTGAAGACCGTGGAAGACACAATTGGCGCCCGTAACCTAGCGGACACCTGGTCCGGCGTGCAGACACTGCGCTCTACGAATAAATTGACTTACACCAAAATCGTTTTTCATAGTGCTTATGGCGTAGCTGGTGTATGCAAAGCTTTAGCGTGGTGTAAAAAGTATGGGGAAGCTGACTTGATCAAATGGGCGAATGCGATTGGCGGCAAACCGTTAGTCTCGATTTGCTCCAAAGTCGCGCTGAAGGCCGTTGAAAGCACTGGCGTGGTCATTGGCTGCTGTGTGACGATTTACGAGCTCGCTCCCCAAATCTATGCTACACCTACCAATAAAGCATTATGGTTAAAAGCAGGGATTGACACCCTGAAGATTGGGGTGATTGTGATCACCGGCGGGTTTGGATCAGTCATCCTTGGGATTAGTGTCAATTTAATTGAACATCATAGCCAGACGGTCGTCAAAACGGCGAAAGTGGTCATTTTGATTTTGAACGTCAAGCAAATCACCAAGATCCTCAACGACGAGTACAAGTTCCTGTAAGCTTAACAAAAATTAACCACAGAGACACAGAGGCCACAGAGAATGAAATAACCAAGATGACCAGGATAACTAGGGTATCCTAAACTTTCCTTTATCCTGGTCATCTTGGTTATCTTTGTTATTTTTGCATTTATCTCTGTGCCTCTGTGTCTCTGTGGTTTACTCTGTCTTATGAGGTGAAATGTCCCGGCCGCAATTGCACGTCCATGAATGGATGGCTGTCATGGCCATCACCGGTTTTCTTCTCTCGTTTGTCATCCTTGCTTATCTCAACCGTGAACACCATTCTATTCCTCCCGCAACTCAATTTCCGATTCCGGAAATCGAAGTGTTTGTCGAAGGCGCGGTTGAAAAGCCTGGCCGGCTATTCATCAAGAAAGGCTCGCTTGTTAAGGATCTGCTGGCACAGATCAAATTAACACCGGATGCGGACATCTCTTCATTAAATCCAGATTCAAAATTGCGGAATGGAAAAAGAATCAAAATTCCCTCCACTCAAATCAACATCCATATTTCCGGCGCTGTCGCTCATCCCGGCTGGCATAACCTGCCAGTTAATACACGCCTTGCTGATTTGCCAAAACATATTGAATTGCAAGAAGATGCTGATTTAAAATTTTTCAAAAAGCGCCGCAAACTCAAAGATGGCGAAACGCTCATTATCCCTCAAAAATCTTGATGTTGAAGCCGTTAACTCAAAAAATAATTTGTCATTAAATCCGTAAAGAATCAGATTTTAGGCAAGAGGTATCCTATGCAAAAAATGATTCGACGCTTTTTACTTGTTTGTTGTGCTTGGTTTGTTCCTGCATGCGCCCAGCATTACCATTATGACGACCAAATGTATACTCCCAAGCAGGTGTACAATCCGAACCACTACGAAGAGAAACCCTATAATCCCGATCAATACTACAATCCCCAATGCAATTTATATGGGGATCAGGAGCGCTGCGGATGCATCATCTACGATAAGGTGCTGTGTTGCGAGTGGACGCCAGTCAAATATATTATTACGCACGAAGAGGAGCGTCCAGAATACTACTACAAGACCTGCTACAAATGCGTTCCGCGCTATTACCAGAAACCTTGTTATACTTATTCCCCGCACAACTACAAAGTCCCTTGCACCAAATATGTGCGCCAGTGTGAAAAATATTACGAATGCGACTGCTGCGGGAATTTAGTGGAGCGTCAAAAATGGGTTATGGTCCCCAAAACGGTTGAAAAACACTATTGCCGCTATATACCGCGCTGCCATTACGAGACATGCTGCCGCATGGAGCAGCAGGAAGACTACGTGCTGATGTGCCGTGAAAAGCGGGTACAGGTGCCTGAAGAGTGCGTGACCTATCAGCCGAAGTTTGTGTTGAAACCATTGCCTAAATGCTATTTGGAAAATAGGAATTAGCCCTTTATCGGGTTAGATGAGGGATCTGAAGCATCTTGCCAATTGTATTCAGGATGCTTCTTTAATTCCTGCGGAATCCAGATCTTAACGAGAGCAGTGACAAATTTGGGTTCGTTCGATTTCACAAATGAACGTCCCTCAAAATTGACTAAGTGTTGATCTTGAGGGGTGAGCTTTTCCCACTGCTCCGCTCGCCTTTGATTGCGTGATTCAACGGTGGTGGGATGGGAATGAATCGTCGGACCCAAAATATCATCGACGATCGAACGAATGAGATCTAAGTGTTCAGGATTCATTCTATCTAATCGGGTACTCACTGCCTCGCGCGAAAGAATAGGCTCTTTGGCTCCTTCAGGCCGATTGGGCTTAGCCTTTTCGACAACTTGACTAGAAACAGGATTAACAGGCGCACGCGTGACATTCCGTGCTTGCAATTTTGCCGTTTCCGCTTCCACCTTGGCATCATACATTCGCGCGCGATCTTTAACCGGCACAAATTGAGTATTATTTGAAGGCAGGTTATTAATATTCGATGAATTATCCATAATTATATTATAACTTATTTAAATTTAAAATTTAATTTAGATATAACTAACTTAAAAATCTTAATATTTAAAGATTTACAGTAGAGTTCCTAGATACAGTCTCTATGCTCGATATTCTCTGTGTTTAATTATATTTTTATCGCCATAGAGAACACCGTTATTGGTTGTCTTAGCAGGCTCGAGAAGGCACTTTTTAGATTTTTAGAATAATAGTGTTGTGGAAAAATCAGCCTATTTGCTAATCTCTTTTCAGATTTCAATATTTGTTTCGCTGAGCAGGCTAAACCCTGCGCTAGCTGATCTGAAGTGCACTACCCAGGTGCAAACTCTTAACGGCTAGTCAAGTGGGACACTAAAGAAGTTTGCGTAAACATACGACAATGAAAACACGAAAGCACCAGCCTGATAATCAGGCACGGACTATCGGTTTTACTAACGATTTAAGGATTGACCCTATATGGCGCTTAAACTCATGGGCAAAAAGCGTGGCATGGTTCAAGTTTTCGATGAAGAAGGCAACATCGTTGTCTGCACCGTCATCGAAGCCGAACCCAACATCGTCACGCAAATTAAAACCAAAGAGACCGATGGCTATAACGCTATCCAGATCGGCTTTGACAAAGTGACCGTCAACGACGAACGCACCCTTCCCAAACGACTCAACAAGCCGCAACTCGGACATTACAAGAAAGCCGGCGTAGAACCACGCCGTCATCTCGTCGAATTTACCGTTGAAAAAACCGACGACTACAAACTAGGCCAAGAACTTGGCGTAGGCCTGTTCAATGAAATCGGCTACGTCGATGCCACCGCTACTTCCAAAGGGAAAGGCTACCAAGGGGTCATCAAAAGACACCATTTCGCCGGGGGCCCTGCTGCCCACGGTTCCAGCTTCCATCGCCATGCAGGTTCGACCGGACAAAGAACGACTCCAGGCCGTGTCTTCCCAGGTGGTAAAAAAGCCGGGCACATGGGCCATGAGCGGGTCACCGTTCAAAACCTCAAAGTGGTCATGGTCAAAGAAGCTGACAACTTGATCCTTGTAAAAGGGCACGTTCCAGGACCAAACAACGGTCTGGTTTACCTGTCTGAAGCAGTAAAGAAAAAAGGCGTCGCCGCTAAAAAGAGCGCACCCAAAAAATAGAGGAATGGAGTAAATCGTGGCTACACTCAAAAAATATAATCTGTCTGGCAAAGAGGTTGGCTCCGTTCAAATCGATGATGCATTCCTCGATATTGATGCTAACAGCCAAATGATCAAAGACTATATCGTTGCCATCCGCAACAATGCACGGCAATGGTCGGCAAGCACGAAAACCCGCGCTGAAGTCGCCCATACGACCGCGAAGCCCCGTCCCCAGAAGGGATCCGGCCGCGCACGTACCGGTTCTTTAGTCTCCCCGCAATACCGCGGCGGCGGACGCGTGCACACCCCAAGACCGAAGTTCGACCAGCATGTCAAGATCAATAAAAAAGAGAAGAAAGCAGCGATCCGTTTCTTAATCGCTGAGAAAATCAAATCCAACAATCTCGTCGTCATCGACGGCAAGCCCCTCGAAGAACCCAAAACAAAGACCATCACTTCCTTCTTTAAGTCGCGCAGCCTCGGCAAGCGCGTGCTTGTGCTTGGAGAAAGCAACTTTGTCGAAATTGAACAAGGGGACACGAAACAAAAAGTGACCGTTGGAAATGACAAGCATACAAACATGATTAAAAGTTTGCGCAACTTGCCCAAAGTGCAATTTTCGCTCGCTTCCAATGTCAATGGATACGATCTATTGGTCGCCAACGACATCGTTTTGACAGAAGCCGCGCTGAAAGAAGTCACGGAGTGGCTAAGCTAAACTAGGTGAGAAAGGTTTTAAATTAGGACAATCAAATGACCGCAAAAAATCCATACGACATCATCAAGCGTCGGCATGTCACCGAAAAAGCTGTTGTGCTTGAGCACCTCAAAGATGCTAAGAGCAACAAGTCTGTCGCACGCTGCGAAAATCCCAAGTATGTGTTCATCGTCGACCGCAATGCTAACAAAGCGGAGATTGCGCAAGCAGTCGAGGCGATCTACAGCGACAAGCACATTAAAGTGGTCGCTGTCAATACGATCAATGTGAGAGCGAAGCCAACCCGCCAAAACAAATTTGGACGCGGCAATAAGAGCGCTTTCAAAAAAGCGATCGTGACCCTTGAACCGAAAGACACCCTGGATAACGTTTAAAGGAGTTGACGACTATGTTAAAGAAATTCAGACCGATTACGCCAGGGACCAGACAGCTCATTCTTCCGATGAATGAAGAACTGACCCGTAAAGCCGATGGCACACGCGCAACCGTTAAACCGCAAAAATCGCTCCTCCTTCCCAAAAGAAGAACCAATGGACGCGATAACCACGGTCACATCACTTGCCGTCATCGCGGCGGCGGCCATAAGCGCCACTACCGGGTGATCGACTTTAAGCGGGATAAAGAGAATATCCCAGCCCGCGTTGCCTCGATCGAATACGATCCTAACCGTTCTGCTTACATCGCGCTCCTGAACTATGCTGACGGGGAAAAGCGTTATATCATCGCTCCGCAAGGGCTTAAGCAAGGGGACACCGTCCAAACCAGCGACCAACCGCCATTTAGCGTCGGCTGCTGCATGCGTCTCAAATTTATGCCGCTCGGTGCGACGATCCATAATATCGAAATGAAACCAGGCAAAGGCGCACAACTCGTCCGCTCCGCCGGCCTCTCAGCTCAGCTAATGGCCCGTAGTGACGGCTACGCAACGATCCGCATGCCGTCTGGCGAAGTACGCCTCATCAACGAAAACTGCCGTGCGACCTTCGGCGCTGTCTCCAACCCCGAGCACAACCTGCGCGTGGAAGGGAAAGCCGGACGCATCCGTTGGAAAGGGATCCGTCCCACTGTCCGCGGGACGGCAATGAACCCGGTCGACCACCCACACGGGGGTGGTGAAGGACGCCACAAAGGGAATATTCCTCAAACACCTTGGGCTCTCTTTACGAAAGGGCTCCGCACAAGATCCCTCAAGAAGTCTACGAAGTTTATTGTGAAAGATAGAAGGAAGAAATAACTATGGCAAGATCATTAAAAAAAGGCCCGTTTGTTGACCACCACCTTCTTGCAAAAGTCGGGAAACAGAATAAAGAAGGCAGCAAAAAGCCGATCAAAACATGGTCGCGCCGTTCGATGATCATTCCCGAAATGATCGGACATACATTTGACGTTCATAACGGACGTAAGTTTATTACGGTGTTCGTATCCGAAAATATGGTCGGGCATAGGCTCGGCGAGTTTTCGCCTACCCGTATCTTTAAAGGACACCCAAAGAAAACTGCAGCAGCTGCAACCCCTGCAGCCTCGTAACAAGGTAATCAATCATGGCTAATGCAACAGCGAAAACAAAATATGTCAGAATAAGCCCAAGGAAAGCACGCCTTGCTGCTGGGCTCATCCGCGGACTTCCAGTCGCACAGGCCTCTGTGCAACTCGAATTCAGCCAGCTTAAAGCTGGCCGTTTGCTGAAGAAAACCCTCGACAGCGCCGTCGCTAACGCGGAAACACAACTCGAACTGCGCCGTGATAACCTGAAAGTGGTTGAAGTGCGCGTTGACGAAGGCCCGCGCATGAAACGGAGCAAGCCCAAAAACAAAGGCGGCTCCCACGCGATCATTAAAAGAACCAGCCACTTCACCGTTGTTGTAGGTCAAGGAGAATAGAACATGGGACAAAAAGTAAATCCAGTCAGTTTCCGGCTCGTACGCAACAAAAACTGGCGCTCCAAATGGTATGCTAACAAAAAAGAGTTCGGCACACTGCTCATTGAAGACCAAATGATCCGTGACTATCTGCTCAAAAAGCCCGTTTGCCAAGGTACGGCGACCATCCGCATCAAACGGATGAGCGATAAGATCGAAGTCACTATCGTAACCGCACGGCCAGGTTTGGTCATCGGGAAAAAAGGTTCCGAAATCGATGTATTGAAGAATGAACTCTTCAAACTGACCGGTAAAGAAGTATGGATCGAAGTGGAAGAGATCAAGCGCCCTGACCTCGACGCCAAAATCGTCGCCGACGGGATCGCAAAACAACTCGAAAGACGGATCCCTTTCCGCCGCGCCATGAAAAAAGCGATGCAGTCTACACTCGACGCCGGCGCATTGGGAATCAAAGTTCAAGTATCCGGACGTTTAGCCGGATCTGAAATTGCCCGTACCGAGGGATATAAAGAGGGCAGCACCCCTTTACATACCCTTAGAGCCGACATCGACTATGCAACAGGCCGCGCAGAAACCACCTATGGCAGCATTGGAGTCAAAGTGTGGATTTACCGCGGTGACGAGAACACCGTTAATAAGGGGGCGTAATTACCATGCCTTTAATGCCAAAACGTACTAAACACCGCAAAATGCAAAAAGGGCAGCACGCCGGGATCAGCCGTTCCGGGAATTTCGTCCACTTCGGCGAATTCGGCATGCAAGTGCTCGAACGCGGTTGGATTACCGACAAGCAAATCGAAGCCGCCCGTGTGGCGATCAACCGTTACTTTAACCGCCGTGGAAAAGTGTGGATCCGCATTTTCCCCGATAAACCCGTCACCAAGAAGCCTGCAGAGGTTCGGATGGGTAAAGGTAAAGGGGGCGTTGACCACTGGGTAGCCGTTGTGCGCCCGGGACGTGTGCTGTTTGAAGTGGCGAACGTGCCCAAAGACGTCGCTCAAAGCGCCTTAAGACGCGCAGCTGCTAAACTAGGACTCAAGACCCGTTTCGTTGAACGTGTCGAACAGGTATAAGGATTCAACTATGTCAAAAGCTAAGGAACATCGCGATCAGTCTGTTGACGAGCTGAAAGCCATCCTGGATGATAAAAGGAAAGAGCTTTTTCAGCACATCAACCAACGCTCGCAAGAGAAAAAGTTTGAAAAACCCCATTTAATTGAGCAGACACGCAGAGAGATCGCACGCATCTTGACCGTGTTGACCGAAAAAGAAATGAAGGCCACGAGGTAATCATGGAACAGCAATCACGCGCGAGTCGCAAGCTCAAAAAAGGCGTCGTCGTCTCGAATAAGATGCAAAAGACTGTGGTCGTAAAAGTGACCCGGACCTTAAGACATCCGCGCTACGGCAAAGTTGTCGAGCAAGCGAAGAAATACTACGCGCACAATGAAGATAAACCCCTCCAAATCGGGGATACCGTGACAATTATGGAAACCCGGCCGCTTTCAAAACTGAAGCGCTGGAGAGTTGTCGAAACAGAGTAAACGTATAAGCAAAAAGTGGAATCAAACGTATGATCCAGCAAGAAACACAACTGAAAGTCGCTGATAACTCGGGCGCAAAGCGTGTCAAATGCTTCAAAGTGCTTGGCGGAAGTAAGCGGCGCTATGCCCAGACAGGCGACATTATTATCTGCTCCGTTAAAGATGCAGACCCAGAAGGCAGCGTAAAGAAAGGGCAGGTCGTCCGCGCTGTGATCGTCCGCACGAAGAGTAAAATCCGCCGCGCGGATGGCTCTGAACTGTGCTTCGATTCCAACAGCTGCGTCTTGATCGACGACAAAGGCAACCCGCTCGGAACACGTATCTTTGGACCTGTAGCGCGCGAAGTTCGCGACAGAGGGTATGTCAAAATCTGTTCACTGGCGCCTGAAGTGATTTAAAGCGAGGCTATAAATGAGCGTTAAAACCAATACGAATAAAAAAATCCGCAAAGGCGACAAAGTAAAAGTGATCGCTGGCAACTACCGCGGCCAAGTCGGAACCGTCATCAAACGTGACGCCGAAACCGTGACCGTGCAAGGCGTCAACGTACGTAAAAAACACGTGAAACCTACACAACAAGGGCAGAAAGGAAATATCCTCTCGATCGAACGTCCGATCCATATCTCGAACGTCATGCTCTGTGTAGAAGATGACAAAACCGTTAAGTTGAAAGTAAAGACGGCTGGAAAAGACCACCATAAAGTCTTTTACTTTAACGACGGCAAAAAAGAAGTGACTTACAGACCGGTTAGAAAAGCGCCGGCTTAATCATCAATCCGATGGGAATGAATGACAATGTCTAGATTAAAGGAACGTTATAAAAAAGTAATTAAACCTGAGCTTCAGAAGAAGTTCGAGTACGCAAACCCAATGCAAGTCCCTGCTTTATTGAAAGTAGTGATGAATATGGGAATTGCCGAACCTTCTAAAGATAAAAATGCGACTCAGGACTGCGTGAACGAGATGACGCTCTTGGCCGGCCAAAAAGCCGTTGTGACCAAAGCGAAAAAAGCGATCTCGAATTTCAAACTCCGCAAAGGCCAGCCCATTGGTGTTAAAGTCACCTTGCGCGGCGTCCGGATGTTCGAATTCCTCGACCGCTTCTTCAATATCGTGTGCCCACGCATCCGCGACTTTAGAGGCTTTAATGTCCAATGCGACGGTCAAGGGAACTATACCCTCGGGATCGATGACCACCAAGTCTTCCCCGAATTGAACCTTGATAAAGTCAAGCGCGCCCAAGGGATGAACATCACATTTGTGACTTCTGCCAAAACCGACGAAGAGTGTGTGGAGCTTCTGCGCCTGCTGGGCCTGCCGTTTAAAAACTTACCAATCGTAGTAGCTGCGTAAAAGAGGAGAGATTTAAATGAGACCAACCGATCCCATTGCCGATTTTCTGACAAGAATACGCAATGCCCTTGCAGCACAACATCGTTATGTTGATGTGAATTGGAGTAAAATGAAGGAAAATATCGCCGACCTGTTGAAAAACCTCGGCTTTATTGAAAACTATGCTGTCAAAAAAGAAGGCGGCATTCCGCAAATACGGATCTACCTGAAGTACGCAGACGCCCGCCGTCCTGTGATTACCGGACTGAAACGTGTTTCTTCGCCTGGACTGAGAAAATATGTCGGATTCGAAGATATCCCGATGTTCTTTGGCGGACAAGGGGTAGCTATTCTATCCACATCGCAAGGCGTCCTTTCCGGAGCGGAAGCACACAAACGGAAAGTTGGAGGCGAACTACTGTGCCTAGTGTGGTAGTTCAATGTGTGGTAACGATAAGGTAATGAAGGAGTAATAGAGCAATGTCCCGCAAAGGTAAATTTCCGATTCCTCTCCCAAAAGGAGTAGAAGTCAAAATTACAGGCAAACACATCTCGGTCAAAGGTCCGAAAGGTACCTTGGAACGTGATCTGATGGATGGAATCACCGTTAAGCAAGACGGAACCCAATTGATTGTTGGAACGACAAACGACGATCCATCTTTAAGCAAATTCCACGGACTCTACCGTTCCCTCATCAACAACATGGTGGTTGGAACAACCCAGGGGTTCGAAACAAAATTGGAGATGATCGGTGTCGGTTATCGTGCTGCCGTCCAAGGCAACCTGCTCGATATCCAAATCGGTTTCTCCCACCCGGTTAAGCTGCCGATTCCTGCCGGTGTCACTGTAAAAATTGATAAGGGGACCGCCTTATCGATCACGGGAATCGACAAACAAACCGTCGGCCAATTCGCTGCGTCGATCCGTGCTGTGCGTCCACCCGAACCTTACCAAGGAAAAGGGATCCGTTATGCAGGCGAATATGTCCGTAAGAAAGCCGGTAAAGCTGCTGCGGCCGCTAAAAAGTAATAAACACGAGTTGTTAAAAGGCTAAGTTGTATGATCAACCAACAATTAAATAGTAGAGTCAGACGAAATAAAAGAGCCCTGCGTGTCCGTGCCCAACTGAGAGGGAACAGCGCAAAGCCACGCCTCAGCGTCTTCAAAAGCAACAAACATATCAGCGTGCAGTTGATCGACGATGAAGCCGGCGTAACGCTTGGTTCAGTCTCCACCCAATCTAAAGAATTGAAGAAGTCTGAATTCGGTAAAAAGAATAAAGCTTCCGCTAAAAAATTGGGCGAACTGATTGCTGACATCGCCAAACAAAAAAATGTTAAAGAAGTCTTGTTTGATAGAGGCCCTTTCAAATATCATGGCATCCTTGCTGAAATCGCAGATGCGGCCCGCAATAAAGGCCTCAAACTTTAATCACTAGTAGGACAAACAATGGCAAAAAATAGCGATTCACCAAAAAAGAACGTCGATAGCGAACTGACTGAAAAGGTCCTCTATATCAACCGTTCTGCAAAAGTTGTGAAAGGGGGACGTAAATTCAGTTTCTCCGCTTTGATCTTGGTCGGCGACGGCAAGGGCAGAGTCGGATATGGATTTGCGAAAGCCAACGAATTGACCGATGCCATCCGTAAAGGGGGCGAGGCTGCACGTAAAAATATGTACACCATCGAACTCGAAGGGAACACTATCCCGCACGAAGTTCGCACGAAATGGGACGGCGCTCAAGTGTTGATGAAGCCCGCTCCTGCTGGTACAGGTGTCATCGCCGGCTCCAAAGTCCGCGCGATCTTAGAAGCTGTCGGCATCAAAGATGTCATGGCCAAAAATTTAGGCGCTAACAACCCGCTCAACCAAGTGCGTGCAACATTCAAAGCACTTTTGGCTTTACGCAGACGTGAGCAAATTAAGAGAGCGCGAGGTATCGCATGATTAAATTATCGAATTTGAAAAACGAAAGCCGCGGCCGGAAGCAAGTCCAGCGCGTCGGCCGTGGAATTGGATCCAATCGCGGCAAAACCTGCTCGCGCGGTCAAAAAGGAGCTGGCGCACGCGCCGGTTACAAACGCCGCTGGGGCTATGAGGGCGGTCAAATGCGCCTTCACATGAAAACACCGACCCGCGGGTTCAGCAACGCTCCCTTCAGACGCGAATACGAAGCTGTTAACTTAGGGCAAATCGACAAATTCTTCAAAGACGGAGAAGTTGTCAGCGCCGAAACGCTTAAGGATCGCGGATTGATCAGAGGCAACGCCGACGGAGTTAAAATCTTAGGCGAAGGTAACCTGACCAAAAAAGTCACTTTTGAAGTGACAGCGATCTCTTCCGGAGCACGCGAGAAGTTGCAGCAAGCCAAAATTCCTTTTGGCAAGTAAGCAACTACCGAAAATGAAATGTGCGGCAGATTTCTGCCGCTTGTCTCTTTGTACGACCTTCAAACGGTAAGGACAACGAAATGTTCAACTCCATCAGCCGAGTATTTCAGATCCCCGAGCTTCGAGCAAAAATCTTATTCACCTTTTTGCTGTTAGTCATCTGCCGCTTGTGCAACTTCATCCCCGTTCCCGGCATCAACAGCGAAATCGCCTTTAATATGATGCGCAGCGCGACTGGCGGCACACAGAATCTGTTCCAATTGGTCGATAGTTATACGGGGGGAGCATTCTCCCAAATGACCGTTGTCGCCTTAGGGGTCGTTCCCTACATCTCCGCATCGATTATGATGCAGCTATTCGTCGCTGTCATCCCATCGCTGCAACGTGAAATCAAAGAGAACCAAGATGCCGGCAGACGCAAAGTGAATAAATTAACCCGCTTGCTAACCGTCGGGCTATCGCTCTTACAATCGTTTGTGTTTGCCCGTTACGCGATGCGGATGGATTTAGCTGCCCCAGGGTTAGTCGCCAACGAACTGCTCGATGTCCAATTGTTCGGAGTCCCTTGGCTGTTCTTCTTAGTTGTGATGGCCACCATGACCACCGGCACCATGTTCTTGATGTGGATTGGTGAACAAATCACCGACCGCGGCATCGGCAACGGCATGAGCTTGATCATTACCCTAGGGATCTTATCCCAATTCCCTACCGCGCTCGGACTCATCATCCAACAATTGAACCTCGACTCTCAATTGCCAGGACAGCTAAACTTTGCTTATCTCGTCGTCATTGCGATCGTATTTGTCATCGTCACCTTAGGCACGATCTTGATTATCCAAGGGCACCGCCGGATCCCGCTGCAATATGCCCGCAGGGTCGTCGGACGGCGCGAAGTCCAAGGGGGGAGTTCCTATATCCCTTTAAAAATTAACTATGCAGGGGTCATTCCCGTCATCTTTGCCTCCGCACTCCTCATGTTTCCCGCCACGATTGGGGGGTTGATCGGACAAGATAACATCCTGGGTGTCATGGCAAGCTGGCTTAACCCAGGTTCCAACTCGTTCCTTTATCTAGGCCTCTATGTCGGTTTAATCATTCTACTGACCTACTTCTGGACCGCGACGCAGTTCCATCCCGAGCAAATTGCCTCGGAAATGAAGAAAAATGGAGCCTTTATCCCAGGGATCCGCCAAGGACGCCCCACCCAAGAGTATATTGAAGCGACCATGAACCGCATTACCCTGCTTGGAGCCCTGTTTTTAGCCACAATCGCTGTCTTGCCTAACCTGATCGGCCGCTTTCTCGGATTGTCCCCAACGATTAGCTACTTTTTCGGCGGAACCGCCCTTCTGATCTTGGTTGGGGTGGTGTTAGACACGATGAAACAGATTGAATCCCATCTACTTATGAAGCGCTATGATGGCTTTATGAAGAAGGGGCGTGTACGAGGGCGTTAAGGCCTTTACTGCTTGAAGCTTATTGAAGAATTTGTTAAACTTTTCGTATCTTTTTGAATAATGTAGGAGAAATCAATGCCTAGAGTTGTCGGTATCGACATACCGGATAATAAACGACTAGAAGTTGCCCTGACATACATCTTTGGTATCGGGCGCCACGTGTCGAATGAAATCATCGCAAAACTCGGACTCGACCCCGATATGCGCGCACATAAACTCACGCCGGATGACATCGCCAGAATCCAAGGCGTCATCCAAACGGACTATGTCGTGGAAGGGGACTTGCGTCGCCAGGTTCAAAACAACATCAAGCGTTTAGTCAGCATCCATTCTTATCGCGGCATGCGTCATCGTCTCGGATTGCCGGTTCGTGGACAAAGAACACGCACCAATTCGCGTACACGTAAAGGTAAACGCAAAACCGTAGCCAATAAGAAGAAATAACAGGAGTAACTAACCTTGAATACTAAGCCACAACAACCAGCTACCCCCGCTAAAAAACCTGTTAAAGCTAAGAAACGTACCGCACTCACGTTCACCAACGGCGTCGCACATGTTAAAGCTAGCTTTAACAATACCATCATCTCGATCACCGATCCATCCGGTAAAGTGATCGCATGGTCATCCGCCGGTAAAGTCAATTTCTCCGGTTCCCGCAAATCCTCCGCGTTCGCCGCGACGGTTGCTGCTCAAGATGCAGCCAAAATCGCCATGGCTGCCGGATTGCGCGATGTTGAAGTCAACCTGAATGGTCCTGGTGCCGGCCGTGAATCGGCTGTCAGAGGCCTGCAAAGCGCAGGGTTGAATTTGACGATCATTCGCGATACGACGCCTGTGCCGCATAACGGCTGCAGAGCTAGAAAGAGAAGATGCGTTTAGGATAGCTTTAAGAGTACCGTAATCAAGTTACCATCGGGAGTTTAAATACATGTCAGTAAAATACGGCAAATTCGAGATGCCCCAAAAGATAGTCGTCGATGAAACAAAGTCGACAAACACCTTTGCAAGATTTATTGCAGAGCCGTTTGAACGTGGCTTTGGACACACCATCGGCAACTCTATGAGACGGATCATGCTATCCTCTCTGGAAGCACCCGCGATCATCTCTGTACGCATCGAAGGGATTCCGCATGAGTACATGTCGATCGAAGGCATCGTAGAAGACATGACCAACATCATCCTTAACTTAAAGGGTGCTCTGTTGCGCAAACTGCCGACCGACGACCAACCTTCCGCACGTGATTTCCGTGTCATCACGAAAGTGATTGAAGTGACCCAATCCGATATCGATAAAGGCAAGGGACAGCACTCCGTCAAGCTCGGCCATATTATCGCCGATGGAAATTACGAAGTGGTCAACCCTGACCTACATATCTATACCGTGACGAAGCCAATGAAGCGTCAGATCGACTTGAAAGTCGCCATCGGACGCGGATATGTGCCATCAGAACGCCATACCGTCAAAGATAAGGCCATTGACGAAATCTTGATCGACTCTGCCTTTTCACCTGTCCGTTTGGTTAACTACTTCGTCGAAAACACACGCGTTGGACAAGACACCGACTTTGACCGGTTGATTTTGGAAGTCACGACCGATGGGCGTATTACGCCAGTTGAAGCGTTGACGTTTGCCGCGCAAATCGCGACCAAGCACTATGAAGTGTTCAACAAAATCAAGTCCCATGCGTTAGTCTTTGATGAAGGACTAGAAGGGGAAGATACAGACTCCGATGAGATGATGGAGAAACTGGCTCTCCGCATCGATGAGATCGAGCTTTCGGTTCGTTCGACAAACTGCTTGAGCGGTGCGAATATCGAAACGATCGCTGAACTCGTTTCGATTCCAGAACGCAAAATGCTTGAATTTAGAAATTTTGGTAAAAAATCCTTGAATGAGATCAAAGCTAAGCTGCATGAAATGGGCTTATCGCTTGGCATGGATCTCAGCCGATTCGGAATCAATTCCGATAACGTGAAAGAAAAGATGAAAGAGTTTTATGAGCAGCGCAGCAAAGGCAGCCGTGAGCTCGCAAAAGTTGACGATGAGTCGTAATTAGCCCGTGATTTAAGGAACAAGTAACTATGAGACATGGAAAAAATACTATCAAACTTAACCGGACCTCTGCACATCGTCGCTGTATGTTTGCGAACATGCTTAAGTCATTGATCGTTCATGGCCGAATTGAAACAACTGTGGCGAAAGCTAAAATTTTGAAACGTTATGCGGACCAGATGGTGACGTTGGCGAAGAAAAATACGCTGACCACCCGCCGTCGCGCGGTTGCGGATTTGATGATCTCGTTCAATCCGTTGACGCCTAAAGAAGCGCGTGCTGCTAAGAATGGCAATGCGGTTGCTCATAACGAAGACCGTGGCGTGATCAACAAGCTGTTTGATGAGCTTGGCCCTCGCTTTGCTTCGCGCAACGGCGGCTATACTCGCATCATCCGCAGCGCCCATCGCGTTGGGGATAATGCGCAAACCTGCGTCATCGAGTACCTCGCTGAGTAAGAACTCACTCTGCAATTAAAAAAGACCTAAACAGCAAACCCGTTGTTTAGGTCTTTTTGCGTCTTAACATTGGATTCACATACCAAGCCCTGCGCTCGCTACCGCTCGCTTGGACTAGGATTGATGCAATTCATCATTCTGAGGACTGTAAGTCCCACACAACAAATGATTAGTTGTCGCTCCCCGACAAAGTAATAGGGCAATTAGCAGATTTTAATATAAATCGAATGAATTTTTGGATTGGTTCGATTATTAATGATTATTGGGATTATAATGAAGTTATGGGAGTAAATGGGAGGGTTTATGAATGCGCGTAAAGGATCGCCCGCTAATACATCACGTCTTGAAAAACCAAATTCTGCGAATTTGGAATCCACAATAAATCATATCCAAAGTTCTTTGGAAAAAATTAAAGAATTTTCCGGCGAACTGACTCATGGCACAC
>JAGVLX010000007.1 GCA_020054065.1 Parachlamydiales bacterium | reverse complement strand
TCACCGTGGCTGATCCGGGCAAACAGGCGGATTCGGAGCAGACCAGCCACGTCACTTCGGCTTTCAATTCGATCGATGAATCGGCTAAATTTTGGTGCGGAGTGATCGGAACCAACAAGTACACCTTGTCAGAATAGCCATAGGCAATACCGGTAGGATGAGCAATTTTTTCCGGGTGGGGCCAGTTTAGCTCGCCGGCTTGCGTCCCTTCCGGCAGATGCCACTCGACTGCGATCGGAAAGCCGATGCCGCCCGGGTTTTTCCAGTAGGCATGCCACTCGTCATCGAGATCTAAAACGACCGCTACCCAAAAAGGTTTTCCCGGCTGGACGCTCTCGACTTCGGAGATCAGTGATGCTGCGACAGGCGATTCTTCCGATCCGGGAATCGGGGCGCCGTAAACGGCTCCGCCGAGCAAACCTGCCAAAAGTAAAAAAACTCTTATTAATCTCATCACACTTCTCATTATTACCTATTAGTGATATACAACCATCGAGCAAGGTTTATGCGAGATACGTTAAAATCACTACAAAAAAATTGAATATCAGCATAACATTATTTTCGTTTATTGACCAACACTATCTCCTTGCAACTTAAATTTTTAATTATAGGATTTTTGCCTATGTATACCCTCCCTTTTTTGGCGGCAAATCCGTTCTTCGAAGCGTACATTCAATCTGATTTCATGGGGAAGCTGATCTTTCTCGGACTACTCGCTCTCTCCATCGCCAGCTGGACGGTTTTGTTTCAAAAGATGATTTATACCCGCAAAGCACGCTTGCAATCGCAACGGTTCCAAGAAGCGTTTCAGATGCAAAAATTAAATCCGCTGAGTTTGGAGATTACTCCTCAGACCAAAACAGCGACAAATCCTTTTTTGAATATCTATCAAGTGATGCGAAAGCATACGCTGGATATCTTGAATAAAAACCATCGGTTTTCTCCATCCGATAAAGAAAACCAACCGTCGTATCTCTCTCCGACAGACATCGATTTTGTGGAGTCCCATCTTGCCACGACGATCGCGTCCCAAACCAAACAGCTTGAAAAAAATCTTTACGTTCTCTCCACCATCGTCACCTTGGCGCCCTTTTTAGGTCTTTTAGGAACTGTCTGGGGGATTTTAACCACCTTCTCAGAATTGCAAACCCATGTGTCGGGCAGTGCTCATCAAATGGTTTTAGGCGGACTTTCTTTAGCACTGGCAACCACCGTGCTGGGCTTGATCGACGCGATCCCGGCGTTAATTGGATACAATTATTTGAAAAATAAGATCAAAGATTTTCAGACCGATATGGAAGGGTTCGCCAACGAGATGCTAAGTTCTGTTGAGCTGCAGTACCGCCAAGTCGATGTCAAAAATCACTAGAGGTTGTTATGAGACGCCGCGCCTTACGCCTCCATACCGACGAAGAACCCTCCATCAATCTCACGCCCTTGATCGACGTCGTGTTCGTCATCTTGATCATGTTCATCGTGATTGCGCCGCTGCTTGAACTTGACCGGATCGATTTGGCTGATGGAGCGTTTGAGCGGGGCGACAGCTCGATTGCGGTTCAGGAAAACAGCCCGATTTCTATTCACGTATTTCCCGACAACAGTGTGAAAGTGAACAACACCCCGGTCGACCTGGCTGACTTGGCCGCTGTTCTCAGTGAAGCCAAAGCCCGGTTTCCCGGTGTGCGCCCGCAGCTCTTTCATGACCGGCGCGCCCATTTCGGCACGTACCAAACCATTAAAAATACTGCCGAATCGGTAGGATTCCAACAAATCGACATCATTCTAAAGCCGGGATGAATCAATCACCTTCCCTTCTACTTATTGGCGGACTCGTCGTTGCGGCGCACCTAATCTTACTTGCCGCCTCGACGCTGTGGACCGGAGCACCCCCTCCGCCAGTCCCCGTACGCCTGATCGTCAAAACGGTCCAGTTAAATCCGCAGGTGACGCAGCTCATAGCGGCCATGCCAGAACCTGCCAAGCCGGTTGTTGCGCCAGAGCCCGAACTGATTCCGCAGCCTGACCCAGAACCTGTGCCTGTGCTCCCTGCACCAGATCCTGAGCCCGAGCCAGAAAAACCGCAACCTACCCCACAACCACTTCCCGAGCCCAAACCGAAACCCCTTGCGACCAAAAAACCCGAGAAAAAAGAGGGTAAACCGGCCCCCGCCAAGCCCAAACCAAAACCGGTCGCGCAAAAAACACCCGAAAAGAAAAAACCGCCTAAGCAAGAGATTGCAAAAGCACCCCCTAAAAAAGAAACGCCGCCGCCTAAAAAAACGCCTCCAAAACCAAGCGCCGAGGAGATCGCGCGCAAAGAAGCCGAGAAAGCAGAACGCGCCAAAAAGGCAGCCGAGGAAGTGGCTGCTCGTGAAGCGGAAGCTAAGGCGCGCGCTGAAAAAATCGCCAAACAAAATGCGCTGTTAGATAAGGCTAAGCAAAGCATCGCCAAGGTCAAAACAGGGTATGAGGGAAAAGAGGTTGCGGCCGTGGATTTATCAGGATTGAAGACCATCGAAGCCCTGCATATCGATGCCTTGCCGACCACCGGCAGTGTCAGCGATTTTTCTCAGCGGGAAGTGGGTTATATCGACGAATTGGTCAGCCGGCTGAAACTTTCGCTGCGGCTGCCTGAGTATGGAGATGTCAAAATCAAACTCACGCTGGAGCGCTCAGGCAAGGTGGCCAAGTTAGAGATCGTCAAACAAAGCTCCGAAGCGAACAAAAAGTATGTCGAAAAAAAGGTGCCCGCGCTAACATTCCCACCGTTTGGAAACAATTTTGGCGCAGAAGGGACGTATACCTTTTTGATCACACTCTCGAATGAGCTTTAAAAACCAAACAGGATAAATCAATAAATAACAAAGATAACCAGGATGACCAGGATAGGAACAATGATGAGCGATGAATATACAATAAATGGCCAAAAATTAAATATTCATCATCTTTTTTCCTATCCTGGTCATCCTGGTTATCTTTGTTATGTATTTTTGTTTTTATCCTGTTTGTGGGTGCCGCTACAAGCGGATAGCGATCCGATCTATGTGCGCCTGGCGACCGATAACGCCCTGATGCCGCTTTACCTGACCAAAATTCCCGCCAACGAAGCCGGCTTCAATACCGAATACATCGAATCGTTGCGCAATGTCTTACGCTTCGATTTAAATTATAATGGGATGACTGAAGTCCAAAAAAACACCCCCAATAATGACGATCTCATTCTCCGCGCCCCGCTTGACCACACGCCTAATCTGGCCGAATGGAAAAAACAAAACATCTACTACGTTGTCAAACCATCGATTAAAGATAAAACTCTGTCCGTTCAGATGCTCGCTGTCAACAACAACCAAATCAAAACCGTTGACGGAATTGCCCTCACCGGCGACCTAAGCCAAGACCGCCGCAGCATCCACCGCCTCGCCGATGCCATTCACCGCACCTTATTCGGCACCGACGGCATCGCCACGACCAAAATCTTGTATACCGTTAAGACTGGAACCGATAAACCGCTCGCAGAGGTGTGGGAAGCCGATTATGACGGCGCCAACGCGCGTCAGATCACGCATGATAAAACACTCATCGTCTCTCCCGCCTACATCCCTCCCAAACCGGGCTACAAACCAGGCGCTTTCGTGTACGTCTCTTACAAAAACGGACAGCCAAAACTCTTCGTCGCCCATCTGAAAGATGGCCTCGGCCGGCGCGTGACCCTCTTACGCGGCAATCAGCTAATGCCTGCCATCAGCAAACAGCGGGATAAGATCGCTTTCATTAGCGATGTCGGCGGAAATCCTGATCTCTTTTTGCTTCCCTACAGTCCCGACGAAGGGAGCGCCAGCAAGCCGCGTCAGATCTACGCAACTGCGCACAAGGCGACCCAAGGCAGCCCGACATTTAACCCTGAAGGCAATAAAATCGCTTTTGTATCTAACAAAGATGGACAACCGCGCATTTATGTGATGGATATCCCCGCTGAAGGAAAAACATTGAAAGATATTAAACCGACATTAATCACCCGCCATAACCGCGAAAGCACCGCTCCGGCGTGGTCTCCGGATGGACATAAAATTGCTTACACCTCTTCTACTAATGGGGTGCGCCAGATTTGGGTTTATGATTTCAACACCAATCAAGAACGGCAGATTACCTCAGGCGCCGGACACAAAGAAAACCCCGCATGGGCACCTGACAGCGTGCATTTGACATTTAACTCCTCTAATGGCGACTCAACTGATTTGTATCTAATCAACCTCAACCAAAAAGATGCGGTGAAGATTACATCTGGCAAAGGGGAAAAACGTTTTCCCAGCTGGGAACCCCGCAGTTAACAAGATAAGAATAACAAAGATGACCAGGATAGAAACAGGATAAAAAACTACAGCGGCATGATTCTGATATCATTGTTTGTTTTTTATCCTGGTCATCTTGGTCATCTTTGTTATTTGTCTTAATCTCCTGACTCTCTTGTTTGATTATTACAAGTTACACTAAATGAATCACTTGTGATTTACCTGCAATCGCCACCAATCCTTGCTTGTTTTTTGCATGAAACGTTTGGTATAGTGCATGCAGTTTTTCTTAAACGCTGTAGAGGTTCTCCATGAATAGATTTAAAGTTGCCATCGTACTGCAGTTACTTGCTGTTTGCCTATGCTTCACCAGCTGCCGCCGGACATGCGGAGATGTGTGGGAAGATTCAAAATCGTGCGGAAGACATGTTGGAAGAGGGTTTAACACCTTATGCGGAAAACATTGCGATTCGCGCCAGATTGTCAATCGTGATGATTTTTGCGTTGAGCCGGAATATGATTCCCAAGTTGCTTTCAACGAGCGGGAATTCATTCCCCTCCAAGATGAATATGGCAACGATCTCGTATGCATGACCGATGCCGCACAAGCGCGTGAAACACCTGGCGACCCAGGCAGTTCGATCCCAGGCATCGAAGCGTTTATGGATCCCGCCAATGACCCGCGCCTCTCTCCGATCTTCCAAAACGTCTTGTTCGAGTACAACAGCAACCTCGTCAAAGGGGAACGGAACCTTGGCATCATTCATCATGTTGCCGACTACATGCGCTCCCATCCCAATGTCTACGTGTTTGTAGAAGGGCATTGCGACGAACGCGGACCCGAAGCGTACAACCTCGCATTAGGCGCCCGCCGTGCGAACACCATCCGCAATATGCTGGTTGACAGCGGAGTAAACCCCGACAACGTTTTCACCATCTCGTATGGAAAAGAACGCCCGCTTGTCGGCGGCACCGATGAAAGCACCTGGTCGCTGAATCGCCGCGGCCAATTTAAAGTGTATATCCGCTAACAATTCTGCAATTTAATGTGCGCGTTTTAATCAAACGCGCACTCAATGATCCCTATGCTGCGACCCAACCTATTCCTTCTGCTAGCCGTACTTTTAATCAGCACCCATTTGCTGAACGGCGCTCCCCGTCGATACGATTACGACTCCGATACCAACAGCTCTTTAAAAGAATTGCGCGATAGCATCGACGATTTGCGCCATGCGCTTAAAAATCACGAACTAGAGATCCGCACTTTTGAAGAGAAAGTGCAAAATCAGGACCTTACGATTGAAGGATTGCGCCAGCATGTGAGCGACACCCACCAAGCCAGCAAAGACCAGTTAAAAAGTAATGTCGGGGCGATCGAAGAACGGGTTTTCGCACTCGAAACGGCATTGAAAAGTTTAACGGCCGATCTGAAACAGATCAAAGATCACGCGAATGAATCCACCGGAGTGATTGCGCAGCTGAATCAAAAAATCGGGCGCCTGGAAAAAATTAGCGATCAGCAAAAAAACAATATCGACAATCTGGAATCCGCCCTAAGATCCATCGCCGACGCTCTGCAAGTGAAGGATGGCACCGCAACCAAAGCAGCCAGCGTCATCACCACTGCTGAAGGCAAGTTCTACCGCGTCAAATCGGGTGATAAACTTGAAAAGATTGCCAAAGAGAATAATACCAACGTACAAACCTTAAAAGAGCTCAACAACCTCACCAATGACAAAATCTTTGTCGGGCAAAAACTCTTACTCCCAGAATGAACCGCTAGCTGCACGCCGGATCGGTTTATTTGACTCCGGATTCGGCGGGCTCACCGTCATGCAGCAAATCGTTAAACAGCTTCCGCATGAAGAGTTGATCTATCTTGGCGATACCGCCCGCCTTCCTTATGGCAATAAAAGCCCAGCGACCATCATTAAATATTCGATCGACAATGCAGTGTTCCTGCTCGAAAAACGGATTAAACTCTTAGTCGTGGCGTGCAACACCGCTTCTGCCCATGCCTTGGCTAAACTACGGCAGATTTTTAATATTCCGTTAATCGGAGTGATCGAACCGGGAGCCCACCAAGCGGTTGCCGTCACCCGCAATCAACGGATTGGAGTGTTGGGCACTAAAGGCACGATTCAGTCGGGGTCATTTGAAGCGGCCATAAAGCAACGGCTGCCACAGGCAGAAGTATTTTCGGCCGCCTGTCCGTTGCTCGTTCATTTAGTCGAAGAGCAGCTGCATGACCACCCTGCTACCCGTTTGATCATTCGCGACTACATCAAACCTTTAAAAGCGCAGGGGATCGATACCCTTTTGTTGGGGTGTACGCACTATCCGTTATTACGGGATCTGATCCAAGATGAAATCGGCCCGACGGTGACGCTCGTGGATTCAGCGTCTACCTGTGCGGCGGAAGTGGAGCGTCTTTTAAAAGAGGAGCAGCTCCAACGCGCCGCCCATAACTCTCCTTCTCACCGCTTTTTTGTTTCGGACGATCCTGAAAAATTTGCGTTGCTGGGCAGTGGGTTTTTAGGACGCCCGATCTCCGGCGTCGAATTAGCAATATACTAATTGTTAGCAATTTACATTTATATCGTTAACTTCTATAATTATGGTTTAATAATTTAATTAGGTAAAAACTCATGCATTTTAATTCATTCATAAAAGCAATTAGTTTCGATTCAATTAATAAGATTACACCGCTCCAAGGTGTGGTCTTCTACACCACCGCAATCACGACCAGCCTCGCGATCGAACGGTTGATGGACTGGTTTCCGAAAACCCAACAGATCGCTAAAACATTTCCAAAAACTACATGGGTTGCGTCAAAAAGCGTCTCCCTCGTGATTGCAGTGGCTACGAATGTGCGCGTAACCGCTTTGGTTGCCAAAGTCGCGGCGGCGGCTGGCATTTCAACCGGTGCTGCGACGGCTGGCCTGACGTTGATTGCGCTGGCGATCACCTATCTTTATCAAACCCTTGCTAAAACGAATCGCAATCTCGATGCACTGAATCGACGTCTAGTTGAAGTCGAAGGAAAAATCACCCCGCTAAACGAACAAGTCGGAAACCTGCAAACAGCTCTTACTGAAGCAAACAATACGAATACACGATTATTAGCCATCGTGGAAGGTTTACAAGAGAAGTTAAAAGCCGCTGGCACACCTGTCGTGATAGACTTGCCTACACCCCCCTCACCGAGTGGTAAAGCACCACTCCCACCGCCTCCGCCTGTCAAGGGCAAGTTTCCCAAACCTGCAGCGGCTACCGAAACACCTGCTCCCAAACCAGCAGCTAAACCAGCAGCGCCTAAAGCTAAGCCAGGGCCTGCCCTTCCCAAAGGACACCAGGAAGCTTTAGCCGCCGCCCTTGCAAAAAAAGCCGCTAAATCGGGGGCAGCTGCAACCTAAATTTGAAGTTCATAAAATTATTTTAACGCAAAGCGAAACAGATCCTCTGTCGGTAAATGACTAAAAGAAAAATTCAACACGAAGCTTAACAACCCTTCGGGGTCCCCTAAAGGGAAATAACTAGAAGAAAATTCAACACAGAGGCACGAAGGCACAGAGACACGAAGAGATTTCTTAGTGTCTCTGTG